>CAYRJU010000001.1:0-157622 GCA_964424735.1 uncultured bacterium
TATTTTATTTGGAAGGAAAAAGATATGCCTAGAGTGATTGGAATCGACATTCCAGACAATAAACGTTTAGAAGTGGCTCTGACCTATGTTTATGGGGTTGGGCGGAAACTGTCGAACCAGATTATTGAAAAACTGGGATTGAACAAAGATATGAGGGCGCGGGAGTTAAACGAGGACGATATTGCCCGCCTGAATGCGATTCTGCAGTCAGAGTATGTGGTGGAAGGGGATTTGAGACGTCAGATCCAAAACAACATCAAGCGACTCGTAGGAATCCATTGTTATAGAGGAATTCGGCATCGCAGTGGCCTTCCTGTTCGGGGGCAAAGGACGCGCACCAATGCTCGTACGCGTAAAGGAAAACGCAAAACCGTTGCGAATAAGAAAATTTAAAATTTAATTTGAGGAGTAGAGCTTGGCTAAGCAAGAACAGAAAGCGCCGCCGAAGAAGGCAGGAGTCCGGGTTAAAAAGAAAATTACGCGCACCGTTCCGGCTGGGATTGCGCATGTCAGAGCAACCTTTAACAACACGATTGTATCGATCACCGATTTGGCTGGAAATGTGATTTCCTGGTCATCTGCGGGCAAGTCGAATTTTGCAGGTTCGCGAAAATCGTCGGCATTCGCAGCGACGATCGCCGCGCAGAACGCAGCTCGAGATGCAATGGGTGTCGGCATGAAGGAGTGCGAAGTGAATTTGAGTGGACCTGGCGCTGGCCGTGAATCTGCTGTGCGTGGTCTAATGAGTGCAGGACTTGCGATCAGCATTATCCGCGATAAGACCCCAGTTCCCCACAATGGGTGCAGACCCCGTAAACGAAGACGTGTATAAGAGGAGAGACTAACATGCCTGTAAAGTATGGCAAATTTGAAATGCCAGAAAAAATCAAAATTGACGAAGCTGGCCAAACATCGACATTTGCTCGTTTCGTGGTTGAGCCTTTTGAGCGCGGATTCGGCCATACGGTTGGCAGCGCTTTGAGAAGGATTATGTTAGCCTCGCTTGAGGCGCCTGCGATCTTGTCGGTGCGGATTGAGGGCGTACCCCATGAATACATGGCGGTTGAAGGGATCATTGAAGACATGACCCACATTATCCTGAATCTCAAAGGAGCTCTTTTGCGCCATTTGACGGTTGAGGAAGGAAGCCATCCGCGCGATATCCATCAGATTTCTAAAATGTTAGAAATCACTGATGAGATGATTGAACGGGCTGGCGGGTCCTACCGTGTGACCCTGAAAGATCTTTTAGGGCAATCGGATTATCAGATGGTGAATCCCGACCACATGATCTTCACTGTGACAAAACCGATGTCGAAGAAGATCGATCTCAGAGTCTCGTCGGGGCGCGGATATGTACCTTCAGAAAGACACACGAATTTTGATCGTCTCGTAGACGAGATCATCATCGACTCGGCTTTTTCGTCCGTTCGACTCGTGAACTACTATGTAGAAAACACGCGGGTCGGTCAAGATACCGACTTTGATCGTCTGATTTTAGAAGTGACGACCGATGGTCGTATCACCCCGGTTGAAGCGCTCACCTTTGCTGCGCAGATCGGCATCATGCACTTCCAGGTGTTTGATAAGATCAAAGCGCATGCAGTGATCTTTGATAAAGGCGAGATGCAGACCAACCGCGATCGAGATGAAGTTCTCTCAAAACTTGCGCTCAAGATCGATGAAATTGAGCTTTCTGTTCGTTCGACGAACTGCTTGGCCAATGCGAACATCGACACGATTGGAGAGCTCGTCGTAATGCCAGAATCTGAGATGCTCCGTTTCCGCAACTTTGGTAAGAAATCGCTGACGGAAATCAAGCAAAAGCTCGATGAATTGGGATTATCGCTCGGTATGGACTTAAGCCGCTACGGCATCAATCGGGACAACATCAAACAAATCATTCAAAATTATCTATCAGAGAAGGCTGGAGAGTCGGTTGTATGAGACACGGTAAGCACACATTTAAAGTTGGGCGAACGGGAGCCCACCGCAGGGCGATGCTCTCGAATATGATGAAATCGCTCATCGAAAACGAACGGATTGAGACAACTGTCGTGAAGGCAAAAGAACTCCGTCGTCATGCAGAGAAGGTGATTACGATGGCTAAAAAAAATACTCTCGCAGCAAAGCGGAACGCGGTATCTCTTTTAAGAGTGGCTTTCAATCCTCTGACTTCCAAAGAGGCGAGGGCTGTAAAGGCTGGGAATAAGGGATCTTATTCTCGGGACCGACTCGTGATCGATAAGCTGTTTGGAGAGTTGCGCGAGCGCTATGCAGCCCGCAATGGGGGCTATACCCGGATCATCCGCAAGGGAGATCGGATTGGCGACAACGCACCTACTTGCTACATCGAATATCTCAAGTAATTCCTATCAAGGGGTCAAATTCTTTGACCCCTTGAACCTATTCTTTATCCTTTACTTTCTTGGTGCAATTCTTTAACCTTAAGGTTCGATCGTGTTGGAGAGAAATTCATGGTTAAACGTATAGCGATCAATGGTTTTGGTCGAATCGGAAGGCTAGTTTTGCGCACGGCGCTGGAGCGCTCCGATCTAGAAGTCGTTGCCATCAATGACCTCGTTCCTCCAGACAATTTGGCCTATCTCTTTAAGCATGACACGGTTCATAAAACCTATCCAAAACCTGTTCAATGGGACCCGAATCATCTCATCATCGGGGGTAAAAAAATCTTTGTTTCAGCTGAAAAAGACCCGACCAAACTCCCTTGGAAGGAAAACAGGGTCGATTATGTCGTGGAATCCACTGGGCGTTTTACGCATTTAGAAGAGGCGAAGAAGCACCTCCAAGCGGGAGCCAAACGGGTTTTGATTTCTGCGCCGGGCAAAGACGATATCCCCACCTATGTGATGGGGGTCAATCACGCTCGGTACAATCCGAAAACGGATTTTGTGATCTGCAATGCCTCTTGCACGACGAACTGTCTGGCTCCGCTCTGCCTCGTCCTTCTCAAGCAATTTGGGATCGAAGAGGGGCTGATGAGTACAGTGCATTCCTTGACCGCGAGCCAACCCACTGTTGACGGGCCTTCTCATAAGGACTGGCGTGGCGGGCGGGCTGCTGGTTTTAACATTATCCCGTCTTCGACGGGCGCCGCAAAGGCGGTTATCTTAGCAATCCCTGAGCTGAAAGGTAAGCTGACGGGGATGGCATTTCGTGTTCCGACGCTCGATGTATCGGTTGTCGATCTCACGGTACGACTTTCTAAAGATACGACCTATGACGAGATCAGCAAAGCGATGGATGAAGCGTCCAAGACCACTCTTAAGGGAGTCCTTGCGACGACCGATGAGGAGTTGGTTTCTTCAGACTTTATTGGCTCTCCCTATTCTTGCATTTACGATAAGAAAGCAGGGATTGGTTTGAGTAGCCGTTTTTATAAAATCGTCGCATGGTACGACAACGAAATGGGTTATTCTCACCGCGTTGTCGATCTGTTGGAGTATATGGGATCGAAAGAATGACATCACTAAACTCCACTAATCCATGTAAAAACCCTTTAAATAACGGAAATTTCAGTGAATTTTACGAGAGAACCTATTATCGAGACTGTGATTACGCCTCGCGAAGGATGCAAATTAGTTGTCCGGAGCAGCAAAGGTGTAAGCCAAGAAGACTATTTTGTTGATGCTGTAGAAGTCGTGTCCTTTGGGCACTCTTTCTTTTTTCGTTCGCAAGAAAGACCGAAGAGCTTTCTCGTTCCAGTGAGCGACTATGAGATTTTAGAGCTCAAAGAAACGCGGATGCCCTTGAAGAACGTATCGACCGAGAGGTCGATCAAGATTGGAGGGGGCAGGGAAGCGCCTCCGAGACCTCGCGAAGAGAGTCCCCAAGACGCCCATCTGGCCGAATCCCGACCTGCGCCCAGCCATTCTTCTGGGCAGCAAGATCAACAGCCTCGCGATCGCAAGCGGGACAACAAGAGGAGAAGGGGTCGTAGGGGGCGGGATCGCGATCGGCAAGACATGCAGCAGGGCCAACCGCCTCGCGAAATGGAGCCGGAGGAGAGGTCTCGTGAAGAGGACTATCCAACCCCGGAGGATCATCAGCCCTCCCAGGGCAACGGTTACCCAGCCGATGCATCAGCCGGAGGAGGAGGAGAAGAAAAAGCTCCTTCATTCATTTCTAAACTTTTTCCGCCGCCCCCGACACTCATCAAAGAATCCTTGACGCGCTATAAGCCTGCGGAAACGGGAGATGAGGCTCCTTCTAAAGAGAAGTTGGAGCATCCGCCTCAGAGGGATGATTCGGAAGACGACGACGAAGAGTGATCTTTAGCCCGCAGTTCAAAAGATTGCGGGCTTGCGACTAAACTCCTTTTCTCACTAGAATATCTCCTTTATTTGCTTGGATGGTGGAATGGTAGACACTAGGGACTTAAAATCCCTTGGTAGCAATACCGTGCGGGTTCGAGTCCCGCTCCGAGCAAAATTATTTGCGAGGAGTCGAAAAGCCAACTGCTTGGCTTTTCGAGACGGGGCTCGAATTTTTTTCGGTTGAACCCGAAAAAAATCGCCGGCCCGGGAGCATGGGCTGCTTCAGCCCAGCGCGAGGGCGTCCCGCTCCGAGCATCTAAATTCTAAGAGGTTTCTGTGGCGTCAGCATCAAATATCTCCCGTCCATCGATTTTTCCCCTTTCCTCCGCACTTCCAACAGAACGGGTCGGTCGAAATAATCCTATCGCACTTCCCTTGATTGAGATTGCCGCTATTGGCCGTACAATAGGTGAGAAAATTAAGGATGGCAGTTGTGGGAGCATTTACAATGTGAGTGGCTCAAATCCTCAAAGAGTATATAAAGCAATCCCCCTAGAGAGGCTTAAAAATGGCGATGAAATTCGAATTTGTCAAGTGGCTGCCCAAGTTGGGGTTGCTCCCGTTTTTTATGGCGCCTGTTTGGTACAGCAAAGAGAAGACAGATTTGTCTTTATAGAGATGGACAATGCTGGAAAATCATTATTCCGTTGGATGGAAGATCTGGCCCTAGAGCCTGATGTAAGTAACGCCGCTTTAATCGAAGAGAGTAGTACCCAAAAGGCCAGGGCTAAGGCTATGAGAGAATTGGCAGATCAGGAAGATGATGGATCTGGTTTTATGGTCGTTTCATGTGATAGCGTAAAAACTGTATCCATGGAAGAGGCTGTCGATAAATTATATACGTCACGAGAGGACTTCTTCTTCGAACTGTTTACCGCATATAAAATCTTAGCTGAAAACAAGATTGCTTATAGGGACGGTAATTGTGGCAACTTCATCCCTAATAGAGGCAACGGATTGCGGCTGATCGATTTCGATTCAGCTTTGATTGCAAAATCGCAAGCAGAGGCGGCCTCAAAAACGGTGCAAAGCATGTATAACCATGTGCATTTTAAAGATTTTCGTGCGCTGAAAGATCTGTCGTCTAAGAGCAAAGAATTGATCGAATGGTTTGAAACACAACAAAGAAATGCGCTTATGGAGCAGTTAGGGCAGGCTTTCTTATCGTAGAAACCACCATTTTAGTCCCAAAAGATTTCTGGTAATCTTCTAAAGAACAAACCGACTTTAGAAAGACTCAAAGCTCCGTGTGATCTTGTTCGTCAGACGCTTCTCTTCTCCAAATAAATAAATATTTAATATTTAATTTAATCTATATTTGTGGTTAAATAGTTGCAATGAGAACGATAGAATTAAATAATTACAAAATTTTCAAAGATCAATTAAAGGTTGAATGCGATAAGCAGGAGTTGACCTGTCTGGCGGCAGCTGAGAAAGTCTACCAGATTAGTCATCAGACACTTGGATATTTAGATTCCATCTGCTATTCAATCATTGATTTTCTAGCCCGTTTTTCTAAATGGTTTAAATTAAGACAATTTTTGATTGTTGGCGGAATGGCAACCACTATAATTAACGATCAAAAAATGTTTCTTGAAAAGAGACAAGAGATTGAAAGTCTTGTAAAGAAAAATTTTGATGTTGTTGCAACAAATGTCGATCACTTAGATGAAGCAGAGGTAGTTTGTTTAGGAGAAAATCATATAAGCGTTAAGAATCGGATCGATAATGCGCATTTGATCGACCGACTATGTGAAAGAGACGATCTCATTTTGACTGAAACGGAAGAGAGCGATCCGATCCGCCATTCGCAGGCTAAGTACGTGAGAAGTCCACTTAAAATTAAAGGTTGGGATCAATTAGGTCCGAGTACAAAGAGAGGCCTTGACGACGCATGTATTGCAGCCATATTGACGGTTTTTGCGGGAATCAGTGCGGCGCTGAATGCTACTTTCTTTGAGTATGCTCTAACGATTGCATCGATGAAAAAGTCGTACGATGCACTCCAAAATATCGTTGGTGATCTTCCTGCGCGCAATCGGAGCCTATGCAGAAAAATAGATGGTTTGTCAAAAGATGGGAGAAGGCTTTATGCGATTGCTGGATTTAGCCATTTACAACCGGTGGAGAAAGAGGGCTTTTTCAGAAGGCTCTTTTGCAAAGGTCTTTTTCCCTTCGCTGACCAGAATCCTCAAGATGTGGCCTATCGAGAAACTCTTGCTTCTTTACAAAAGCGCAAGTTTGCCATTTTAGTCCCAAAAGATTTCTGACTTTAGAAAGACTCAAAGCTCCGTGTGATCTTCGCGCTTACAGGGTAGCTTTTGATTCCACCACCACCCGAAAGCATCCCAGAGAGAAAAACCTTCTTTTTGATTTGGGCAAGGAAGATCTGGGCTTACGTCGAGTCCTGCTGCTTTCGGATTTTTCACTAAAAGAGAAGCAGGCTGTTCCCCAGTCCGCTGTAATTGCATGGGCGATTCTTTAAGAGTGATCGTTTCGGGATGAGAGGGCTCAAAACAGATTTGAGAAGTAGGTTCTCCTTCCTTGAGAGATGTGAGTAAACATACAGCGTCATGGCTTAAAGTGGTCTTTGCAGTCACATTTTGGAAATGTCCACATGGCTCAGGTGACTTTATGCCGATATGAAGTACACTTTGGCCAGGTTCTAAGCCCTCATGTGCTCTACTTAAATGTAGGCCGGGCACTTCTTCTACAGTTCGAGAGTCGAGATCAGTCCCATTAAAGCAAGTTTTGGTGACGGAGGAGTTTGTACTGAGTGAAGAAAGAATGCAGGTCCTGCCTTCGTGTAGTTTGGCGATAGTAACGCGACCAGGATCATTGTTTGCAGAAGGGTGACGAGTGAAAGCATATAAATCGGCCTCTGGAACCAAATGGCGGCAGTCTTGAAGATTTCCATGTTTCTGTACACACTGCGTTGCAGGCTTCATAACCTTCTGCGCTTGATCTGAACAGGGGCCCCCAGAATAATGCGCTTTGGCATCCGCAACGCTATTCCATTCTAGAGCAGTAGCGGCAGGAAGAGAGGATAAAGCCACAAGGACAGCCGACCAATAGATCGCTGTCTGGGATATAGAAAGGCGATCTACCATCATTTTAATTGAAGATTCGGCTGTTTTATAGACACGGGCTATGGAGACTGAGCTAGAGAGCATCGCTGTCTCTACTCCTGCATATTTCGTAAAGACAGCTGCAGTTAAAAGAAATGCGTTGAGGGGTTCTTGTTTGACTGTGCGATAAGCGCTCTTGACCCCATTCAATAAGAGAGTGGATACTCCTTGAGTTTTCACTTGAGTCATCGCCTTTTGATAAAAGGCTTGAGCATCTGGATTGATAAAAGGATCGACAAGCGAAAAGACAAATGCTTTGGCGATTTCCCCATATGATGGAATGCTTGCAGATACCATTTTTTAAGCTCCTGTAGTATTTTAGGTCGATAGGATATTTTTTGTGGGCATTAAAAAGCAAAGCATTTTTCTATTGCTGATTTCTCTTTTGAATTGTGAGCCGATAGAGATCGAAAAATGGCACTATAGAAACTGGCCAAATACTCGAGATCATCCAGGACATTCCCCTTTCTGTAGTTTCTTCACATATCGAACTATTTGCGATCACATCATCGATCAATCTACGGAGCGCTTTGACCCAGATTCTGTCCAAGAGGGAGACATCATTTATCTAAACATTTGGTATTTAGATTGGTTTGCAGCGCAGGTTCATGACAAGATTCGCCATCCTTATATCCTCGTCACTTGTGATGTGGGAAATTGGGTTCCTGTGACGAGTGCGAAAAAGCTTCTCTACGATCCAAAATTGGCAGCTTGGTTTTCCAAAAACATCCTTTTTAGCCACCACCCGAAAATCGCTCAGCTGCCCATGGGACAAGATTTCGGGATTTTTGATCTCAATCCCCAAGTATCCAAAAGTTTGCTAGAGGCTGTAAAGAGGGTTCCCTATGAGAAAAAACACCTTCTCTACATGTGTCATAGGCCAAGGCCTCACGGGGATCGAGACAAAATAGTTCCGCTATTTGAAAACCAATCGTATTGTTACACGAGAAACAAGAGCAGCGAAGAGTGGAAACCCATAGATCGGGCCCTATTTTACGAGGAGATGGGATCCTCTCTATTTGTCCTTTCTCCTCTTGGGTTAGAAACAGATTGCGTTAGAACTTGGGAAGCGTTCGTTCTCGGTTGCATTCCGATTGTAGAGCACACCTTCAATGATCCCATTTATGAGGGATTGCCGGTCGTGATGGTTCACAATTGGGAAGAAATAGATCTTCCTTTCTTGATGCAGAAATATGAAGCCCTGAAATCTTTTCAATGCGACAAGGCCTATTTTGGTTATTGGCGAGATCGCATCCAAGAGGTTCAGAGACAAGTGAGGGCAAAAAATTGTTCTTTTTCAAAACTCGAGGCCACCCAATTTCTCACATCGGATTTAGAAGATTTGATCTCCATTTTAGAGGAAAAAGGAGGTAAAAACTTAGTCTATGCCGGATTTTTGAGCGCGATTCGGTCTCTTCAGCTCGCAAAAATTCCCTATTTTTTGCAAAAAATCTTTCTCTATGATCCTTGGATGGATCAAGAAACTCTATTTCGCCTTCCAACCTATTTGGAGGATTTAGCTCTTTTCGAAAATGCGGATAAACTCACGTTGGTCCGTTCACACTTTGAAATCTCGACCCATAAAGACTGCTCTTTTTTCATCGATTTGAGCTATTATCGGCACTCTCTTTTTCCAGATTTTAAAACTTTTCGGCATGCATTGAAGGAGCATCTCAGCGAACTGTATCAGTGGCTTGGTTCGGGAACGCTCTTATGTGGGAATAGGGTTTTTGATCCTTACGTAAAAGAGGTGTTGGAAAAATTTTCAGCCGAGTATCATCTGAGCGTAGAAAAAAGGGGAAACTTTTGGTATCTAATCAAGTGAAAACGGTTTTGTTTTTTATAAGTTGTCTTTGTGCTGGTTGTTGTTTTGGCTCGGATCTTTTAGAGAAAATGACTTTAGAAGAAAAGGTGGGGCAGGTCTTGATGGTCCATTTTCATGGGGAAAAGGTCAATGAAGATGCAAAGACTCTCATCCAAGATATGAAAATAGGGAGCGTGATCTACTACAACTGGGCGAATGGACTGCATTCTCCTCAGCAAGTTTTTACCTTGAGCGCAGATCTACAAAATTTAGCCAAAAATACCCGTCTTTCCATCCCTCTTCTCATTGCAGCGGATCAAGAAGGAGGGATTGTGGCTCGCCTACAATCTGGATTTACCCGTTTTCCAGGAAATCGGGCGCTCGGAGAAACGAAAGATCCGCAGCTTGCCAAAGAGGCGGCTTTTGCGATAGGGGAAGAGCTGCGAGCTGTGGGAGTCAACATGAACCTGGCTCCTGTCGTCGATGTGAATAGCAACCCCAAAAATCCTGTCATTGGGATTCGCTCTTTTGGCGATCAGCCAGACATCGTCACTGCTTTTGGCGAAGAGTCTTTAAAAGGGTTTCGTGAGGCCCATGTGATTGCGACTCTCAAGCATTTTCCTGGCTATGGAGATGTGGGGGTAGATCCCCATGCAGATTTACCCATCATCCGTAAATCCAAAGAGGAGTTAGAGCGAGTAGAACTTCTTCCTTTTGCAAAACTTGCCGCATCTGCCGATGCGATCATGACCGCCCATATTCTCGTTCCCGCTCTCGATCCGAAGAATTGCTCGACCCTTTCAGAAACTACGCTTAGGATTCTCAGAGACACGCTCGGATTCCAAGGATTGATTGTTGCCGATTCACTTGTCATGGATGGCGTGCTCAAAGAATGCATGTCTGTCGATGAGGCTTCGATTCGAGCTTTGAACGCAGGCTGCGATCTCCTCATCTTGGGCGGCAAGCTCCTAGTGGGTGAGCATACCGGTTTTGAGCTGACCCCTATCGATATTCAGAGAATTCACGGCGCTCTTGTCAAAGCGGTTCAAAATGGCCGAATCCCTGAGACTCGGCTCAATGCAGCGGTTACGAGAATTCTCAAATTGAAGGAGCTCTACATCCAGGATCAACCGGCAGATTGTTGCGGACACATCGATACGCCGGAGCATCGCGCGCTCGCCCAGAAAATCGCTGCTCGCGCCTTGCAGATCATCGAGAAGAAGCCGCTCTCTTTGCAGCTAAAATCTAAAAAGATCCTGATAGTGGCTCCAGAAATTTTGCAAGAGATGCTTTCTCGCACCTCAATATTTGCGGTAGGAAGTGCAACAGACACCTACTTTTTTAAAGGCCTCAATCCATCCAGTGAAGGGATTCAAGCGGGTTTAGAAAAAGCGGCAAGAGCAGATGCCTTGATCGTGTGTTCTTATAACGCTTGGAAAAATGCGGGTGCGATCAGTATGACAGAGTCGTTTTTCAATCTAAAAAAACCGCTCGTTCTCCTCTGTTTGAGAGACCCTCTAGATGCGGAGCTCTTTTCAAAGGCAGATCTGATTTTCAAATCTTTTAGCCCGAGCGCCCTCTCCATACAGGCGATCTGTGAGGAGTTAGTAAACCGCTAAATCTACCGCTGCTCTAGCGTGTAGATCGGTTGTGTCAAAGAGGGGAAGGGAAGTGTCTTTTTGGTGGAGTAAAAGGGTGAGTTCTGTGCAGCCCAAAATGATCCCTTCAGCGCCTTGGGATTCTAGTTTTTTTGATGAGAGTCATCATCTCTTTTCTGGAGTCAGAATGGATTTTCCCGAGGGTTAATTCCTCAAAAATGATCCGATGAATCTGTTCTCTATCCCGATCTTCTGGTACGAGTGCTTTGATGCCGTATGGATGAAAGAGTCGATCTTTAAAAAAATCCTCTTCCATAGTCACTTTGGTCCCCAAGAGTCCCACTGTTTTCATCCCGGCTTTCTGAATCGCTTGGGCTGTTGGATCGACAATGTGGAGGATAGGGATATGGAGAGCGGCCTGTATTTTTGGAAACACTTTGTGAATGGCGTTTGAAGTGAGGAGGAGAAAATTGGCTCCCGCCCTTTCCAATTTTTTGGCGAGATCAGCGATTTCTTGGGCAATGGCTTCCCATTCATCTCGATGAACTAGGTTTAAAATTCTTTCGAAGTCTACCGAATAAAGGATTGCCTCAATCGAATGATGCCCTCCCAGTTTTGCCTGTACATACTGGTTCATGAGCTGGTAATAACGCTGAGTAGATTCCCAGCTCATTCCTCCAATCAGACCCATCAGCTTCATCAAGTTCAATGTTCTCTATTTCTAATCAGAAATCAAGAGAACATTTCCTTCTGAGTCGAGAGTGAACTCTTTTTCAAGCTGGTCGGGGGTTGTCTTGGCAACGCCTGCGATTTGGTTGAAATTGAGTGGAATGTTGGGATCCATTTGGCCAGCTGCCAATAGTTCCTGATGTTTTTCCAAAACGCGGGCTATGAGAGGCAGTCCTAGAGTCACTGTTTTAAAAAGCCTTTCTTCTCGCGTGACACCTAGAGCGGGATTGCCCAACAGATTGACGAGAACAGCGGGCATGTAGATCGGAGGATAGCCCGTCGGCTCAGTATCGAGCTCCTCTATGATTTTTTCTCGGATCCTTAAATTGAGCTGATTCAGGGCCTTTTTTAAAATCGCCCCCTCTTCGGGAGTGAATAATCGCAGCATGGCGCCAACCCGGGTTAAAACGCGCTCCGATCGTCTTTCTAGGTCTAACCCAAGCCAGGAGGCGCGCTTTGTCAGGTAGATGCGATACGCATCCCCTTCGGTTTGGCGCACCTTGCCAAAAAGGGCTGTCATCCCCAGCACGAAAAAGAATGCTTTTTTTAAGAACATTTTTGATCCCATTTGAGATACAATTCTAATTACCCAGCAACCCAAAAGCAAACTAGAACCATGCGACTCTCCCTCCTCTTCCTTTGCCTACAGGGCTTTGCCCTCACTATCTCCCCTCAAATGGCAGATCAAATCGGTGAAAAGATCTGGAAGAATGAATGTGGGGGAAAATTTGAGGAATTGACCCACTGGAAAAAGGGGGAAAATTTCGCTTCGCTCGGCATTGGCCATTTCATCTGGTACTCCAAGAATCAAAGAGAAAGATTTGAGGAGACGTTTCCAGACTTGATCGATTTTCTTCAAAAAAGAGGAGCGCCTCTTCCCGACTGGCTAAAAACTACGAAGGAGTGTCCTTGGAGCTCTCGAGAAGAGTTCTATGAGAAGATCCAGAGCCCCAAGATGAAGAGTCTGCGCTCGTTTCTCTATGAAACAAGAGCTTTGCAGGCCATTTTCATAGCCAATCGCCTGGAGAAAGCGTTCACGGCCCTGATCGAAAAATGTCCCGAGAAAGACCAATCTAAAATCCGGGCGATTTTCCAGCGCCTATCCGAAGAGCCCAACGGCTTGTATGCCCTCATCGATTATTTGAATTTTAAGGGGGCAGGAACCTCTCCCTCTGAGACCTACCAGGGCCAAGGCTGGGGGCTCTTGCAAGTTCTACAGGACATGCCCGCTGTTTCCGAAAATACCTTACGAGACTTCGTCCACTCGGCCAAAGAGGTTTTGCGCCGGAGAGTAGAGAGCGCCCCTCCCGAAAGGAACGAAGGCCAGTGGCTCAAGGGTTGGTTCAATCGATTGGATAGCTATACTGCGACCAGTCAAATTCACACAACTTAACCGGTCGCAGTATGTCTTGCAAAATAATTTCTTGAATATTTGATATCAATTTAGATATCATGTATATCTCATGAGTAAAATCGATAAACTCGTTAAGAGGATTTTGTTAGGGCATCAAATTTCCTATGATGAAGCGCAAACTGTACTCTATTCATTGGGATTTGCAATGAAGTGTGAGGGGTCCCATTGCGTATTTAGGAAAAAGGGGTATTTGAAAAATATCTCAATTAAAAAGAGATCCCAACTTTTGCCTTATCAAATCAAGGACCTTAAGGAAGTAGTAAGAGATCATGGTTATCCAAAAAAAGAAGAAGAGTAAGTTTAAAGATCTTAACTATTACATGCGTTTGAAATGGACTTACCTCATTGAGGAAGATTCTCATCACGGTAAAGGTTTTTATATCATTCGAGTGAATGAGTTGCCTGGGGTTTGTACAGATGCAGAAAGTGTAGAAGAAGGATTGAAAGCTATTAAAGAGCCTATGAAGGCGGCTATTAAACTTTACATGGATCAAAATGAGGAAGTTCCGGAACCTGTAAAAGAGGACGATTATCCGGGCAAAATAGCCTATCGAACGAGCAGCCGTCGTCATTGCAAATTGGCAAGGGAAGCCCGAAGAAGAAAAAAATCTCTCAGTAAACTTTTGGATGATCTCGTCGACCAATCTCTCTAATTTTCTGACAGACACTCGATCCCAGTACGATGAATGCGAAAACCTTCTTCATGCTAATCCCAAAAATCTCATGATCACAATCATCAATGCCGAAACATACAAAAAAAAGGCTCCTGCGAATGCGGTAACAGCGTGTGATAAAGTCATTAAGTGCCCTGTCTTTTTCCATTGCTCCCACAATTTCATCCCCCTTGGGACGCACACGTAGGGTGCGAATAGAAAGCAAAAGAAAAACACCACACTTTTCAAAATGGATATGGTTTGTAAGTCCATACAAAGAACTCCTTTGTGTAATAGGGAAATATTTATTGCTCAAATAGGAAGTGGCAAATAGAAAAGATTATAGCTTTTAGCCATTAGGCGTGCCCACTTTTCTGCAGTTTGTTTAGATCCATTCATGGAGATGGATCGAGAATCACCAGTGATTGCCTCAATGACTTCGATTTTGTCAAGACCCAGTTTGGCAGGAAACCAGCCCGAAACTGTGTTGATCACAGAGTACACTGGAGGATTCAACAAATCTAGATGGAATGGAATGCTTTGGGCTCTCGCAAAACACTCGGCTGCTGCTTGGACGATCTTCTGATCCGTTCCCTCGGAAATGCGGCCTGTGATTTCATTTCCCTGAATTTCAACGGCGATAAATCTTTGGTGTGCCTGTAAAACTGCTGTATAGCGCGTGAGGTCTGTAGTCAGTGTCATTTTCTCAGTCTCCTTGGAGTAAAGGGTAAAATTCTACCAGAGGGAAAATAAAAATCAACATCGGCAAAATAAAAAGTTTTTGTGAACTAAGAAGCGAATCTGTTATTTTGTTTCTCGTTAAAATATGGTCCGCTTTCTCTTTCTCTTCCTCTGTTCTACTGCCTTTGCTTGCACCGACTTTGTCTTGCAGGCCAAAGATGGGACGTGGGTCAATGGAAGATCTTTGGAATTTGCCCTCGATTTAAAAGCGGTGATTACCGCTTTTCCAAAAGGGCAGAAGATGGCTAGCCTGGCGCCGAATCAAAAGGGAGGCCTTTCTTGGACCTCAAAATACAATTATCTCGGGATCAAAGCGCTTGAGTTTTCTTTTGCATTTGACGGTTTGAATGAGGTGGGGCTTTCCTGCGCTCTTCTATGGCTTCCCGGGGTAACAGACTATCCCGTGGTTACGATGGACGATCAGAAAAAGATCGTCGATTTCGTCGATTTTTGCGACTGGGCCCTCGGAAATTTTGCGAGCGTGGCCGAGGTAAAAGAGGCGCTTCAAAAAGTGCAGATTTGGGGGCATGAAGTAGCTCCTCTTGGCAAAGCCCCGATTCACGTGGCTCTTCACGATGCGAAAGGCAAAAGTTTGGTGATCGAATTTGTCAAAGGGAGCATGCAGATCTACGAGAATCCAATCGGCGTTTTGACAAACTCTCCTCCTTTTGATTGGCAGTGCACCAACTTGCAGAATTTTCTCTCTTTATCACCCTATAATCCGAATCCAATCACTTTTAAGGACGTACTCATTTCGCCACCAGGTCAAGGAGGGGGATTTTGGGGTCTGCCGGGCGATTTGAGTCCGCCCTCTCGCTTTGTCAAAATCGTCACTTTCTTGCGTTTCGTGGGGCAAACGGCAAGTGGTTTGGAAGCAGTGAATTTAGCTGAGCATCTCCTCAACACGGTCGATATTCCAATCGGCATCATCCGCGATCCCGATAAGGAGACAGGCGATTTTACCCAGTGGATCGTGATCAAAGACCTCACTCAAAAAGCGCTCTATTTCCGATCCTATGCAGATTTAGTGTTGAAGAAAATCGATCTCAAGAAATTGAATTTTCTTCGAGAGAAAAAGAGCAGCCTTTCTATCGATCTCAAGAAAGGCTACATCGATGTGACTGATTCTTTCGGAAGAGCGTCTCTAGCAGTTATGAATGAATAACTTCTGTAGAAGCGGCTTTCGGAAGTCTCATTCTCGACTTCGGGAATTTTAGCTCGCTTGCCAAAAGAGACAGCTCTTGGAGTTTTAAGAGAATTTGCTCCAAAAAACCATTCTTTTTCCAGATTTTGTACCAACGGTGAGCGGCCGATTTAGAGGCAAACTCTTCTCCCTTTGGTAAAGCTTCCCATTTGGATTTTGTAGAGAGGACGTACAAGATGGAATTGAGCACTTTGCGCCAGGAAGTATGAGGTTTCCCTCGACCCCGTTTTACCGGATTTGGAAAAAAGGGCTCCAAAACTTGCCACTGTAAATCTGTTAAAGTTTGATGGTTCATATTTACTCACTTTTATGGGTTTTTAATTATATTGTTAGGGCGAAGAGTCTCTTCGATTTGAGCCGCTAAGATTTTCTCTTCTTCCGTCAGGTCCAATCCCACATACGGGGCAAAAAGGCTCACTTTGGACTCTAAAAACTGCTGGATTTCCAAAGCATCCATCAACGCCCCTTCCCTCTCTTTCGGATCGTTTGAACGTAGACGGGTCTCCAAAAACCCAAAATACTCGCTCGTCTTGAGGAGGATCTCCGGGATGCGCTCCCCATCCACCACTGAGTTGGGGGCGTCAAAGTTCTCTTTTAAGAAATCTATAAAATTGTTTCTCATAATTATCCTTATACAATTAATTATATCCCAATTTGACTTAAATGTAAATAGATTTTTTATTATTACATTTGCGTATAAAGTGTTGATAATAAGTGCTTTATGTATGAATTTAGGGGTTTGACAGATGGGGGCGGTCTGGGGTATGAGGGGGGGATGGAAAAAGACTACGCGCTTCCAGAGAACCGCCCGGAAAAGATCGGTCCCTATCGGGTGGAGGGGCTGCTTGCCAGAGGGGGCATGGGGCTTGTCTTTTTGGCCCAAGATCCAGATTTACCAGAAAAAAAGGTCGTAATCAAAGTGCTTCTTCCCGAGTTGGTCCAGGACAAAAAGATCAATGAGCGTTTTGTCAATGAGGCCAAAATCCTCTCTCAGGTCTACCATCCCAATATCCCCAAAATTTACAAGGTCGGGCAGTGGGAACACGGGATTTTTATTGCGATGGAGTATTTTCAGGGGATTTCCCTGCGCAGCTTCATTAACCGGCAATCGTTTTCTCTGAGAATGGCCCTCGACATCATCGTGAAAATCGGCTACGCCCTTTACCATTTGCACGGTCATGGAATTGTACATCGCGATCTCAAGCCGGAAAATGTGATTCTCACAGAAGAGGGAGAGGTCAAGGTCATCGATTTTAGCGTTTCGCAGCTCATTCCGGAGGGCGAAGTAGAGCACTACTTGGAAGAGGCCTACAGGATGGGAACCGTTTTCTACATGACTCCTGAGCAAAGAGACAATCCAAAACTCGTCACAAAGGCCACTGATATCTATGCTCTCGGGATCATCGCCTTCGAACTCATCTTAGGAAAATCGACCTATGGAGTCATCCAGACGTTTCTCTTGCCGCACGGCTTGAGGCAGATCATCGAAAAAGCCATTCAGATCCATCCAGAGCTGCGCTATTCCGATGTGTTTGATTTCATTCAGGCTGTTTCTGAATACCAAAAAAAACTCGAAGAGGGCAAAGAGGAAAAAGAGATGGCCGTGAGCGGCCCTGTCAAAGAGCTCTTCGATCACATCCATTCGATTTTTTTGCCCTCAAAAGCGCCCAAATGGCCCCATCTCGAAATCGGCCTTGCCTATCAAGATGGGCTTGCCATCCACGCGCTCTATCTCGACTTTTTTCACTTGAAAGAATCGCAATTTGCCATCTTTTTAGGAGAGCCTCTCAAATCGGGCGTTCAGTCGCTCTTCCACACCTTTGGTTTGAGGGGCATGGTGCAGCTCGAGACAAAACCCTCTTCCGCAATGCTGCAGCGCTTGAGTAAAGCGCTTTACAATGACCCGATGGATCAAAAATTTGGAGCTTGCGCTCTACTTTTGGATCCCAAACAAAACAAAGCTCACTTCAGCAACTGCCACTTGACCAAACTCTGGCAGATTGGAAAAGGGGAAATCAAAGAATACGATACGAAGGGGAATCCGGCTCTAGGGCACCATTCTAAATCGGCTTTTCAAGAGGTTGAATTGGAATGGAAACAGGGAGAGACGCTCGTGCTCTATTCTCACCCCATCGAGTTGAAAAGACAAGAGGCGAGGGCAAAGGCCATTTTAGAGGCAAACCGTTTAGGAGTGGAACCGATGGCCGAAACATTACTGAAAGCGTTGAGTTTACTCAGTCCAACGGCCAAACACAAAAGTTCACTTCTTCTCGTGATCAGAAAAAAATGAAGGGGGTTTAATCTGGCTCTGCATGAAGAGCGCTAAGTTGACCAATAATCCGTTCGAGCTCTTCTTCTCCAAGTCTAGGAGCTCTTGTTATTTCAGGGATAGATCTTCCTGATGCTAGAATGAGGTGACCCTCTGGTGGTATAGGTCTTACTTCTTCTGTTTCTACAGGAGAAGGTGCCATCGGTCTTCTTGGTAAAGATCGCGTGCTAGCGTGGCTGTCGTGGTGAAGAATATAACTGTCGAAGGGGGAGGAGAGTGTGGGATCAGTTAGTCTTTCATGCCATAAAAGAGTATGATGGGGATAAGCCGGTATATCTTGCAGCTGCATCATTTCTTCCAAAGCTGCTATCGCCCTTTCAAATTCCATTAAAGAGGATAGCGGAACTACAGTGCGCGACTGTAAGGGGGATTGATCTGTACGACATGTAGGACATATATTTTTCTCTACAAACCATTTTTGAAGGCATGCTTCATGAAAGAGATGGGAGCACGTAGTCGCACGTCCAGTTCCTTTAGTCATTTCCTCAAGACAGATAGTACACGCATTATTGGTTTGAGATGAAACAGGAGCGGACATACATTTCCAACCAATGATTTGGTTTTTATGTAGAGGATTTTAGAGATAATGGATGTTTCTTTTCAATATTAAAGATTAGCTTCTTTGCGGACGGTCTGGATGAGTTCTCTGAGCTCCGCTTGGAATTCGGGTGGCTGTGTCTGTAGGCCGAAGGAGCGTAAATCTTCGTGATAATCTGCGCCCGGGCGCATCAGATTGTGGATGACAAATTCTTCGATCGATGGACGCACCATTCTTCTTGCACCCGTGCTGTCGAAGCGCGAAAGATAGGCTAGATCGTCGTGGAAGAAGAGGTCTCCCGCTTGGATTGCATAGGATTTGAGATCGTCTTCGTTAGGAGCAGAACCTTGTTGGAGCCGCTTGTATGGATTGAGCATCCATTTTTCTGAGCTAACACCTCGTGTTTCTCTGAAGATTTCCGTGAGGACGTTGGTGGTCAATTGCGCTTTTTCACTGAGCGCCTTAGGCGTGAGAGCTTTTGGCTCATCGCCCAGGAATGCGGCAGCTGTGTAGGTGGAGAGTAGATCGATTCCTTCCCGTTTTTCTTTGAGTTTTTTCCACATTTCGAGCTCTTTTTCGAGTTTGGCTCTTTGTTCGCCTTGTAGAGTTTCTAGAGCGATCTGTTTTTGTTGGATCTTCTCTGCGAGCTTTTCTCCAAAGCTGCGGATGAATTGTCCCGCTGTACGGACTCTTCCCTCTGCACCGGCCTGTAAATCTGCGGGCAGTTTGTCTCTCAGAGCGGCAAAGTGGTGATGTTCAACATCTCCTTCGCCAAAAAACTCTTCCTCATTTTTCGGGAGATAGTCTTTGAAGCGGTCGTTATTGACTACAAAGGGCTCTTCTCCGTGCACGGGGCGGTTGCTAGTGGTGTGGAGTCGAGTGTGCCAGCTCCGTACTCCCATAATTCCCATCGCGCTCTCATGAGCCTCTTGCCAGGTGTTTAAGAAGGTCAAGATTTCAAACACCTCTTTACACTCTTGTTCGAGCTGCTCTCTCTTCACTTCGACGGTTGTTCCCTCTCGCAAGAACCGGATCGAGAGATCGCTAAAATCGACGGCGATATCTGAGGCATGTGGATATTTTTTGAGAATGAGCTCTTTGATCTTATCGTGGAATTCGGCCTGGCCAATTTTAATGCCGCTGTTATAGGACATGCCGAGCCTACCAACGGAAATGGAAACGCTTTTGGCGCCTGGAGCAAAATGTTTGCGAAGTACGGCTCTTCCCAGGTTCCACACTTCGGCGCACTGCCTCATGAAAGGCTCTGAATGTCTACTCTGCGTATCAGCCAAATGGGATGCAAACCGCTTTCCCCCCACTTCTCCATAGAGGGCAAATTCTCTGGTTTCGTCTGCGGCCTCTTCATGGCGAAAACGGGCAACCGGTTGTTGTACCACCTTGAATCTAGCCGCTTTGTCCAGCTGACTGGGGACAGCTTCTAGTTCTATTGTGGGGCCCGGAACTGGGATAGCTTGGATTTCGGTTTTAGGCATATTACCCTTATTATTTAAGTACTATTATACTGTTTTTA
The DNA here is from genome assembly GCA_964424735.1 of uncultured bacterium. GTDB lineage: Bacteria > Chlamydiota > Chlamydiia > Chlamydiales > SM23-39 > REEB52. The sequence continues at coordinate 20,007 of CAYRJU010000001.1, forward strand.
TTTGAATAATTCCATTATTTAGTATTAGATTGTTGTAAGTCGTTCATTTTGAATGTATTATAATAATTAGATTCATTAATGGGATTGTTTTGAAAAATTATTTAATATTCTTAATTAAAATTTAATTTTGATGTGTTAATATTTTATGAAAGGTGAAATAGGGTATCTATCAAAATGGATATAAGAGAAGTTATTAAAAAAGCCAAACAGGCGGCAAGGACCCCCGACGAGGTCTTATTGCCCGAGCGTTTTGAAGAGTATTTGGATTTACTCGAGATGCGGACTCTTGCAGGCAAAGAGGAGCTCAAAGAGATCAATCTAAGACTTCAACAGTGTTTTGCTTCTCTCAAAGAGATCGCCGATAGAGTCTCTCTTTCTTATGGGATGGATCCAAGAGGTTTGATCGAATTTTTTTCCAATCCCCAAAATATTGGGATGGATGTGAAGAAATCGATTCAGGGAATACCGACTTTCCCCATCGAGGTGTTGCCCAAACGGGACAAGCTCTCGAAGAGAAAGAATAAAAATTTAAGGGTTTAAGGAAGGATTTATGACGATTGATGACACACAATTTCAAACAGACGATGCCAAGATGTTGGCGGATGCGGCCAAAGTCCAAGCGGATTTAGCTGCGCTCAACGATCCAACTACCGGTGCGATCGCGACGTATAAAAAGAAGCTGGCCGACTTGAAGAATGCCGACCCGATGCAAGCGCTCATGCTCCTCTTTTACATTTTGGGTGCCTCTGGCCAAGACTCGACAACACTCGGGATTTGGTCTGATCAGAGCGGAATTACGGGAGATCGCTTGGCCTTGAACGGAGATGTGACTGCGGTCGGTAACGATTTGAACAAGATGACCAATAGCAATGACTCCGATCCAAATAGCTTGAATATTTTTGGCCAGGATGCCGACAAATTTTTGGACCAGTTGAGTGGGACCGGTCACTATGCAGACCCCAATATGGCTCCCAATACGCAAGATCCAAGTAAATCGAGTATGGACCCAGAAGCTGAACAGTCGGTCTACAACCAGTTACTCGGAATCAGGCAGCTCTTCAAGATTACAGACCCCGTTGACCCGAACTATAATCCTCCAACTGGCGCGACCTACTATTTCGACCCCACCGATTCGAACAAGATTCAGAGTTTCCAACAGTTCCAAACCGATTTGGGCTTACAGGGAGACGTACAAGGATCGACCGATGCTGCAAAAATCATCACCGATAATTTCGGAACCAACACACAGACGACGCAGACAGCGAGTGCTGTCATGAATAACGACCAGAAAACCTATACGAGCTTGATGCAGTCCACTCAGTCCTTCCTCGCTGCCATTGCGCAGTGGTGGAACGGAATTGTGAAGGGAACTACAAGCCATATGCTCACTTCGTAAGGAGAGAAAAGATGTCGTATGCAAGTTTAGAAGCTGTTTACGCAGGGATTCAAAGTCAGCTAGTGGCCAATGATAGCTCGACTATTTCCCTGGCCGATTTTGCGGTGAACTTTGTTCCGATCTATCTCCAGAAAAAAGAGAATGGATTGGACAAAGTCCAACAGGACGTCGAGGCCTATCTGAGGTGGTCAATGGATTTCAGTGATCCCACGGCCCCTGCGCAAGCGGCGATGTACAATGAGCTGAAGAGTGTCGATACGAGCGTCATGGATACGGGCACGAGCGCGATCAATGACCTGATCGAGAACGCAAAGAGTGAAGCCCAAGAAAATGAGACGGATTTACAAAATTCGATCGCCATGCAGCAGCCGGTTAACCAATTTTTACAGGCTCTTTTGAGCACTGTTGCATCGATCATGTAGGAGATTTTATGACAGGCGTTTTTGACATTATGCACAGCGTGGACCAATGCCTTATGGGGCAGATTGGTCAGGCGATCACCGATGCGGGTTGGACCAATACTTGGACCACCGCAACGATGAAAAAGAACAATTACTGGTTAACGAATGAGGATCCAGGCCTTTTGAATCAGATCAATAATCTTCCGAATGATGCAGGCAAGGTTGCCGCGTGGATTCAAGCGAATTGTAATCTCAATCAGCCTTGGTCTACAGCACTGGTTGTTGCTCTACAAGGAAAGATTGCGACTTATTACAACAAAGACGATTGGGGCGCTGTACTGGGGTCGGTTGGTTCGTTTGCGAGTATGATCTCTGCAGCGATGACGCAGGATACGACGACGGGAGATACAGAAGGGAAAAACATGCAGAGCCAGTTGCAGACAGACAACTCGGCAATGCAGCCAATCAGTGATTTTGGATCGGCCTATGCGCAGTTCCTCGGTGCGCTGGCAACGGTACTTGGACAAGTAGGTCCAGGGGCTTAAAAATAAAATAGGGTAGGGTTTTTTATGACAGCTAGAATCAATATCAATAGTAATGATGACTTCGAGAAGGAGTTGCAGGCGTATTTGCAGCACATGCAGCAAGAGCTCTCTGCTGCGCAGCAATTGATCGAAGACATGGAGCAAGCAGGCGCGCAAATCGCACAGATCGAGGCGGAAGAGGCCAATGATTCTTCTTTTACCCATTTGGAAGCTGAGTTATTGAAGAGCGTCGTAGAACAAATGCATGGTCTGACGCAAGAGTTCAAACAGGCAGAAGCCAGCGGGAACCATCAAGAGACCCAAATGTTCAGGGCAGAGTTTCCTAGTTTTTTTGATAAGTCTGGAAATCCCATTAACTTTGATACGTCTTTCTTTTATAGCGTCATCAAACAAAACTTCCCTACTTATTACGCTAAATACGAAGGGAAAATTGCCGGTCTTCAGGCAAAGGTTCAAGCAGACGAGACGAAACTGGAAGCGATCGACCCCAACATCAACGGGACTCTCATCAATCAGTTGAATGAATTGATGGAAAATTCACAAAATCTTCTCTATCAAGGTCTAACAGCTGGCGATAGCAACAAAATCATGCAACAGACAACGGAGATCTTCAAACAGCTTTGCAGCGCGATCATGGCTACTATCCAACAGGATCTCGCGATGGAAGGGATGAAGAAATTTGGTTCCGATCCGAACCATGCGGCAGCTATTTTGCAATTTGCTGGGATTGCTATCCAGGCAGAATTCCAAGAGCAGAGCGCGTTACAAAATATCCAAACCGACGTCATCAATGATGTGACGGACTGGTACAAGGAAAAGAGCGATGCGGAAGCCGACCTCAAGACGGGGCACTGGTATGACTTTTTCACTGGCGGCGGTCCAGATAGCGGTAAAGACCATGCGGAGATCCGTGCAGCTGAAGCGATGATCAACATCTTGAATCAAATCGAGAAGGGAATTGCTCCTCTCATCGAAACAATCGATCCCGGTATGCAGGAATTTACCTATGAACTACAAGAGCTGAAGGCGAAATTCCAACAGTATCTGAATGGGCATGGCACGATCCAAGAGATCAAGGATGCGATGGTTGCCGTTCTCAGCATTCTCGTCGCCATCATAGCAGAGACGACGAAAGATGCCGCGATGTACGACAAAGAGATGAATCAGGCGAGCCAGGCCACATCGCAGATGAATTTAAACGACTCACTCTCTCAACAAGAGGTGATCGACGATGCGAAAAAGTACGCCTCGATCATGGGCGGACTGCTCGACGCTGCGAAATATATCGGAATGGCCGTCATCTTCCTCCTCAACCCAGGAGTTGCGATGGCGCTCATGGTGGCGCTCGATGCAGCTCTCACGGCGACCGGCGTCATGGACAAATTACAAAATGCGTTAGCTGACAAGCTGGGCGATATCGGTGGAGCGATTGCGACCTGCGGAATTGAAGTGGCAGGGACTGCAGGAGGTTCTGCAGCGATCGAAGGATTGATCGAAAAAATTGCCATCCAAGCAGCGGCTCAAGCAACCCAAGCAGCGGTCGCCAAGACGATCGAAGAGGTGGTGGCGAAAGTGACCGAATCGGCTCTGAAATCAGTCGGTGGCGTTGCCGATGTAGCGACGAAAGCTTCTGCTGCTGCTGAAGAAGTAGCGACAAAAGCTGTGACGGAAGCGGTGACAATCGCTCAACAGAAAGTGGCGAACGCCTTCTTGAGTAAGACGGTGACCGAATTCATCACATCTATCGCAAAAGGCAATTTAAAAGTGGCGATGGAAACTGCTGCAAAAGAAGCGGCTGAAAATGCTGGCAAAGAGATCCAAGTCCTCGCAGATACTGCGGCAAAACAAGGGTCTGCTGCTGTCATCGGAGACACAGAGATCGAATCGATCGCGAAGACGGCGGCGACAAAAGCTGTTGCAGATGCACTGAAGATCACGGAAAAAGCAGCAGCTCAAATCGATCGACTCACATTTGCTGGCCAAGATCTCGGCGAAAAGACAACGGGCAGCAAGGCTCTTATGCGCGGAAGTTTCACTGCACTCGGTGCGATGGGATCGACAGGGTTAATGATAGATTTTACTGCCCTTATGCAGCATAAAGACAAGAAGGATTTGAGCGAGGGATGGCAGACGGCTATGGAAGTCATCCAGGCGCTTCTGCAGTTCATCGGAACTTTAGGGGCAAGCGATATAGCTATAGCTCAGAATTTGCAGTCGGGCATTCCTAAGGCTCTTTTAGGGTTGGAGGTTGCTCAGGGCGGCATGCAGGCGATTGGTAGTGCAGGGGAAGCGGCTGCTGACTTCCAGCAAGCAGGTGCTGTTCGAGCCATTGCCAAGGATCAGTCTACGCTCGACATGATGCAGTTTATCATAGAACAGCTCAGAAAAGATGGGCAGATCCAAAGGGATCAGTATACGAAAGAGATGCAAAAAGCCTCAGAGACGAATATGAGTTTGGCGATGCATTTCAACGATGCGAACCAGGCAGTTGCTGAAGCGATGTCTGTATTAGCGGTATAAAAGGGTTAAAAAAGTAATAAAAGGGTAAAAATATGAATGCACCACTTAAAAGTACAGCACCAGTGCTGACTCCCACGAAAGGGACAAGTCCTGCGTCAGGTGACTCTGGCCTCTATCTTCCGAGCGGAGTGATCTTGGCGACCATTTTGAAAGCTCTTCGGGATGCTGAGAGCCAAGAAATCGAAATCCAAAGAGAACAGGCCAAAGCAGAGCAAGACTTTTATAAAGCGCTCGGCGGACTCAATGGAAATATCAGCCAAGGAATCATCGCAATGGCAGCCCAGAGCGTGATCAATGCGGGAGATGACGAGGCAAAAGGACTCACGGCTCAAGGGATTGCCAACGCGGTCAATGCGGGTATTTCTGGAACCATGACAGTGGGAACACTTGGGCTTGGAGGGTATAACTCCTACATGAGCTCAAAACTCGATCCCGAAATTGAACAGACCAAAGCTTTTGGGGAGAAATTAGAAGGCCCAAAAGATGCGGATATCGTCGTTGCTCAAGGAAAGAGTCCAACAGATGCAGAGCTCGAGGAGTTGATGGATCGAGGCGGACTTAAGGCCGACGGAAAATACGATCAAGAGGCCATCGAAGCCATTAAGGCAGAGCCAGAAACCTTAAGCCGAGCCAAAGCTAAAAATAACGAAAAGCTCGAAGACTTGGAAAAGAAACAAAAAGAGTATGCTGAAAGCACGAATAATTGGACCTTTCGCAACCAAGCCATCGGCAACGTCACGCAGTCTGCAACAAGCGCCGCAGCTAGTATCAGGCAGGCTCAGACCAAAACGGATCAGGCGATCGATAACGCCTCGGCCCAAGTGCAGAAGCAGGTTCAAGACATGAACTCCTCCTCTGCGCAGTCGTTCCACCAAAACGCCAAGGAAGCGGCTCAACAGGCGCTCACCACGGCAGATTCTCTTGCACAAGTGGCTCAAGCTCAGGTGCAGTTTAGAGGATAAACCAACTTTCTTCTTCCTTCCGAACCTAGCCCCGACTCAAAGTCGGGGCTTTTTTTTGACTTATTCTCTTTCTTTTGGCAAGAGAGGGGAAGGAGGCGAATATGAGTGATGTTACCGGTCCTTTGGGGCCCCACGACAGAAAAATGTATGAGCACGAATACAAGCAGAGCGCAGATCTCTTCAAGCGGGCGCTCGATCAATACAGTAAGTCAGATAATCCCTATCAGAAAGCTGAATTTAAGGACGTGATGGATCAAGCCATGCAGGTCCTCAATGAGACCGCCTCTGAGCTCATGCGCAAAGAACTGCAGGCCCAAAACCAAAAAATCGCCAAAGATTACGAGACCTTTCAAAAATTTCCCGATGATCCCGATACGGTTGATAAACTGAACAGCGATCTAGATAAGGCCAAAAAGTCTCTTTAGTCGAGTTTAATTATTCGGAGAAAAAACTCTTCACTTTCTCGAGGAAGGTCTTTTTGCGGGGATGATTTTGGGGAGACTCGAGCTCTTCGAATGCGCGGAGAAGCTCTTTTTGCTTTTCGGTGAGCCTCACCGGAGTTTCCACAGAAATGCGCACCAAGAGATCGCCGTGCCCCTGTCCGTGCACGTTCGGAAAGCCTTTGCCGCTTACGCGGAGTAATTTGCCCCCTTGAGTTCCTTCGGGGATTTGGAGGCGCACCTCTTCCCCAAGCGGGGTTGGCACCTCTTTTTTCGTTCCGAGAGCAGATTCTGTAAAGGTGAGAGGAAGATCGAGATAGACGTCGTCTCCTTCACGGGTAAATGCTTCGTGGGGCTCGACTTCAATGTAGACGAAGAGATCTCCAGAAGGCCCCCCCGCTTCTCCTGCGTCGCCATAACCGCTCATCTTGAGCCGCATGCCGTTGTCAACGCCGGCGGGGATTTTGATCTTGATCCGCTGCTTTTCTTTGACTCTGCCCGCGCCATTGCAGTTTTTGCAAGGGTCGGTGATCACTTGGCCTGCGCCATGGCAATGAGGGCAGGTCGAAGACATGCTGAAAAAGCCGCGGCTCTGATAGATTTGCCCTTTCCCTTGGCAAGTTGCGCAAGATTTGATCCCGTTGCGCGATTTGGCCCCTAAACCGCCGCAAGTTTCGCAAGCGACATAGTTGATGATGGCGAGCTCTTTTTCGGTGCCCCGAGCAGCTTCTTGGAAGCTGACCCGTACGGTTGCCTTTTTGCTAGTTCCTTTACGAGCGCTGGGCTCTTCTTCAAAGCCGCCGCCGCCCCCAAAAAAGGAATCGAAAATCGATTCGCCACCGCCTCTACCGCCTCCTCCAAAAGCTCCCATAAAGGTACGGAGAGCCTCTTCCATGGAAGAAAAACCTCCTCCACCAGGAAAACCACCAGCATGGCCCATGCCGGCACCTTTCAGCCCATCTTCGCCATATTGATCGTAGACGCGCCGCCGATTTTCATCGCTCAAGACCTCGTAGGCTTCAGAAACAATTTTGAACTGCTCTTCTGCCTTTGGATTGCCCTGATTGCGATCAGGGTGGCACTCGAGCGCCTTTTTCCGGTACGCTTTCTTGATTTCTTCAGGGGTTGCAGTGCGAGCCACACCGAGTGTGGCGTAGTAGTCTTTTGCCACTAGTAGCCTCGGCGAAGGGCAGTTTTTGTACGCTTCGTAGCCGCTTTGGATTTGAGACGACTTTTGACTGATGGTTTGTCGTAGAATCGGTGGGCTTTTGCAGCTTTCATGATTCCTTCTTTGTCTAGTTTTTTCTTCAAAGCGCGAAGCGCTTTATCAATCGGCTCACCGATACGTACCTTTACACTGGGCATTTTCCAACAACCTCGTTAGTTTATAATGGTTAAAAGAATCCATTTTAGAGAAAAAGAAGGTTTTCTTCAAGGAGAGGACATGTAGTTCAGGGCAAAGGGAGGGGCTCCCTCCTCTGAGAATTGTTGCCAAACGACCTTAGCGAGATGGAAGGGATCTGGGTCTGCCGCTTCAAAGAGAAGGTGTTTTTTAAGCCGTTTTTGGAGGAGTTCGGGGTGGGGAGAACGGGTGAGGGGAAGATTTTGCAGGCGAGGGTCCTCTGGAGATAAGAGATGGGCCTCTTTCCCAAACCAGGCATAAATTCCCCCTTGGCGCGCATCGACGAGGACAGGCGGCTCCCCAAAAGCCTTGAGAGAACAGAATCCGAGGCAGGGAACCTTCCATCCAAAGGCAAGCCCTTTGGCGAGGGCGACACCCACCCGAATTCCCGTGTAGGAGCCGGGGCCCATTCCAACTGCTACGAGACCGGGAACTTGGTGGGACAATAAATTTTTTACTTCTAGAGCGATTTTACGAGATAGCTCGGGGCCACCTTCCAGTCTCATAGAGGCCAACACCTGGTCGTCTTCGGCTAGGATGAGACACCCTTTTTCTGTACTCGATTCGATGATCAGAACAAACATGACTCTATTTTACTCGACAAAAATGGAGTTTTTCAAGGAAATCTGGGAAAAAGGAGAGGTTTTTATGCATACCCAAGTTTCAAGAGAGCCGGCACGCGATGCCTATCATCTATTGCGAATTGTCTTCATTTTGGCCCCAATCATCGCAGGATTGGATAAATTTTTTTATATCCTCGTAGATTGGAGTCAGTATTTGGGCATTTCCTTCGGGCCCTATGGGAAGATCTTTTTGATGATCGCCGGTGTGGCTGAAATCATTGTCGGCCTCGGTGTATTTTTCCGGCCAAAAATCTTTGCCAATATCGCCGGGGTTTGGCTGGCTCTCATCATCGTCAATTTGCTCATTTTGGGAAGTTTTTTTGATATCGTCTTGAGAGATTTTGGACTTTGCCTTTCTGCCTTTGCTTTGGGTAGGCTTGCAAAAGTCTATGGTAGATAGATTTTCTCGAACTTGCTAGTCTAAGATAACTAGTTTGTGAGGTGATTTTGAACGACGAAGATCCTATTGTCCCAGAAGAATCCGTGGTTGAAGAGGATGAGATTTTAGAGAATCCGAAAAAGGAAAATTTGCTGATCCCTAGCCTTCCTTATCCGGAACAGCTCTATATCATGCCGCTCAATCGCCGCCCCTTTTTCCCCGGGATGGCCGCTCCTATTGTGATTGAGCCGGGCGCCTATTATGAGGTGCTGAAGATCGTCTCTAAGACAGATCACAAATGTGTGGGTCTTGTCTTGACTCATCAAGAAGATGTCAATATCTATAAAATTGGATTTGACGATCTCTTTAAGGTGGGTGTCGTTGCACGGATTTTGCGCATTATCCCCATGGAGCAAGGAGGAGCGCAAGTCGTTTTAAATATGGAAAAACGGGTCAGAATCGAAAAACCCGTAAAATCCAAACATCTCATCGCGGAAGTGTCCTATCACGACGACACGCCGCTTGCCCATCTCTCTCGTCAGTTAAAAGCCTATTCCATCAGCATCATCACGACGATCAAAGAACTTCTCAAATTGAATCCGCTCTTTAAAGAAGAATTGCAGATTTTCCTAGGACACTCAGATTTCACAGAACCTGGAAGACTTGCCGACTTTGCAGTCGCTCTGACGACAGCCACCCGTGAAGAATTGCAAGATGTACTCGAGACATTCGACATCGAAAAGCGGATCGATAAAGCGCTGATGCTTTTGAAAAAAGAGCTCGATATCAGCAAGCTCCAGAGCACGATCAATCAGAGGATTGAGGCGACGATCTCAAAAACGCAGCGCGAATTTTTCCTGCGCGAGCAGCTCAAGGCGATCAAGAAAGAGCTCGGCATGGAAAAAGATGACAAGACGCTGGAGGCAGAAAAGTTTGAAGAGAGGATCAAACAGCGTAAAATCCCAGAAGAGGCGCTCAAAACCATCCGAGAAGAGCTCGATAAGCTGGGCTCCCTCGATATGCAGTCGGCCGAGTATGGCGTTGTGCGCAATTATGTCGATTGGCTCACGATCGTTCCTTGGGGCATTTACAGTGAAGAAATGCATGACATCAAAAAGGCCGAAAAAGTGCTCGAAGACGACCACTATGGGCTCAAAGATATCAAGGAACGGATTTTAGAGTTCATCGGAGTAGGAAAACTCACGGGGGGAGTGAAGGGAAGCATCATCTGCTTGGTCGGACCTCCAGGAGTCGGTAAGACTTCGATTGGCAAGAGTGTGGCCCATGCGCTCAATCGGAAATTCTATCGATTTTCGGTAGGAGGAATGCGCGATGAAGCAGAGATCAAAGGCCACAGACGTACCTATATCGGTGCCATGCCGGGAAAGATGATCCAAGCGATCAAATACTGCCAAACGATGAATCCCGTCATCATGCTCGACGAAGTGGATAAAATGGGGGCGAGTTATCACGGCGATCCCGCTTCTGCTCTTTTGGAAGTGCTCGATCCAGAGCAAAATAAGGAGTTTTTAGACCACTATCTCGATGTTCGCTGTGATCTATCGAATGTTCTCTTCATCATAACGGCAAACGTATTGGATACAATTCCAGAGCCTTTGAAAGACCGAATGGAAGTTTTGCGTCTTTCCGGCTACATTCAGGCAGAGAAAATCGAGATCGCGAAAAAATATCTCATTCCCCGCAATAGAAAGAGCATGGGCCTCAAACCCAAAGATATCACCTTTACCACTGGAGTCATTGCCCAGATGATCGACGGCTATGCCAGAGAAGCAGGCGTGAGAACTCTCGAGAACAACATCAAAAAGATCATGCGCAAAGTGGCTCTTAAATTTGCCCGCGGCAAATCCTCGAAAGTGAAGATTTCTGAAAAGACGCTGAGCGAATATCTCGGAAAACCGATGTTCACGACCGATCGCTATTACAAAGTCAATCCCGTGGGAGTTACGACGGGGCTGGCTTGGACGGCTATGGGAGGTGCAACTCTTTATGTCGAAGCGGTCAGATATCCTGCAGAAAAGACCGAGATGAAGTTGACCGGCCAAGCGGGAGATGTGATGAAAGAGTCTGCCCAAATTGCTTGGACCTATGCCCAGAGCAACGTACGCAGATATGCGCACGAAATTCCCTTTTTCGAAAAATCTCAAATCCATCTCCATATTCCCGAAGGAGCAACTCCCAAAGATGGGCCCTCTGCGGGGGTTACTATGACGACTTCGCTGCTCTCTCTTTTGCTAGATATGCCTGTGCGGAATAATTTGGGAATGACGGGAGAGCTCACCCTCACGGGCAGGGTCCTTCCCATCGGAGGTTTGAAAGAAAAACTCATCGCGGCGAGACGCTCTAAAGTCAAGGCGCTCATTTTTCCCAAAGAAAATCAGCGCGACTATGATGAATTGCCAGAATATTTGAAAAAGGGGCTGGAAGTACATTTCGTAGAGCGCTATGACGAAGTATTTAAGATCGCATTCCCCAAATTGAAGGTATACCATGAAGCCCACGTGGCTCCAAAAAAAACTCGTCGAGCCCGAGCATCTTGAGAAAAAAGTAGCTGATCTCCGATTGAAAGGACTCAGCATCGCAACCCTCAATGGCTCCTTTGATCTGATGCATGCAGGCCATCTCTTCATCATCCATGAGGCCTCTAAGCAAGCGGACCTGCTCATTGTGGCCCTCAATTCGGATGCTTCGATCCAAAAATACAAAAGTCCTGACCGGCCGATTGTTCCTCTGCAGTATCGACTCGAGATGATGGCGGCTTTAGAATTTGTCGATTACGTGACTTGGTTTGAGGAGGTAGATCCAAGGGCCCTTTTGGAAAAGATCAGACCCGATGTCCATGTGAATGGGGCTGAGTATGGAGCGAATTGTATCGAAGCAGAAACTATCAAAAACCAAGGAGGAAGGCTGCATCTCGTAAACCGGATCCCGAGTCTTGCTACCTCAACTCTCATTGAGAAAATTAAGCAATGCGTCAAATAGGAACCCTTTCTCATGAAAATGAGGCGAGACGATTTAGCAATTACTTGAACCAGGTGGGGATTGCTTCCAAATGTGAAGTTTTCTTTGATCCACAAAATGGACAGATGACTTACCAAATCTGGATCCAAGATGAGGATAAGATCGAAGAGGCGAGTCAGATTTTTGCTGTTTTCAAGCAAAATCCATCTGACCCCAAATTCGAGGCGCCAGAACCCGAACCAGAAGAACCCATCCAAATCGAAGAGACAGACAAGCCGCCCCCTCACGTCCATCATTTCAAAGCGCACCTCACCTATTTTTTAATCGCTCTTTGCGTCTTTGTGTATTTCCTTTCTGGATTGCAAGAGCTGCAGCTAGCTAAAGAATCTGATAAAATTGAGATTACACCCATTCAAGCCCTTTTCATGTACGATCTTCCCAACGATAGCCAAGGGATCTATGGCTGGGTTGTCGCCAAAATCAAGGGAGAGAATCCCGCTGCTGTTGAAGGGCCTCTCTTTACACAAATCGGTAAAGGGCAAATTTGGCGGCTCTTCACGCCATGTCTTCTCCACAAAGATCTCTTGCATATTCTCTTCAACATGCTTTGGCTCTGGTATCTCGGAAGACCGATCGAGCGGCGTATTGGTCCTTTTAGGACTCTTCTCTTGACTCTCATTGGAGGGATAGCAAGCAATACGCTTCAGTATCTCATGAGCGGGCCCCTCTTCATTGGATATTCGGGCGTAATCACAGCGCTTGCGGGATTCATCTGGATGCGGGAGCGGATCGCTCCTTGGGAAGGCTACCCTCTCAATCGGGCTACAATTTTCTTTCTGCTCCTCTTTATTTTGGCCATTTTTGTCCTGCAACTCGTCTCTTTTTTCATCCAGATCTCTACCTCCTATTCTTTTGCCCCCAACATCGCCAACACGGCTCACATAGGAGGGGCTGTAATAGGAGCTCTCTTAGCCCGTCTATCCTTTTTTGCGCAGAGGGTTAAGCCATGAGCATTCGCGATCTCGTCATTCTCGGCTGTTCGAGCCAGCAGCCCACTCGGTTCCGCAATCACGGCGCCTATCTCGTTCGCTGGAATGACGAAGGGCTTCTCTTTGATCCAGGAGAGGGAACGCAAAGACAGTTTATCTTTGCCGACGTGGCGCCCCCCACTGTCACCCGTATTTTCATCAGCCATTTTCATGGCGATCACTGTCTGGGACTCGGTTCGATGCTGATGCGACTCAATCTCGATAAGGTGACCCACCCTATCCACTGCTACTATCCGGCGAGCGGGCAGAGATATTTCGATCGTCTACGCTACTGTTGCATCTACAAGGAAAACATCAACGTCGTCGAGCATCCTGTCAAAAAAGCGGGGCTTGTGGCAGATGATGGCAAATTTCGCATTGAAGCGGCCTTTCTCGATCATGGAGTCGAAAATATTGGGTGGCGCATTACAGAGCCCGATACGGTCAAATTCCACAAAGAAGAGCTCAAAAAATTGGGGCTGGATGGACCCATCATCCGGAAACTCGAAGAAGAGGGAAAAATCTCTTGGAATGATCGTTGGGTTCATATCGATGAGGTCAGCCACGTCCGTCCGGGCGATGTCTTTGCCTATGTGGTTGATACGAGGCCCTGCAAAGAGGCCGTGCAACTGGCCCAAGGCGCTAAAATGTTTCTCTGCGAGAGCACCTATCTCGATGAGGATCGAGCCATGGCCGAAGAATACCGGCATATGACGGCCAAACAGGCGGCTCTCATCGCCAAAGAGGCTGGCGTCAAAACGCTCATCCTCACCCATTTTTCAGCCCGCTATCGCGACACCGAAGTGTTGGGGGATGAGGCGAGGACCCTCTTCCCAAACACGCTCGTTGCCGAAGATTTGAGAAAATTCCCCTTCCCGAAGTGAATTTATTCTATCGTAACCCAAGTTGCCACCCAGAAAGTATGAAATAAAAGTTTTCTTCTACTTACAATAGGTGAAAAATATCAGCGCAGAGAAAAATAGAATAGGGTCGAGAGCCACGGAGAGAAAATATAGATAGAGGTTTGACGGGACCCTGCCCTGAGTAAGAGAGTTTCTTCAGGCCCCTCTCTTACTCAGGGCAGGGTCCCGTCAAACCTCTAATTTTTTAATTTTTTTCTCTGCGGCTCTCGACCCTATTCTATTTTTCTCTGCGCTGATATTTTTCACATCCTGTTACTAAAAAGGGTCTTTATTTCGTATTCGGGGGTGGCAACTTGGGTGACATGTTCATGGGTTATTCCATGATTCGGGCTGCGTGTTTGTAATTGAGTAATTCGATGCCGTGAATTTGCTGTTCTTGGTCTCCCGTGTAAATGAGGTAGCCTTTTGGTACTCGCTCTTTTCCCACAATTTCCTGAAAAAGTCGGATCTGGTTTAAGAACTCGGGGGTGTATGTTTTCGCAGATTTGATTTCTATGGGAATCAGATGATTCCCCGTTTTGAAAAGGAGGTCGATCTCATTTTTCTGTACATCTCGATAATAATAGAGCTGAGGATCAAGCCCCCGATTGAGGCGCTGTTTCAAGAGTTCTAAAAAGACCAAATTTTCTACCAGATGCCCCCTTAGAGGATCTCGATCGATTTGAGTGGCATTTTCTATGCCTAGAAGATAGGTTGCAAAGCCGACGTCTAGAAAATAGAGTTTTGGGGATTTGATGATTCTTTTCCCAAAATTCTCAAAATAGGGCTGAAGCCGAAAGAGGATGAAGGAGGCTTCTAAAATGGAGATCCATTCCTTGACCGTATGAGAAGAGATCCCCACCTCATTCCCAATATGGGTCAGGTCTAATTCTCTTCCGACCCTGCCAGCACAGATTCGAACAAAGCGCTCAAATTGGGTAAGATCTTTGACTTGGATCAGTTGTCTCAAATCCCTTTCGACGTAGGTTTGAAAGTAATTACGGTACGCTTTCGTCGGATCGAGATGGTCTTTATAAATTCTTGGGTATCCTCCTCTTAATAAGAGTTCATTGAGAGGAAGATCCATTCCTTCTTGACCTAACTCGTGGATGCTTAAGGGGAGTAAAGTGAGTAGGGCGGTTCTGCCGGCAAGAGATTGGCTGATGGCTTGATGTAGTTCTAATTGATGGCTGCCGGTGAGGAGAAATAGGCCATGACCTCCTTTTCGGTCTACGATTTCTTGGATATAGGAGAGTAAAGAAGGAACTCGTTGGATTTCATCGAGAATAGCGCCCTTTGGGTATCGATCTAAAAAGCTCCTCGGGTCCGATTCGGCAAGCTCCCTGACATCCAAGGCCTCCAAATTGGCATAGGGCATCTCGGGAAAGGCGTGCTGGACAAGAGTTGTCTTGCCCGATTGGCGTGGGCCAATCACAGTCACCACGGGGTACTGTTTCATAAGTGATTTAAGCTCAGGCTCTATGGTTCTTTTATACATGGTTTTGACCAAACTGAAGTTCAACTTCATTTTGTCCTGGATCGGGAAAAAAGTAAAGGGGGCACCTGTTTGGGACTCGGGTTATTAACCGGGGTGGTAAAAAGATGACAATCTGCTTGCTGCGACAATGCCGAATCAATCTTCCTCGTCACCCTTGCCTTTTGGTAATGGTGCTCCTCGTTCAGACCGGGGGCTTTGCCCCCTTCGATTTGGCAGTGCCTCGCTGGCGCATATTGTCACCTTTTTACCACCCCGGTTAATAATAATTTAATTTTCACGGATGTTGAGAGACTGTATATTGATCCCATGCGAAAAACCCTTTACGGATTTCTCTTTCTCCTCGTCTGTCTTTCTGTTCCGATCGTTTACAAAGCCAGTCCCATCGTTCGGGATAAAGAGTGCTATCGCTCCTTTTTCCCGAAAGAGCAGTTTTTGGCCAAACTGACGGCTCCGGCTCCGCTTTGGATGCAAGAGCAGATTCTGGCCGACTTAGCGCCGTTTGCAAATATTTCCTCTGACGCTCTTGAGAGTACGTTCAAAAATGGAAAACTCCTCTTCGATCGCTACCGGATTGTGGACAACAAACTCTACAAACATGTCTCAAAACCACTCTCTTCAAGGGATAATGCTTTTGAAAAAGCGCTCAAGACTCTTCTTCTCTTTGCCAAAATCCCCAATGTCGATTTCATCTACTGTCCGATGGATGGGATCCCCGAACCTTATCTACCCAAAGATTTTTACTTTGCCAGTCCCCAAGCGCCCATTTTTGCCAAGGCAAAACTCCTCTCGGCTCCCTACATTCTTCTCATTCCCGACCAGTTTTCTCTTGGGCAAGAGTGGTTTGAAGTTTCGGAGGAAATTTTGGCTCTGAATGAAGAGATTGTCTGGGAGGACAAAGAGGAGAGAGCGATGTGGCGAGGAGGATTTACCGATAGAGGAGTGCCAAATGGAGTGTTTGTTCCCCATTTTCGAAAAACTCCGCGCTATAAAATCTCCAAACTTTCCCCAGAATGGGTCGATGCAGGGTTGCAATGGTCTGAGAATGCAGACACCGATCAGCTCCTCAAAGAAGAGGGGGTGATGAAGGCGGGTGCGTCTAAAAAAGAGCATCTCCGGTTCAAATATTTGCCCGTTTTGGATGGGCACATGTGTACCTATCCGGGCTATCAATGGAGGCTACTCTCCAACTCGGTCTCTTTTAAACAAGAATCGGATCAAATCCAGTGGTTTTACTCGGCGCTCAAACCCTATGTGCATTTCATCCCCATCAAAAATGACTTGGGAGATCTCATTGAAAAGATCGAATGGGCCAAAACCCACGATGAGGAGGTGCAAAAAATCGTCTGCAATGCCCAGGAATTTGCTAAAAACCACCTACTTCCAGAAGATGCCTATTTATATCTGTATCTGGCTCTCAAAGAGTATGCAAAACGGCAAGAGATCGATTGGGAAATGGATGATTCTTGGATCTGCATTCAGTACCGAAAACGGTTAGATTTACTCAAATCTTTGAAGAAAAACGGATCTTGGCTGCAGCGATAGCAAAAGCGCAGGCAATGTTGATTGAATTTTTCATGCCGAAAAGCGGGATTTCAAGGAGGACATCTGCTTCTTTTAAGGCCTCATCTGAAATGCCATATTCCTCATTGCCTAAAATCAGTGTGAAGATTTTAGGGAATGAAAACTCAGCTACGGGAAGCGCTGCATCGCTCGTGTCGAGAGCAATGATGGGGCGCGGCAAATCTCTTAAAAGGACATTCTGAAAACAGGGGACAATTTGGGCTGCTCCCATTGCCGTTCTCTCTACTTTTTCATTGTCGATGAAGGGAGTTTTTTCAGAAAAATAGACTTTTCCAATGCGCAGCGCTTCGACGGTGCGGAGGATGCTTCCTACATTGTAGGCAGAACGGACATGATCGAGATAGATCGCGACATCGGGAAAGTCGAGTGTAGCCGCCCGATCTCCCGTTCTCAAGGAGGGAAGGAGGTTGTGCTCCTTGAGCGAAAGGCCCGCCATCTGCAAATGCCAGTGGTAGCGATCGGCTAATTTTTTATGGTTTGTGTGCTCGTAAGGGTTGCATTTGAGCCATGTGAGCAGGGCATTGTATTCGGTAAAATCTTCAAGCTTCTCTTCGTAATGGCGTCTCAAGAGTTCTGCACATTTTTTGTGTCTTTGCTTGAGAGGCAGTTTCAGGAATTTTTTCTTCGTGAAGCTCATTTGGCAAGAGTTTTCCGCTTTTCCAAATACTCGTCTAGGGGTCCGGCATGGACGTGGATTCCATCCTCTTCAAGGGCGATGATTTTCGTGGCAAAACCGTTGATGAGCTCTCGGTCGTGTGTGGCGACAATCGCCGCTCCTTTAAAATCTTCGAGACCCCAAGCAAGAGCTGAAACCGCTTCTAGATCAAGGTGGTTATTGGGCTCGTCGAAGATGAGTGTATTGGGGCCTGTGAGGATAAAGCTACCCAAGATGAGACGGGCCGCTTCGCCGCCAGAAAGATTGGGAAGGGCTTTAAAAGCTTCATCCCCGCCAAAGAGCATTTTGCCGAGCACACCTCGTACGTCTTGATCAAAGACGATCGCTTTTTTGGCTTTCAGCCAATCAAACGCTGTTTCCTTGCTGTGTTTATTGAGCACTTCTCCGTGGTTTTGGGGGAAGTATCCGAGATCGATTCCGTGTCCGAGTGTCAGCTTCCCTTTCGCGGGTGCCAATTTTCCAGCTAAGAGTTTGAGAAGGGTTGTTTTTCCCCGTCCGTTGTTTCCGATCACGGCAATTTTATCGCCTCGCTGAATCTCACAGGAAAACCCATGGATCACCAATTCTTCTCCGTAACCTGCCGAGAGGTTTTCTGCTTTCAAGACAATTTGACCCGATTGTTTTTCTGGAACGGGAAAACGGATATAGGGTCTTTGAATGTTGGATTTTTTGAGCTCGAGAGGCTGCAGACGGTTGATTTCTCGAACGCGCGATTGCACCTGGCTTGCGCGCGTTCCAGCGCCGAATTTGGCGACAAATTCTTTCAGTTGAGAGATCTTTTTCTCCTTGGCTTTATTTTCGTCCTCCGCTCTTGAGCGCACAGCCATTTTTGTCACGAGCATCGCGTCGTAATTTCCTGGGTAAGTGATGATCGTTTCGTAGTCGATATCGGCAATGTGCGTGCAGATGGAGTTCAAAAAATGGCGGTCGTGGCTGACGACGACGAGAGTCCCTTTGTAATTGTGGAGAAAACTCTCTAGCCATGAGATCGATTCGAGATCGAGGTGGTTTGTCGGCTCATCGAGAAGAAGAGCCGCCGGATGGCCAAAAAGGGCTTGGCAAAGAAGGACGCGGAACTGCCGATCGGTCGGGATTTCGTGCATTTTCTTCCGATGAAATTCTTCGGGAAGACCCATTCCGATGAGGAGCACTTCTGCTTCCGACTCTGCAGTGTATCCATCCTCTTCGGCAATGACCTCCTCCAATTCTCCGAGTCGCATGCCGATCGCGTCGGTCATCTCCTCTTCGTAGAGCTTATCTCTTTCTGACATCGCGTTCCAAAGCCGGTTGTTGCCCATGATGACCGTGTCGATGACTGTAAATTCACGGAAATCTTCGATCCGCTGCTTCAAAAAGCCCACTTTTTTCGGCAAAGTCACAATCCCAGAAGTCGCGGGTTCAACCCCCATGACGATTTTGAGGAGGGTCGATTTTCCAGAACCGTTGGGTCCGGTGAGGCCGTAGCGACAGCCCTCATTGAAGGTAAAGGAGACATCCTCAAAGAGCGTCCTTGTTCCCACCCGTTTTGAAATTTTTTCTAAGGTAATCATAAGGAGAAATGATACCATAGAGTTATGGAGCTTTTCAAGGCGATTGACCACTTCTTGAATCATTTGCACCTTGCCAAAGACGTTTCAGAGCATACGTTGAGGGGGTATCGGATCGATCTCACGCAATTTTTGACTTTCACAGAAAAAGAAGAGGTCACCAAACGGACAATCCGGCGCTTCCTAGCCCATTTACATGAGAAAAAGGCCTCTTCTCGCACCATTTTGCGCAAAATCTCTGCACTCAGGAGTTTTTATAAGTATGCCCTCCGGGAAAAGTGGGTGGTAGAGAACCCAGTGGAAGAGATCGAGAGTCCTAAAAAAGAAAAAAAACTTCCCGTCTCAATCACCTATTCCCAAGTAGAGCTTCTCTTGAGTCAGCCCGATTTGACTCAAATTCTCGGCTTAAGGGACCGAGCCATCATGGAGCTCTTCTATAGCTCGGGGCTGCGCCTGAGTGAACTTTCCAATCTGAACCGACGCGATTTTGATGCGAAAAACCTTGTCCTCAATATCTTTGGTAAAGGCAAAAAGCAAAGGCAAACCCCCATCACGCAAACGGCGGCTGACTGGATCTTGCGCTATCTCCAACATGCCGAGCGGGAAGAAAAGGACAAAGAGGCCATCTTCCTCAATCACCAAGGAACGAGGCTCACGCCCCGCTCCATCGATCGGAATTTCTCTCTCTATTTGAAAAAGAGCGGTCTTTCTGAAAAAGTGACGCCCCACACCATTCGCCATACCATTGCCACTCATTGGCTTGAGAAGGGAATGGATCTCAAGACCATTCAAATGCTTCTCGGTCACACATCGCTTTCAACAACAACGATTTACACTCATGTTTCCCCGAAGTTGAAGCGAGAGGTCTACGATAAAACGCATCCGCGCGCTTAAAGAAAACATTTTACAATATTTTCCCTCTATTTTATGGAGAAATTAGAAGAGGTACAATATGTTCAAAAAAGTTTTCTCCATTCTCGTAATTGGGTTATGGGTGATTTCGGGTGCTGCGGACAACACGATGAAGCCCGCAGGGCAGTGCGCTCCTAGCCAAAAGGTAGAGCCAAGGCCATCCTGTCCGGCGCCTTGTCCAAAACCCGAGGCAAAACCTTGCCCCGCGCCAAAACCTGAATCGCCAAAACCTTGTCCACCAAAACCCGCTTGCAAGCCGAAACAGTGTGCAGCTCCCTGTCCACCGAAACCTTGCTGCAATCCACCGCCGCCCTGCTGCTGGAAATTCAATCCTTGCAATCCCAAGGGATGCACCAATATGAACTACGACGGGTTTTATCTCACTGCCGATTTTCTTTATTGGAGAGCCGAAAACCAGGGCTTTAGCTATGCCTACGAGTTCACCGATGAGATCTTCAATATAGGTAAAATCAACCGGATTGATCCGAATTGGGAGCCTGCGTTTCGCGTGGGAGCTGGCTGGAATACAATGTATGATTTCTGGGACATCTTTTTGAATTATACTTGGTATCGAAACACGGCAAGTACTACGAGGACGAGCGAACTTGGATTTGTTCCTCTTTGGCCCTTTTCCTCTTCAGAAGTAGCCATATTTGATACGGCTTTTGCAAAATCTCGGTTTTCTTTGAACATTGGAGATTTGGAAATTGGGCGCATGATCTATCTGACCCAATCGGTTTCAATTCGTCCTCATTGGGGAGCGAGAGGAGGCACGATCCATCAAAAATTCAACAATCAGTTCCTGGGACCTATGCCGGAAGAACTGGTTGAAGAGCAGATCTTCAGTGGCAAAAACAACTACTGGGGGGTTGGTCCTCGCACGGGGGTATCTGGAGAGTGGCACCTGGCTCATGGATTTAGTCTTCTTGGGAAGTTAGCTGGAGCTCTGCTCTATGGAAAAACCGATGTGCACTCTAAGACAGATCAGCTCTTTCTTGATGAAACAGAGTTTACCCCTTTCAATGAGTATGCAGATGATTTTTATCAGCTCGTGCCCAACATGCAACTTGCCCTTGGATTCCAGTGGCAAACTTGCTTTTGGTGTGAAAAGATGTTCTTCAAGATGAGCGCTGCTTGGGAAGCCAACTACTGGTGGAATCAGTTCAATCTGCCTGTAGCCATCGATACTTTCATAGCTCCCTTGCCAACCACTGGGGGGCAACCGCTCACGATGGAGGGCTTGACTGTAAACTTCGAATTGGATTTCTAGAGAAGTCTTTTTCTTAAATAATGCCCCGTTTCCGAAGAACCTATCCAAGGAAAATTTGGGGGTGATTTTTGCGTCAAAGCCCGTAGAATCAACGATCGCAAGTTGATCCGTATTGAATTAATACGAATCAACTTGCGAGCTATTCGCGCATCGTCGATTCTACGGAGCTTTCACGCTCAAAATTCGCAGACATCTTTTAGAGCTTTGAAAAGAGTCATTGACGCCAGAAATTCAAAATTTTAAGATCAGAGGATCTGTTGGAGGTGTTTATGAAATTCTCAATGATCTTTCTTTCCTTATTCTGCTGTTTTGCATCGCTGTATTGCACAGAACAAGTTGAAGACAAAATTTATCTCACGAATGAACAGGTCTCTATTCAAGATCAGCAGTTATTTGTATTCGTTGAGAACCAATGGAGGCCTACGAATGCCCTTTTTTCTGATGGAAATGGGGTCTATATTCTCGCAAGAAGTTGGTACGAACCTTGGGAATGTAGTTTCTGCGGAGCGGTCAATCCTCCTCATCGGTTTGTTTGCTGGAATTGTGGCAGGTGAAAAAGTATATCTGGGTACTTCTTGCCGTTTTGACTGTAGTTTGGGAATGGAAGAATTCTCAAAGTGTTGCCATCAAAACGCCTGCCGGTGAAATCTGTATTCCAAAGAGAGATAAAAAGCGTCTCGAGTATCTATTTAAAGAGCTCGTTGTCTACCATTCGGCAGGGTATACTTTATTGGGGCATAAACCCATCTCTTTCGACTGTTTTTTCAGACCTACTTTCGACTGGTCTTTTCTACATCTTTGGCATACTTTTTTTCCTTCAAATCTAAAAAAATACCAGGCTTGGAAAACGTGGCAAAAATACGCACATCTCTTCAATCAAGGGAATATTCTGATTTGGTCTGAGCCAAGTCCCTGGATAGAAAATGGGCAATTGATCGTTATTGCAAACAAAAGGGAAGTAGACAGAGTCCTTCGAGAAAATATAACGGATTTCTCTTCCATGCAGAATCTAGAATTAAAAACTCTTTTTAAAGAATCGCTTCAGAAGCATGATGGGTTTTTGGGAACCTTGTTGGGATACGGTCGAGAAAATGCGTGGCTTTTCTATCAGAGAGAACACAACCTATTGAAACCAGTTTTTTCCGAAGAACTCCACCAACTTTTTGAAAGTAAGAACGCCTCCCTTCATTATTCGTTTGCTTGGCCAGACGTGAACATGTCTGAAATTTTGATGTATCCAAGTTTTATGGCCGATATGACCTCTTCGGAAACTCAGAGGTTAAAAACGGAGTATTTACAGAATCGACAACAGATCATCGACTTTTATGAAGGGAAAGACTTCTTAGAAGCGACCTTCTCATTAATAAATCTATAGAGGCAATTGCAAAACTCAAAGGATGACGGTTCGCGAGGCGAACCTAATGATTCGCAAAGTCTAGAGACGGGCTAGAGCAGGATAAGAAGAAGGGGCCGCCGGAAGCAAAACGAAGTTTTGCAGCAGCGCCAAAGGCGCTGCACCGACTTCTAGTCGGTCCCGGCGGCCCTGTTTCCTCCTCCGTTTCTTGGGAGTTCGGGGCCTCCCCCGACTTTGCACATCCTTTGGTTCGCCCTACGAACCGTCATCCTTTAAAAAATATGGCTAAAAATATGGGTTTCTAATAAAATTTTAATTGCGAAAAAGTAAAATTTGAATGGAACCCAAAGAATAATGAGATCAATATGGCTTTATTGCGCAATTTCCCCCAAGTAGGATAGTTGCCTAGCCGCTACTTAATAAACTTGCACCTTACGGAGGATGTCATGACATACCAAGCAGCACCAACTGGTACCGTATTTATAGCCGCTATTGTTGTTTCCCCCCCCGCCGCCGCCTGTCTCATATAGCGGGCCCACTTCAACAGAGCGGACTTCTCTAACTTCAGGGCGTAAAGTATGCGTCTGTGTTCCAACTAAAAGGCAGCTTTTCTTTACGACTTTAGCTTACTTAGCTATTGCTGGGGCAGCAATAGCCATAGGAGCTACCGCGAATCGGGATCAGGGCCCTGGGCAACTCTACGCCGGATGGGGCATAGTCTTAGCCGCATCTGTTGTCTATCTGGCGCTGCTAAGATGTTATTTTGGGATTCCCCTGTGCCGGAATTGCTAATAATAGGCTCAAGGGGTTGATCTCGTCGAATGAACCGTGGTCAGCAAAGCTGCCACTCGCACCTGGCCTCAAAATCATCGATTTTTATGGACAAAGCAGTTTTGCAACTACCTCTATAAAAAAGCGGGGTGACGGTAAGCCGGATTCTGTCGAGAACCATCATTCTTCTAGGAAACCTGTTGCCAGATTTCTCGAGCGGTCAGCTTTGGAGTCAGACGCGCAAAGGGGGCGCTATCCAGTTTCGACCTTGCTTCGGATAGGGTTTACAACGTCTCCGGTTTCCCGAGAGTCCGATCGAGTCAACAACTCGAACTTTTCAACCTTAAGGTATAGTCTCTGTTGCACTTTCCGTCATCTTTCGATGCCCAGCCGTTAGCTGGTATCCTCCCTTGTGAAGTCCAGACTTTCCTCACCGTGAAAAAGCGGTGCGATGGCCTGTCACCCCAGAAAATAAATTTAAACGCCCGCAGTGCGGCGGCGGCGCCGTTTTGTCGAGGCGGCTGTTCCTTCGACTTCCTCGCTCTCTTGCCAATAGTGGATGCGTGAGCAGTGTTCGCAGAAGGTGAGCCTCTCGCCTTTGCGCACTACGTTCTCGTGCTGTGCGGTGAGAGCGATGTGGCAACCCGAGCAAGTTCGGTTTTCAATCGGAACGACGACTCGATCCTTTTTATTGTTGAGCAGTCTCTGATAGATGCGCAAAATGTCTGATTCGGCCGTTTTCGCAAGCTCTTCTCGAGCAGCTTTCAACTCGGTCCCTTCTTGATTGATGAGCCGGATGCTCTCTCGGATCTCATTTTCCAAGTTGCGGCTGCTCTCTTCGGATTGGACGAGCGATTCCTTAATTTTTCCGAGAATCTCTTCTTCGAGGTTTCTCTTGTCGATGAGATCGCTCGTAATTTGCTCGGTGGCAATTCGCTCCCTTTCTGAAGTGGTCATTTCCTGGGTCAAAGCGTTGAATTCATCCACTTTTTTGACCGTGTTCTGTTTCGCCTCGAGCTTTTTAAGCCGATCTTTGATCTCTCCAATTTTTTCCTCTTGAGCGGCGATATTTCGGCTCAGCTCTGCAATTTCTTGCTCTTTTTCTTTTTGCTGCTGGTGCAGTTCCTGGCGCAGAGAGTCGATGTGTTCTAGTTCCTTGGAGCGCTCTCTTTTCAGGCGCATCAGACGGATCATCTTCATGTCGAATTCTTGAATATCTAAAATGACTTTTAGGTTTTGCCGCATCTATGACCTCTGGAAAATAATCGGATTGTTGGGGATACTATAATATTTATGAGCCAAATGAATCAAGCACTTCCTATCAGGAGTCAAGAAATGGCCTATTTAAAGAATTATTTTGCCAAAATCCCCGAAAAATCGCGCACGCCAGCAGCGATTGCCTACATGGCTTCTCTCGATGCAATCGGGGCCTCTTCCCCCTCTATTGCCCAAGCGATTGTCCAGGAGCTGAAGGATCAAAGAAGCCACTTAAAACTCATCGCTTCTGAAAATTTTTGTTCACTTCCCGTGCAACTAGCCATGGGCAATCTCCTCACCGACAAGTATAGTGAAGGGTTTGTGGGGCACCGGTTCTATGCCGGCTGTGAAAACGTAGATGCGGTGGAAGGGGAGGCAGCCGAATGGGCGAAAAAAGTTTTTAATGCACAGCACGCCTACGTGCAGCCCCACTCGGGAGCCGACGCCAATTTGGTGGCTTTTTGGGCAATTCTGGTCCAACGGATCCAATCCAAAGAAGTGGAAGCGCTTGGGAAGAAAAGTGTCGATGAACTGAGTCCAGAAGAGTATGAGCGGGTCCGCCAGCTTCTCGTGAGCCAAAAAGTGATGGGGATGGATCTGGGAAGCGGGGGGCACTTGACCCATGGCTATCGGCACAATATTTCGGCTAAAATCTTTCAGTCGGTGAGCTACGGCGTGAGTGAAAAAACGGGGCTGATCGACTACAAAGAGCTCGAAGCGGCAGTAAAAAGAGAAAAACCGCTTATTCTCATTGCGGGCTATTCGGCGTATCCCCGTCTTCTCGATTTTGCCAAGATGCGCGAAATTGCAGATCAAGTGGGCGCGACCCTCATGGTCGACATGGCCCATTTCGCGGGGCTCGTCGCAGGGAAAGTGATGAAGGGAAATTACAATCCGATCCCCTTCGCTCATATCGTGACTTCTACGACGCATAAAACGCTGAGAGGGCCCAGAGGAGGGCTCGTTCTCTCAACGGATGAATATCGAGAGGTGGTCAATAAAGGGTGTCCCATTGTCTTGGGGGGACCTTTGCCCCATGTGATGGCGGCAAAAGCTCTCGCTTTCAAAGAGGCGGCTTCTCCCGCATTTAGCCAATATGCCCATCAAATTGTGGAAAACGCCCAGCATCTCGCCAATGCCCTGATAGGACTCGGTGTTGAAGTGCTGACCCGGGGGACAGATAACCATCTTCTCGTCCTAGATGTAGCAAAAACTTTTGGTCTTACGGGAAGGCAGGCCGAAACCGTATTGAGGGAAGCTAGACTCACCGTCAATCGAAACATGATCCCGAAAGATGCGAATGGTCCCTGGTACACTTCTGGCGTTCGGATCGGGACCCCTGCCACCACCACTTTGGGCATGAAAGCGCCTCAGATGAAAGAGATCGCCTCTATCATCTACGATTTATTGAGGGAGGCAAAACCTGCCGATGATCCGAAAACGGGAGGGCTTTCTCGAGCCAAAACGCATGTGCCTCCCCGGGCCATCGATCGGGCTCGGGCGAGGGCCGCAGACGTCTTGCGTGAATTTCCCCTTTACCCCGAGCTCATGATTGATTAAGAGACAGTTAACGGAATTTGCAAGTGTCGAATTCTTAAGTATTTTTGATGAGATTCGGTTTCTCCTTGTGGGCGGCATATGCCGGCAGCTCCATAGCTCCCACGAGGAGGGACCGAATATCGCAAAAAGACTTAAGAATTCGACCTTGCAAATTCCGTTAGCAGTCTCTAAACTAACATAAAAGGGAGTGTAATATGGCAGAAGGTAATCGCGAAGATCAACCTAAGTATGTGAATGATAAGCTAGAATTCGCGCAACTTGAAAAAAGACGTATTTTTCTCGCAGATGCGGTCGATTCTGACAGCGCGAAAGACATCATTCGCAAGCTCTGGTATCTCGACCATCAGGCTCCAGGGAAGCCCATTCTATTCGTCATCAATTCTCCGGGTGGATCGGTCGATTCGGGATTTGCCATCTGGGATCAAATTAAGTTGATCCAATCGCCTGTCATTACGCTGGTATCTGGCCTTGCCGCCTCGATGGGATCTGTGCTCAGTCTCGTGTCGGGAAAGGGCAAAAGGCTCGCGACGCCCAACTCGAGGATCATGATCCACCAGCCGCTCATTGGCGGAGTGATCCGAGGCCAAGCCACCGATCTAGAAATCCAAGCCAAAGAGATGCTCAAAACCCGCTCTCAAATCGTCGATGTCTATGTCGATGCTACGGGAAAAGATCGAAAAATCATCGAAAAGGCGATCGATCGGGACAATTGGATGACGGCAGAAGAGGCCAAGCAGTTTGGGTTGCTCGATAAAATCGTCACCTCGATGAAAGATGTCGAAGCTCTTCTTCGTTAAGTATCAAGGCGCGGGCAATGATTTTATCCTCATTGATGACCGCGCCCCCCATTTTTCTCCTCATCTCGTCCCCAAACTCTGCCACCGGAAGTTCGGCATTGGCGCCGATGGGGTGATTCTATTGCAAACATCCGATTTGGCTGACTTTCGCATGCGCATCTACAACGCAGATGGGGGAGAGGCTGAAGGATGCGGGAATGGCCTTCGCTGTCTCGTGAAGTTTCTACCTGAGCTGGGGTTTCCCAAAAAGAGCTATCGCATCGCCATGGGAAAAAGAGTCATAGAGGCCCAGTTTGTAGGGGAACAAATCGCCCTCGACATGGGGATGGCTACCCATCTCAAAAGATTACAAATCGAAGGCTATGAAGTTCATTCGCTCAATACAGGCGTTCCGCACGCAGTTGTGTTCACCGAAGAAAAGCTCGAGAGTTTGGGTCCCTTTTTGCAAAACCATCCGGCCTTTGCTCCTGAGAAAACCAATGTCAATGTAGCCTATCTCGAAAAGGACCACATCCGGGTGCGCACATTTGAGCGCGGGGTGGGAGAAACGCTTGCTTGTGGAACGGGCGCCGCTGCGGTTGGCTTTATCGCCTCAACACAATCCCTACTGCCCAATCCCATTCGCATCTGTATGCCGGGCGGAGATCTCCATATCGAGGTCAAAGAAAGCGGCATTCGGCTGATCGGCGACGCCCTCAAAGTCTTTGAAGGGGTTTATACCATCTATCAAAAATAACCTCGACTGGGAACAGCCATCATAGCAGTTCATCTTTTAACGAACACTCGTCGCCCATATTGATGCAATATGAGCCTCCTCGCGTTCGTCAAAATCTAAACCACTCTGAGACTGTTCGCAGTCAAGCTTTTTTCTGATAAATGGTATTATGTTCTTGAATGAGAGGCCTGTCTTTTTTTTTGCCGGATCAGGGGGCGGATTTTCGGTTTTTCCTTCCGTAGGGTCCAAAGATCTATAGCCATTTGTGCATTGAGCCAAAAGTCGGGTGTGGTATCGAAAGCTGCCGCAAGTTTCATCGCCATTTCTGGGGTAACAGCTGCCCTTTCATTCGCAATTCTGTTGATGACTTTGTAGTCGCAATTGAGATAATCGGCCAAATCTTTTTGTGTAAGCTCAAGAGGCTTTAGATATTCTTCAATGAGAATCTCTCCTGGGGAAGTTGGTTTTCTATTCATCATAATTACCTCACATCGGTCAATGATAATCTCTTATACTTACATCGTAGGGCTGTGTATCCCACTTAAATACGACCCTCCATTGGTCGTTGATTCGAATACTGTAGTATCCAATCAGATCTTTGGAGAGCGCCTCGAGCTTGTTTTGCGGAGGACTTCGAAGGTCTCGCAGTTCTTTGGCGTAGTGCAACATATCCAACTTCCTTTTAACGGTGTTGCTAATGCTAGCCCATCCTTTTCTATGTGGGACTTTTCTTTTTATAAAAAATCTTTCAGTCTCTTCGTCTTTAAATGAACGAATAGGCATTAAGTATCTGTCATTTTTTCACTATATATACCTTGCGAAGGTATATATAGTCAAGGGTCTCTTTGTGCGTGGAGAAGCCAGGCTCAGGTTTGACAACTAAAGAAAAATGGTTACAATACCCTGTTTTTTTGAAATGTGTTTTAAAAAGAGGATGTTATGATTAGTGCGATAGGTTTTGATGGCGATGAATTTGACAGAGATCACAACGACTCACATCACGAGATTTCGCTTGCCAAAAGGTTCTCTACCAATATTTTTTCTCCGCCAGTCTATTTTGGCCATGCTGAGAGATCTTGGGTATCTTTCCAAGGTTTAGCAGGGGTTGAGCATAGACTTGGGAAAATTGCCCAAGACACAGGCATCAAACCATTGGAAGTCAATGCCAGTGGAGAGATAAAAGCCGATATCTCATGGGGCGATAAGGATGGTGTGAAAGTGAGCGTAGGAGCTGCAGGTCAAGTAAGCGATGATAAGGGGAACTACATCAAGGGAGAGATTAAACAAGACAATAATGGGCAAGGGAGTGCATCTGTTTCTGCTGGCCATGAAAATGATGCTAAGAGTGGAAAAAATAAATGAATCGTAAAAAGGCAGTTCTCACGCTTCTCATTGTGGGAGCTTGTGCATTCTTTTATTCGCTTATTTTTAGAGCGCCTCAGAAGAAGGTGCCTACTGAGACAGTTCGTCATATCAAAGAAGATTATGGTCCTTATTTTTTTTCTATTCCCATCACAAAATTTACTCGAGCCAACCAGCCTTGCTTATCTATTCAAATGAATGGGAGTGAAGTCCTTGTAATGCTCGACTTAGGTTTTAGGGGAGAATTTGGGTTTTCAGAAGATTTTCTCAGTTCTATTCCACAAAAGAAATACCTTCGGACCGAAAAAATGTATGGAGTGCGTGGGAACGAATATAATGAAAAACTCTACGAGATTCCTAATATTGAAGTTGGTCCTATTCACTTTTCTAGTCCCAAGCTCCAGGAATGGGCTGAAAAATCTCGCCAAGATGCGACCCTGCGAAAAAAAGATAATGATTTATCTATGGCAGAGCCTGGTAAAATAGGGTGGGAATTATTTGGGAATACGAATTTATTTCTGGATATAAAAAACTCCAAGATCGCATTTTGCGACAGCCTTGAAACTTTAAAAAAACAGGGGTATCAAACCGAAGCTTTTGTTAAAACTCCTCTTCTTCTTGAAAGAGGACTAGTTGAAATTGAGACAAGGACATCGGCAGGGACTTTACGCTGTATGTTAGATACGGGAGCGACCTGGAACCTTTTAAATACCGATCTCCCAGAGGGAATATCGCTAGACCAGGCAATCCAAGACCCCAATCACCTCACAAAATATCCGCTTTTTCGAATCGGAGAGAACGATTTTGGACCCATAGCATTTCATTGTGTTCCAATTCAGATTCCCATTCGGGTTGAAGCGATCCTGGGCATGGAATTCTTTCAAGAACATGCGGTATTTCTCGATTTTGCTGAAAATCTAGCCTACATTGATCAAGCAGCACAGTGAATTGTTTCTTCCGCATTTTTACGTATTGGCTCTGATTTTCTGGGAAAGAATTTGCTCAACGAATCTTTTTCTCTATTAAGATGCTGAATTTAAACGGCTTACAATTTTAGTATTCCCCTGTGCGCTGAAGCTGGCAGATTTTGGGTGCAAGAGAGCTATGCTAGAAGACAACGGGCTTCTGAATCGGTTAAATGTCTTCCATGGAAAAGGGACAAATCCCTTTGTCGCGGAGGATCTAGGATATGAGGATCATGTCCCTTTAAGTCTACTGTCGTAGACAGGAAACTTTCATCGGGGGTAAAATGAGGAGAAGTTCTAATGGAACGGTCCAGGATTTCCCCTCATGGAAAGAAAAGCGCCGGAATATGTCTCAGAGTATCTCAAGATCGCCGAGGACTTCCGTGCGTCAAAATCCCTTTCGGAGCCCATTTTTTCTAGGGGCACGTACCAATTTGAAGTGAGCGAAAAAGGAAAGAAAAAGGCATTTCCCTTCATCCAAATGAACGATGAGGGAGAGGTGAACGATTCGTTTTGCTCTTGCAAAATCTCAGAATCGGGTAGGGGATGTCCCCATTTAGCGGCAGCCTATTTACAGATCTTTGATGGCAAAGAAGAGCCGCTCCATGTACGTTTTCGCAAATCGCTCTGGAGCCGCCTCTTTCAAATGGCGAGTAAGCGCCATGGATATGAGACAGATTGTCTCAAGAAAGAGGGAGAGGTCTATTTTTGCGAGTCCAAGACGAAAAAGCCGCTTCTTTCCATTGAAGCCACGAATGCAAAGACAAAGAAGAGACTCGAATCCATTGTTTCCGAAAGACCCGTAGAAACGGAGGAAACCTCGATCAAATTTTCAAATTTGCCGGTAGAAGAGCTCACTGCTTTTAGGACGGGCAGTGCGAGTCATACTTTGCGATTCGAGCTCTCTTTTTGGTCCGATCTGGCCAAATGGCTCATGGCGCTTGAGGAAGAATCGTATCAGATTTCTTTTGCAGGAAAACCGCTTCCTCACGAGATGAACTTGCATTTTCCAGGCCTAAAAATCTGGTTTTACATCTCTGAAGTAAACTGGCCTTGGATCATTCCAGCCTTTGCCGCGGTGAAAGCGCCGCTCAAAGTGTTTGACTCGGAGGATGAATCGATTGAAAAGATCGAATATGATCCCAAGACGTTGAGTCTCAAAATCACTCATAAGGGAAAGCCCCAAAAGCCCAGTGATCTGCATGGAGTCCCCATCGGAGAATGGATCTACGTAGAGGACAAAGGATTTTATCGGCGACGATACGATCCGATTTTTGCAGAGGATGTGATTCCGCGAGATCGAATGGCCTATGTCTTGTCCCATTCGACAAAATTTTTAGAAGGATATTTGCCGATTCATGTGGAGAAACGGCCTTGTCAATATTTGCTCCGCTTTGACCCCGAAGGAAATTTGCACATCGAACTCTACGTGCTCGAACCAGGGGATATGAAATCGGCAGGCTCGAGCTGCTTTGTTCCTTGGGCCTATGTTCCTGGCCAAGGGTTTTTCCTTCTCGAGGAGTGGCTCTTTGAGGGGAAAGAAAAAATTGTTCCCCATAAAGAAGTGGCAGAATTCGTCAATCGCCATCGGCTCTGGCTCCACAATTTTCCCGGCTTTCAGACCCATTTGGGGAGTTTGGAATCGCACTTGACCTATCATTTGGATGCAGAAGGGCTCAAATTTGATGCGGAGCTCAATTTTTCAGAAAATTACGAGGAGACGCATCATTTCGATGAGTGGGTCTACATCAAGGGCCAAGGATTTTACATGAAAAAAGAGGCAAGGGGGCGGCTTCCCCTTCACCCAGGACTCAAAATTCCACCCAATGAAATCTCTTCTTTTATCCAGACTCATAGAGACGATCTGGAGCAGGTACAAGGTTTTTATAATCCAACTCTTCCTATTCAGAAAAATGGGCTCTATCTCACGATCGAAGCCCAAGGACTCATCGCAATTCTGCCCAAAATGGACTATACACCAGGGGTCGATCCTTCCACTTTGATCCGTTTTGGAGATTATATCTACGAGCAGGGGAAGGGTTTTGCCGAAATCCCCCCGAATGCCCGCTTGCCTGAGCGCTACCAGCATCCGATTGTGATCCAAGAGCCACAAGAAGCGGCCTTTTTGGCCTATGAACTCGAGCCTCTCAAACCCTACATTCTCGAGATCGATCCCAAACTCGTGACCCCGCATGATTTGAAATTGAAAGTGCGTAAAGTATTGCCGAGTAAAAAGCGAAAAGGGCAGGAATGGCTCGTCGATCTCGCCTACACTTCCGAAAGGGGAACGATCGATATCTTTTCCATTTGGGATGCCTTTCAGGGAAAAAAGCGGCACCTCTTTTCAAATGCAGGACTTCTCCATTTGAAAGAGCCTCGGTTCAACTGGATCCGGCAGCTTCCCGCGAAAAAACTCGATCGGAAAAAGGGGCTCATCCGCCTCAACACGCTCGAGTGGATCCGGCTCACGGTCTTTGAGCCGATCGAAGAGAGTGGAGATGAAGAGACAAAGCAAGTTCTCTTGGAATTGAATCGATTGGAGACAAACCGGCTTCTCGATATTTCGAGGTTGAAAGCAACCCTTCGGCCCTATCAAGAACAAGGACTTCATTGGCTCTGGTTTCTCTACTGCCATGGCCTATCGGGGCTTCTCTGCGATGACATGGGACTTGGAAAAACGCACCAGACAATGGCCCTTTTGGCCGCTGTCATTCATGAAGATGAGACAAAGTCCAACAAATATCTCGTTATTTGCCCGACCTCTGTGATCTATCACTGGCAAGAGCTTCTCAAGCGCTTTTTACCCGAAATCCGGGTCTGTACCTACTATGGTTTGGAGAGATCGCTGGAGAATTTTGAAGAAAACTATGATCTGCTCCTCACTTCCTATGGGATCATGCGCACCGGAAGAGAAAACCTCAAATCCTATCTCTTTGAGGTGGCCATTTTCGATGAAATCCAGATCGCCAAAAACTATGCCTCCCAAACCCACAAAGCGCTCCGTTCCATTCGTGCGCAAATGAGGCTCGGCCTTTCGGGAACGCCGATCGAAAATCGGGTTCGGGAGCTCAAGTCGCTCATCGATATCGTCCTTCCCGGCTACATGCCGATCGATCCCGTTTTCCGGGAAGTGTTCATCAATCCGATCGAGAAAAACCAAGACGCGGAGAAAAAGGCGCTTCTTTCAAAGCTCGTCAAACCCTTTATTCTCCGAAGAAAAAAGAGCGAAGTGCTCACTGACTTGCCAGAGAAAATCGAAGAGATTGCCTACTGCGATCTGTCCGAGGAGCAAAAAGAGCTCTATCGAAATATCGCGATCCAAATGCGAGACACCGTCTATCAAGAGCTCAAAAATGAGACAAAGCCTGTTTCTTTCATTCATGTCTTTTCGGCTCTGACCACGCTCAAGCGGATCTGCGATCATCCTTCCCTTATTCTCGAAGAGCCAAAACCCTATCACGCACACAAATCGGGCAAGTGGGATCTATTTGTAGAACTTCTCGAAGAGGCGCTTGGAAGCGGACAGAAAGTGGTGGTCTTTTCACAGTATCTCGAGATGCTTTCCATCATCGAGTCTCATCTCAAGAAAAAGGGGGTCGGCTTTGCCTCCATCAAAGGATCTACGCGGGATCGGCCCGAGCAGCTGAGACGTTTTCGAGAGGATCCGGCCTGTGAAGTCTTTGTGGCCTCGCTTCTCGCAGCAGGCGTTGGAATCGATCTCACAGTGGCCTCGATCGTCATCCACTACGATCGCTGGTGGAATCCAGCGAAGGAGAACCAAGCGACAGACCGGGTGCACCGGATCGGCCAAAACCGAGGGGTGCAAGTCTTCAAACTCGTCACCAAACACACCATCGAAGAGCACATCCATGCCATGATCGAGCGGAAAAAAGGGCTCATCGAGGATATCGTGGGTGGCGAAGACCAAATCCACTACTTATCCCGTGACGAGCTCTTACAAGTCTTCGAACGGATGTTCCACGATTTATCCTAAGAGACCGACCACAAACCTATCTAGCCCTTTTGGTTGTGATTTTTATCTTTCATTAAAGTCTGTAGTTTTATACCATAACCAGTATAAGGACTATAATTATGGACGCTAAACAGACCCCTATCCCGGTGAAGAGAGGACTAAAGAAGCTGGGACAAGATCTTCAAGATGCGAGGAAACGGCGGCGTATCCCCATGAGGCTGGCTGCTGAAAGAGCTGCTATCAGCAGGGCTACTTTAACCAAAATTGAAAAAGGAGATCCTGGAGTGTCTTTAGGGGCCTACGCTAAAGTTTTATTTATTTTGGGGATGGTGCAAAGACTTGCTGAGATTGCTGATTCCAAATTCGATGAGATTGGATTAAATTTAGAAGCAGAAAGCTTACCCGAGAGGATTCGAATCCCTCGAAAAGAAAGAGACAACTTCTAATGCAGCAAGCCATTTTTGTATATGTTGATCTTGAGGGAACTGTCATCAAAGTAGGTAGACTTTGGGATCATTATCGAAGTGGAAAGGAGAGCGTCTCTTTTGAATACGATCAAAATTGGCTCGAACATCCAAAACACTTTTCATTAGATCCCGCTTTAAAATTGGTGGCAGGATCCTTTCATGCTTCTTCAGATAAGCCTCTTTTTGGGGCAATTGATGATTCCGCTCCTGATCGTTGGGGTAGGCTTCTCATGCGTCGTTCTGAGAGGAAAAATGCCGAAAAAGAGAAACGGACAGCCCGTAGTCTAAAAGAAATCGATTTCTTATTGATGGTAGACGATGAGGTAAGACAGGGAGCGCTTCGCTTTAAGAAAGAAGAGCAAGGATCTTTTTTAACTACTTATGATCATCATCATATTCCTCCTTTAATCGAAGTAGGGAAATTGCTCAGTGCAGCCACTCGCGTCTTGCAGGAATCGGATACGGAAGAAGATTTAAAGTTGCTCTTAGCCCCTGGTTCTTCATTGGGTGGAGCGAGACCAAAGGCCTCTGTGAGAGATAAAGATGGTCATTTGGCCATTGCCAAGTTTCCCAATGTCTACGATGAAATAGATGTCAGTGGATGGGAAGCAGTTGCTCTCACAATCGCAGAGAAGGCAGGAGTAGCTGTGCCTGAATGGCGTTTGGAATCGGTGGGGAAAAAACGGATCCTTTTATCTCGAAGATTTGATCGAAGAAAGAATGTTCGTATACCTTTTCTTTCTGCCATGAGCGCTTTAGTTGCAAAAGACAATGAATTACATAGCTATCTTGAGATTGCTGATGTGATTCGCCAAATCAGTGCATCCCCAAAAGAAGATCTCGCTGCACTTTGGCGCCGTATTGTGTTGAATATTTTGATTTCGAATGTAGATGATCATTTGCGCAATCACGCTTTTCTTTATTCAGGTCTATCAGGATGGCGCCTCACTCCTGTCTATGATTTGAATCCTACACCCAGCGATATTAAGCCGAGAATTTTATCCACAGCCATCGATCTGGTAGATTCAACCGCCTCTCTTGATTTAGCGCTTGAAGTGGCATCGTATTTTGATCTTGAAAGACATCAAATGAAGTCCATTGTCAAAGAGGTTTGTACAGCAGTGACTTCTTGGCGCAAAGAAGCTGCTCGATTTAAAATCAAAAAAGAAGAGATGGATCGTATGGCTTCTGCGTTTGAACACGAAGATTTTCGAAAAGCCTGTATTCAATGAGGTTATATGGCCCCAGTGATCATCAGTTATTTTACTCGAGGGACTCTCTACGAAAAGGATGCTGCAGACCTTCGTCAGAGCTGCGAACAGTTTGGGCTCGAATACGCCATTGAAGGGATCGATTGTTTTGGCTCGTGGGATCACCACTGCTGTTTTAAACCGGCCTTCATCTTGCAAAAGCTCGAAGAGTTCAAAAGACCTGTAGTGTGGGTGGATGCAGATGCTCTCATTGTAAAACCGCCCGCTTTCTTTCAAACGCTGGAGTGTGATCTCGCTGTCCGGATCGATGAGGAACGAGAAAAGTCTGACCCGGCCTGGCTCCGTACGGGCACTGTCTTCATCAACTATACGAAAGAGGGGCTTAAACTTACTGCCGACTGGGCAGCTCTTTGCCAAAATGCTTTGAAGACAAAGCCCGAAGGTCACGAGGTCTGGGACCAGATCTGTCTCAAAGCTCTCATCCAGCAAGGAACGAAGGCCGATATCCAATCCTTACCGGGAAGCTACTGCGCGATTTTTGATGCCCGAGAAGATCAAGAAAATCCGGTGATCCTCCACTATCAGGCCTCCCGTCTCTATAAAAAATTTATTAATGGGGAAGTAGCCCCTTTCCTCGAACAGTTGTCGATTGAAGAGTTAAGGGACCTACGCCCCAGAATTCGATATTAGAGATTGAATACGTAGAAGAAATCCTCTATAATCCCTCCAGAGAAATAAAAATTATGCTTCCCAAAATTGCCATTGTGGGCCGCCCGAATGTGGGAAAATCGGCCCTCTTTAACCGGATTTGTCAAAGAAGAATTTCCATTGTCGATGAACAAGAGGGGATTACGCGGGATCGTCTCTATGCGGAATGTGAACATTTTGGCAAGCAGTTCATCCTCATCGATACAGGGGGGATTGACCCTTCAGAAAAAGGGGTGTTCAATCGGGAGATCCGGCGCCAGGCTGAGATCGCGATTGAGGAGGCCGATGCGGTCATTTTGGTCGTCGACGGACAGCTAGGCCCCCATCCCTTGGATGAGGAGGTGGCCAAAATGCTTCTTCACGCCAAAAAGCCAATCATCGTAGCGGTCAACAAGATCGATCAGCCCAAAGATGAGCTCAAAATCCACGATTTTCATTCTTTGGCCGTGAGAGATCTGATCGCCGTATCGGCTGTCCAGGGGTTTCAAATTGCCGAAATGCTCGAAAAAGTACTCCAGGAGATCCCCGAATCTGAGCTCGTTCTCGAATCCCCGGGCGGGATCCGAGTGGCCATTGTGGGAAGGGCCAACGTCGGCAAATCGACCCTCCTCAACGCTCTTCTAGAAGAAGAGAGGGCTGTTGTGAGTCCGATTGCGGGCACCACGCGCGATAGCGTCGATGTAGCCGTTACCCGAGATGGCCAAGACTATTTGCTCATCGATACTGCCGGGATCCGTAGGAAAAAAGCAGAAAAAGAGGTTGTCGATAAGTTTGCGAGAGTGAGAACCGATGAGGCAATCAGCCGCTCCGACGTGTGTCTGTTAGTGCTCGATTCCTATGAGGGTCTCACGACTCAGGAAAAGAGGATTGCAAGCGAGATTGAAGCGGCTCGAAAAAGCTGCATTCTCCTTTTCAACAAGTGGGATCTGATGAAAAATTTGCGCATGGAGCACGCTTTAAAATCAGTGCGCGAAGAGACCCCGTTTCTCAACCATTGTCCAGCGCTTTTCATCTCGGCGGACCAAGGGCGCAATCTCGAAAAAATCTTCCCTCTCATTGCAGAAGTGCATGCAGCAAGACAAAAGCGCATCACGACGGGGATGCTGAATAAATTCATTGAAGGGTGTCTGCAAAAATACCATCCTCCTCTCATCATTGGAAAAAGGCTCCGCATCTACTACATGACCCAAGTCGAGGTAAATCCTCCCAAATTTGTGCTTTTCGTCAACAATCCGACTCTTATGACCGAAAGCTATAAAAAATATCTCCTCAACAATTTCCGCGAAGTCTATGGCTTTAGCGGCTGTCCTCTCGTCTTGGAATTGAGAGGAAAAGCGCCTCCAGCCCCAGCAGAACCCAGGCTGCTCTAGCATTTTTTTATGTTGAGAGTCTACACTCATATGTATGAGAGTGCCGCGGGCAAGAGCCATTTCGTTTGCTCCTTTTCTAGAAGAGTGTAGAGAATATTGTTTTGAGTATTTTAAGGGAGATCTCTGGGCCGCCCTTGCGGTTGCCTTGATGACGATCCCTCAATCGATCGCCTATTCGCTTCTTGCAGGTCTTCCTCCGACAGCGGGGATTTTCTCGGCGATTTTTGGAACCATTTTTGCAGCGGCTCTCGGATCGTCCCGCCATCTCATTTCGGGCCCCAGCACAGGGACTGCCATTTTGATCCAGACCTCGATCGCTGAGATCCTGAATGCTTACTACGAGACGGTTACGGGTGCAGAAAGGGAGATGGTCGTCTTACACATTTTGACTCAGCTCGTCATTCTGATTGGGATCATTCAGATCGCCTCGGCTTTTTTCAACGTGAGTAAGCTCCTGCAATTTGTGAGCCGCCCCGTCATTTTAGGATATTTTGCTGGGATTATGGTGGCCATACTCGTGACGCAAGTCTTCTATTTCACGGGTATCTCTCTTGAAAAGAGTGCCGATTCGGTCGTTTTAAAAATCTGGTTTTTTTGTTCTCATGTTTTCCTGCTCAAATGGCCGACTCTTCTCATTGGGGCGCTCAGTTTAATCGTCTTGATCACTCTGCGAAGAACGACCAAAAACCTTCCCGATGCGCTTTTCATGCTCATCGTAGCCTCTTTTGCTACCTACGGGCTCAACCTCTTGCTGACAGAATCTGACGTTTTGCGGCTCGGCAGTTTTGAGATGGCCAAAGAGCCGGTCCCCGAGCTCACACTGCCCCTCATCGATTTTACTCTCCTCAACAAAGTGTTTCCGGCAGCCGTTGCGATCGCCTTTTTGGCCATTCTCGAGGTCTTTTCGGTCTCTCGCAATTTTGCTGCGAAATCGGGCCATCAGATCCAGGTCAATCAGGATGTTTTTGGCCTCGGCGTGAGCAATACGCTCCTCTCTTTTCTCTATGGCTCGCTGCCGGCATCGGGGAGTGCCACCCGCACCTCTTTGAGCTATCGCATGCACGCAAAGACCCGCTTTGCAGCCATTTTGAGCGGTTGTTTTACCGCCATCATCATCTTTTTCTGCTGGCCTCTCGTGCAGCACATTCCACTCGCCGCCCTCGCCGCGCTTCTCATGGCAACGGTTCCCACTCTCATGAACTGGAACGAGATCAAACTCGCTTTCCATGCGACCCGTGAAGACGCCTGGGTGTTTCTCATCACGTTCCTCTCTTGCTTGATCTTCAGCTTAGACATTGCCTTCTTCATCGGGATCGTTATTTCGATTGCGACCTATTTGAAAAAATCGTCAACGCCGCACCTTGTCGAATACGCTTTCAATTCCAAGGGAAGGCTCATGACCGTCAATCCCAAAGAGGACATGCACCGCAAGGTGCGAATCATCGGCATTTCAGGTGAGCTCTACTTTGCCTCGGCCGATGTCTTCCAGTCGGCGCTGCAAACCATTGCCGAGGACCCAAAAACGCTGGCCATTGTCCTCAGGCTCAACAATATCTATCACATGGATGCGTCAATGTGCCTGGCCATCTTGCATCTCTACGAAACGCTGCATGCGACGGGACGCTACCTCGTCATCAGCGGCCTTACGGAAGAGGTCTGGCACGTCTTTCATAGAGCAGGGCTCGTGAAGCAGATCGGGCTCGACAATCTCTACTTCACCGACGAGAGCAACCCCCAATTTTCGACCTGGAAAGCGTGTCTGCGTGCCCACGATCTCGTCCACGGCAAAGAAGAATAATCAGTTTTTGGAGTTGTCAACTCCATTTTCTGGCAATTTTTGGAAGTTTAAACTCCATTTTCTTTAAACATAGACTCTTAATTGGCTAAGAAATTTGGTCAGTAAAAAAGCCGAGGGAGGTAAGATATTGCCTAAATTTACCGGCGTAGGTTTTTTATGAGCGCTTCTCCTCTTTCTCCTCATTTACTGCCCCCTTTGTGTTCAGTGGTATACACCTACGCTCCCGAATCGGTCTGCTATGTTTGGGGAGAAGCGGGAGACAAGGCAGCTTGGCAGGAAGCATCAAAAAGAGCCCACGAAGTATATCTCCGTATTGTACAAGAAAAGGAGAGAAGCGATGGCGACGACCATCCAGCAGGCTTGTATATATCTAAACCCTTTCCTACATTTGACAAGCCAGCCTCTTTCTTAGACGATTTGGAAAAATCAGGAATGAATTTTGTAAAGGCGGCGGCACTTCGAGAGGGGGCATGTAAATTTTATTCTTTTTCTCTCTATCAAATTTTGCTCAAAATAAAGTGGGCTCCCCACTCTCTAATCTCTTTCATGGAATCTTTAAGGAATAAGTATGGACACTTGTT
Organism: uncultured bacterium; assembly: GCA_964424735.1. Classification (GTDB taxonomy): domain Bacteria; phylum Chlamydiota; class Chlamydiia; order Chlamydiales; family SM23-39; genus REEB52. Next base: position 59,957 of record CAYRJU010000001.1, read on the forward strand.
AATAGATAGTACCGAGAAAAGAGACTTTATTCTGCACATATTCGAGACATTTCCGCCCCTTAAGCGAGATGATGTTGATAGGGCAAAGCTTACGCTTTCAGACTTGGCTGATCTCTTATTTGCCACTCCAGACCCAGAGCTTTTTTCGGTAGTGAAAGAAAAAAATCTGTTCGTTTGGGGGATGAAAGGAGCAGCGAAGTCAGAGTGGGGGCGTACTCTCGAGATTCTAACATCTTTTTCAAAAGAAGAAATCGCTAAACTCCCTCCTCTTACAAAACGTAGTTTGCAAAGACTCTTCGTTGAGGCGATCCTACAGAAAAATGAAACCTTGAAAACATATCTTCTCGATCGGAAGCTAGCAAGACCCTTGACTTCATCAGAGCAAGGTAAATTAGACTTTGGTAAGGGTTTTAATACATACCAACTTTAGCAGTCCGAAAGTCATTCATACTTATTGGTTTTGGCTGGGTCGTATTTGTAGATCTTGCCGTTCCACTGGACCGTTCGATAGACCCACTCTTCGTCATTTTCCCTGAGAAGCCGATCGCAGCCCATGATGAACCCCTTTAAAAAGCCGTAGGTGTGGATCGCTTGCTGCATGTACTGCGAAGAGCTCGGTCGGTAATGGCTTCTCGGCCCATCGACGGGGGAGATGATTTCTTGGTGGAATTGGATGACGGCATCGGCGAGTTTGGTTGCAAAGGAGGTTTTTTCTTTGGGCGCTGGAGGGGGCGGGAGTTTGAGGCCTGCATCTTTGCCCCAAGGCTCAAAATAGCCCGGATGCGCGAGGAGACAGGAGGCTATGAGGAGGTTAAAAAGCATGGTCCAGCATCAGGATGGGAAAGAGTTTGTGTTCGTTGAGCACGCTCGAAGCGGCCCGTTCGTAGAGCCGTTCATTGTAGTATTTCGCCTCTTCGCCAGCCCCATAGATGCCTCCAAAATACCAGCCCGCTTCAAAGCCCGTCGTGATGATGCCAGCGGCAATGTGGTTGTGGAGGAAAAACTGGGTGGCTGCTGCGATGAAGAGGCCGTTGAGTAAGAAGGCGGTGAGGGCCGATTTGCGCTGGCCGATATAGAGATAGCCTGCTCCTGGAAGAAGGGCATTGAGGAGTTGGGCTTTCCCGACCGATTTCTTATTCACGGAGTAAGTCTCGGTGAGGTTGTCGAGATAGGAAGGAGATTGGAAATTGCAGGCAAAGGCGTTGATCATATTGAGGTTCCCCTCGCGAATGGCCTGGGAGACTTTGAGCTCTTCATTGGCTGCGGGAAAACTCTTTTCCAAAAGTTCTAGAATTTTTGCCTGTTTTTCTTCGTCGTCCATTTCTCGATAGGACTCATAGAGAATGAGGAGGAGATCGTGGTAGGCAAAAAACGATTTATCAACACGGGCGAGATCGCTCTTTTCAAACGATTCAATGACCTCGTCATACCGTTTTGCGAGAAAGAAGCAGAGGAGAATGTCGTATTGGACTTCGAGTTTTCTCGGCGGATCCTGGACTAAGATGAGAGCCCGTTTGAAAGTGGAAACGGCCCGATAGAGATCGAGCTCTTCGGCAAAAGCTTTTGCAATCACGTATTCTTTCCCCCAGTCAGAAGCTCTTTCTTCTGAGGAGAGGGGAGGGAAGGCGCTCATCAAATGCTGGAAGTGCTGATCTTGCAGTTGATAGGAGACGCGTGGATCGATCCGGTCAGGGACCCGGTAACATGCCGTGAGGAGCAGAATTGTGAGAAAAAGGGTTTTAATCGTCATCGACTGTTTTTAAAAGTTCCATCGCCTCATCAAAATTCTTCTCGAGATAAGGTGTTCCCGCTTGGTCGCGGAAATAGTCCTCTTCACGTTTCGTGATGTTCCGAATTTCATCAACCGAGTTGATGATATGAGGTCGGATGAAAATCACAATATTCGAATTGGTGATGGTATCGTTGCTCTTTGAAAAAGCAGCTCCGACGAGCGGTAAGCCACCGAGACAGGGAATGCCCGCTTTGGATTTAGTGTTGGAATTGTTCACCATGCCGCTCAAGATCAAGAAATTGTTATCGGGGACATGCACAGTTGTCTGCATGGTCGTCTTGGTCGTGGTGATGCCTGTTGCCGATGACGTACTGAAATTGATCGCAGCTCCCGTGACATCGCCCACGGTTTGGCTTCGGTCCAAGTTGATGTCGAGCGTGACGATATCGGAATTTCCAAGCACTGGGGTCACTGTGAGGCTCAGCCCAATATCGCGATATTCAATGTTAGAAGTGTTGACGGTGGTTTGGCTGTTGTTTTGGACAAAGGAGCCCACAAACGGGATGTTTCGGCCGTCAAAGATCGTCGAAGTGCGACCGTCTTGAGTCAAAATTTTGGGGGTCATGATGATGCTCGATTCGTCATCCGACTGAAGGGCGCTCAAAAGCGATCCCAAGGTCAGGAAAGTCTGTCCATTGTGTTTGATCACCTCTCCAATCACTCCTAAATCAAACCCGGAAGAGACTGGAATATTTCCAATGGGTGTTGGAGCTGTCGGAGGAGTCAGGCCGGAGAAATTTTGCAAGAAGGAGCTAGGAGAGTTGCCACTCGTAATCGGCTGCGAATTATAGGCTGCAGTGCCAAATTTGTCTCGATACTTGTAGTTGGCTCCCCATTCGAGACCAAAATTCAGGGCATTTGTCATGGTCGTTTCGATCACGAGCATCTCGATATAGACCTGTTTTAAGGGGATATCGAGGTTTTTGATCAGTTCGCGAAGACGGGTCAATGTATCTTGATCTCCCGAGCAAAGAAGCGAATTCGTCACCTCTAGCCACTGGATCGAATTGATCGAATTGAGAAGACCTGAATTGATCGGTGCGTTATTCACCATGAGATCTCGCGCAATTTGACGAAGGGCATTTTGGATCTCATCTCCTTTATGGAACTGGAGTTTGTAGACGAGGAAACTCGTATTGTCGATCGCTTGAATGTTTGGTTCTAAGGGGGTGATTGATTGGGATTTATTTGCGAGATTGGAAGGAATATCGAATTCTTTGAGCAGATCTTTTACCTGATTGATCGATTTCTGAGTGCCAGTGAAGACGAGGGTCTGCGTTTGCTCGGACCAGCGGACCGATTCGATGGTTCGGAAGAGATCATCATCGACAAGGCCGCTACTCTTCACGTTTTCGGCGAAATTTTGCAAAAGGGTTTCTAGTTCAGGTCCCGCGAGGGATTGGGGTTTGTAGACAAAATAGGTTCCCGCACTATTGAGAGGGAGCGCTGCGGGTTTACCCGTTCCCGGTGCGGCGAGACTCGATACGTCAAATTGTTCGACTAAATTTTGCACCTTTTTGAGCGACTCTTCATTCCCTGTGAAGAAGAGGGAGTGGGTCTCTTTCACATATTTAATCGAGGAGAGGGCAGAGAGAAAATCTTTATCGGCCGTTCCCGATTTTTTCAGCTCGGCGGTCATATTTTTAAGAGAGGTGACGATTTGAGAGCCGCCTGCATTTTTCAGTTTATAGAGGAGGAAAGTCGTTTTTCCGATGTGCTGAATCGGAGAGACATTGGCTGGCGGAATGTCGACATCTTTGAGCATCCCCTGGATTTTGGAAAGGGTATCGGGAGGTCCCGTGAAGATGAGGGTGTTGGTCGATTCTACATATTTAGAGGTGTCGAGAGACTGTAAAAGGCTCTGATCGGCAAGACCTGCCCCTTTTAGATTATTTCCCAATTCTCGAAGAGCTTTATCGATTTGGCGAGCAGGCAGATGGATGGGTTTATACATATAGAAATTGCTGCTTGCAGGAAGGGCAGGTTCTTCTCTTGGGTAATCGTATTGGGCGATGAGTTTTTTTGCCTCTTCAATGCCTTGGGGATCTCCACTCAAGAGAAGAGAGTTTGTCTGTTTTACATAGCGCATTTTGCCAATCACAGTCAGGAGCGGACTTTCCTTAACGCCTGAGGCCTTCATATTCTTGGCTACGTGATCGAGATCCTCCTCGATGAGATCTCCGGTCGTGTTCTGCACTTTGTAGATGAAATAGCTCGTTTCAGCAGGTTTGGAAAGGTCGATTGTGCTGATCAGCGATTGGATTTTTTTTAGAGATTCGGGATCTCCTGTAAAGAGAAGAGAACGGGTCGATTTCACCCACTTCATGCTCTCTAAAGCGTTTAAAAGGCCAGGGTCAGCCAATTTATCTGCTTTTAACTGCGCCGTGACCTCTTTGAGTGAGTTGCTGATTTGTTCCCCCGACTGGATTTGCGGCTTATAGATGAGAAATTGCGTGCTTGGAGGGATGTCGGGTCTATTAGTCATCTTGCCAGAGGCTGCATCAATGGTTCCAAGAAGCTCTTTGACTCTGGGGAAATCTCTTTCAGCCCCTGTGAAGGTGAGAGTATGGGTCAAGGGATTGACTTTGACGCTTTGGATTGTTTCTGTAAGACCCTCGTCTACCTCTTTCAGATGATCGGACATTTCGAGGATAGCCCGTCTGACATCCTCTGCGCTTCTATATTGCGGCTTATAGATGAAGAAAGAGAGTTTTTCGGGGGCTCCTTCTATCGGCACGTCAATGGCCGTTAAAAATTCTCTTGCCTTGTCAACGGCTTGCTTGGAGCCTACGAGCATGATAGAGTTGCTCTCTTTGATCCATTTAGCCGATTCAATGGTTTGAATGAGATCGGAATCGGAGCTATTGGTCTCTTGGAGGCTTTCAGCGATACCGGAAAGCCCTTTCAAGATGTCGGATCCAGAGCGATAAGCAATTTTATAGACGTAGACATCTTCAGGTTTATTTTTTTTCCCCGCTCCGGGTTTGACTTTTGGGACCGAATCTAGATTTGTAAATACTTCGACGGCTTTTGCGACGAGTTCAGGAGTTGAAACGATGAAGATCTCGCGAGAGAGTTCTTGAGGAACCAAAATGAACGGATTGCCTTGGGCAATCGGGCTCATGATTTGGCTTGCGAGGCCGACGAGGTAATCGGGAAGATTATTTGTCGCGACATATTTTTGAATTTCTAGAGTCGTATGGGGGGAATCGAGGTTTTCGATCAGCACTGCAATTTTATCGACGTTTGCCGTCACATCTGTCACGATGATCTGTTTGGTTTCTGAGGAAACCTCGAGCATGGCCGAAGAGGAGATCATGGGCTGAACGACGGCGGCAACCGATTCGGGCCTTGCGTTTTTGACGCGGAAGATCCGCGTCACGATAGGGGGTGTTCCCTCTTTTGAGTCTTCAGTGAAGAGGGTTGCGATCTGTTTGACGTCGGCAGATTTGTGAATGACGAGGCTATTTCCCTGCTCGAGGAGTAAAAGGCCGTGAATGCGCAAGACTTGGACCAGAGTAGCCATCACATTTTTCGCACTGACGGGCTCATCGGAAACGACGGTGATCGTGAAGTTGAGATCAGTTTCTTGGTAGATGAAATTCACTTTGCAAATTTTGCTGGCGAAACGGATGTATTCGATGATGGGTACAGTTGTGTAGTTGATCGTGTAGCCATTTTCTGTTTCTTGGGTTTGGGTTTTATCGCCAAACAGAGCTTTAAAAGCGGTTTTGCCATCGGCAATCAATTCCGATTCAGATGGAGAATCTGGTGGGGAAATTTGTTCTGTCGTGACAGGCAAATCCAATTTTGGAGCCTCCTCTTCAGCAAAGAGAACCCTTAAGAAAAGGAGTAGAAAAAGACTTATGCGCATTGCGGACATCTAGAGTAGTCGACCTCTTTTGAATCGTAAATTACCCTGCATATTATTGCAACACTTCCCCTTTCAGGGGGGGTCGTACCTGCCAGTGTAGCAAGATGGATAAATAATTGCAGTCTAAATTTCTAAAATGCGGATGCCGAGCTGTTCGCCGAGATAGACGAGTTCGGCTTTGCCAATCGTTTGGCCGTTGATTGTCAGAGAAACACCTTGATCTGGATGCACGGGAAGCTCCAGTGTATTGCCCGGGGTCAAATGCATCAGCTTGTCGAGAGTCATCTTGAGTTTGGCAATCTCTACGGTTACGTAGAGTGGCATCTCTTTCAAGGGGGCCACTTCTCCCTCTACGGGCGCTTTGTCTTTTTTCTCCATATTCTCCTCATAATAAAAAGCGTAATCGAGCAACTCCACTTTTCCCTGTTTGATTTTCGTGTTGAAGACAGGTGTGGAGGCAAGCATCAGAAGGCAAGCTCCTGTCCCCTTATGAGCGTCGTAACTTCCCGAGTTGAGAAGTACAAAATCTCCGACCTGTAGCTGCTTCCACTCTTCTTGGCTCAAAGTGAAAGAGCCCGTTTTTAAAGAGAGATCTAAGAAGGTCTGACGTCCGAGCTCTTGAGGGAAATATTCTGTAGGAAGATGAGAGAAGTGCTGGATCCATTTTCCTCGAAAAGTTTCTGGCAATACGAGTCTTCCCCAAGAGCTTTTTCCTTCTAAGTCGATTTCGATATCGATACAAAACGCTTTTTCAGAGTCCATCTCTTCTTCGCTGAGCTGCAGTGTGAGATCGGTAAAAGGGGGCATGTCTTGGACGATATCGAGAGCTTGGAGTGCGAGGAAGCGATAAAAACCTTCTTGAAAAATTTCAGAAAGGGGGGGGCGGGGTTTGTGATTTGGTTTCATCATCCACGTGGTGAGTTTGATGCGGTCCTCTTCGGACATGAGCCATTGAAGAGTGCCGAGAGGAGCGATGGACAGAGAAAGAGTGTGCAAATTGGATCCGAGTCCCTTGTGGATAGTTTGAGTTTCTCTCCAGCTCTGATCTTTTGCATGGATCGTTATTTTGGGCACTCCTAAGCGAGAAGCCATAGAAGAGGAAAATGTCTCCCAATCAAAAGGGGGAGCATTGCCAAAGAGGGGAATGGTATTGAGCTCTGGCAATTCAGCCGCAATCCGTCGAATCCAACTCAAAGGTGCCATTATTTGTTTCTCCTTTCTCCTAAATCACTGCCGCCCGCTTCTCCTTTATCTTCTCCTTTGTCTTTCCGGCGAAAGATCGGCCTTTCCATCGTATATTCGACATCGATTCTTCCAATTCGGAAATTAAAGTTTCCATTTTGAAAAGCTGTGAGAAGACTCGGAATGTTTTCTTTAAAGCTCACCACCGCTTCTTGAGAACCTGTTAGGCGGATATTAAAAGAATCGGGCGCCGTCGCATATTTTTCAATGGTAATCGTCGCTCCGTAGAATTTGGAATTTATATAGGATGGATTGTTTAAAACGACCTCTGTTCGGCTCACTCCTTGGGTTCCAGCCATGACGAACATCGTGCCGACCATTTGGAAGAAGAGAGAAGCTGTTTGAGGGCTTAAGTAAGGCGCTGCTTGGGTCGTTGCCGCCTGGGCCATAGGCTGAATAGATTGGGGAAGGGATGAAAGAGAGGGAGCCTCGATGGCGCCTGGCTGCTCTTTGCCTTTTTTAGATCCGCCGCTGCCGCCTTCCCTTTCTTCGGTTCTTGGAGGGAGAGCGCCCGCCGTTTGAGAAAGATTTTCTTCTTCTCTTCTTTTCACGCCCCCATCTGTTTTGGATTTTGGCATAGGGGATCTAGCGGAAGGTTTGGAGAGCTCTTCCATCGGAGTGGGAAAGTTCTTTTGAGCGGCTTCTTTGGGTTTTTGAATAGGTTCCCTTTTTTGCTCTTTCGGAGGTTTTCCAGGAGGGCCGAAAGGAGAGATGGGCTCCTCTTTTTTTTGTTCGAATTTTTTCCCTGCTTCTTTCTTTTTTCCCACTTTACCCTGTGTGAGAAAAACGTCTTCCTCTTTTTTCCCGATTTCTTTGACCCTTTTTCGATGTTCACTGACCGGCTCTTTTTTTCCAGCGCTCTCGCCTTTTCCTAATTTCCCAACATCTTGAGTTTCTTGAAAGTTTGGCTGAGAAACGGGCTGATCGGGTAAGTCAAACTCTTCCCAAAAATCATTAGACTGGGGTAAAGCTTCCTCTGTTGCTTCATCCTCATCTCCTCTAGATGATAGCCCCACATCGGGGGGAGGAGTGTAGGCGGGAGCGGGCACTACGGCGTCTTCGACATCGTCAAAATCGGATGAAGGTGCATTAAAAGAAACATCCCCGCCGTCTTCTTCTGAGGATACCGTTTTCCCAGAATAGAGATCAAAAGGACTGGGCCGTCCGTCCGTCCCCTGCGTCTCCTCATCCTCTAGTCCCTTGTAGTATTGTAAAAACTTGCGCTTGCGCGTCTGTTCATCGGGGTCGACCTCGCGCACCTTTTCCACTTTGCCTTTGCTCGAGAGTTCATCACGCGCCGATTTAGTTTCCTGGGGCTGTTGTTTCGGCGGGATTCTAGAAGGAGGCTCTGCGCTGCTCATGGGTTTTGCTCTTTTTTTCTCATGTCTGATTCTTTCTTGCGAATGGTGTGGGTTGCAGAGCCCTGCTCATCGTGCAGGGTTGCCTCTTTTTGCTCGGTCCAATACCGAACCTCTTTTTCCCATTCTTGTTTGTGCATCTCTAGTTTCTCTAGATCCTTCTTTCTTTGGAAGAGTTCATCGGTTGCGATGTCGACCTGTTTTTGGGCCAAATCGACCTGTTTTTGCTGATCTACGACCTTTTTTTCCTTGTCCGCCAGCTTTTCGTCGACAATTTTGAGATAAGCCTTCATCTGCTGGATCTTATCGGTCGTCGTCCCCTCATCTAGCGACTCTCTCAACTGGGCCAATTTGGCCTGTTTATGGGTCAAAACCTTATCTCTTTCCTGGGTCAGGTCATAGAGCTTTTCGTAGGCTTTTTCAAGAATTTCCTTTTTCTGTTCGAGGGTCTTAACCGCCTGGTCGAACCGGTTCTTCTTGATGATCATGAGCTGCTCAAGCGGGTAGCTCAAAGGCTGATTCATGGTTGGTTTCCCCCCTAAATTAAGACTTTACCTTACCCAGAGATTGCTGGCAAATGTGAAAAATGGGGAATAAAATATTTACTATATAGAATGTTTGTTCAATTAAAATTTGAATTGTGGAGTTATAATTTTGTTTTGTAGTCTTAAATTTTTTAGTATTTTGTTTCGTGTTTATTATGATTTATTTTAGTACATATTAATTACGTTTTTTATTATAATCGTTGCGTAGTTTTTGATATATATTAAGTAAAAAATAATGGAGATAATATTATGGCCAATAGAGTAGATGTTACAGGAAGTCAGGTGTACGCAAGACCTCCTCTGCAATTATTGAACGACGGAACTGCTAAAAATATCACAAAGCAAGTTAAAGGTGTTTTTGACAGTCAGAGAAAAGGCGAAGATTGGAAGTTAGAGTTACGCAATGCGGCCGTCATTTGGGGTGCTGCGCTTACTCTGATTGTTGTAGGAGCTGTTTTCCATGTAGGATTCGCAATCGGTGTGGGTGCTGCCCTTGCCGCTTATGGCCTCCTCGTAGCTAATCGCGTTGTTGAAAAATACAGCAATGCTAAAAACAGTGAGAAAGTCCACAACGATGCAACGAATCTCAGACTCTCAAAAGTGCTCAAGAGAATCCAAGATACGGAAATGGCTCAAGGTGGGCGTAGACAGCAGAACGCTGCTGCAAACGACGATATCATCGTTGAGTAATCGGAAGTCTCTTCCAAAAAAAGACCGTTCTCTCGAACGGTCTTTTTTTTGACTCCAAGTTAAAAAATTTCCTAGCTAATACGAATTCGTTATCCTGGAATTGAATCCGTTTTTGGAATATAATTGTTCAGAAATAATACAAAAATGGTAATACAATGGGTTGTTTAGTTAGTTCTAGATATGATTATATTGAAAATCATGCAGGTGCGCAGCTTTCCTACAAAGAAGTCGAGCACGAACTCCAGTATATCGGTAGCCGAGAGCGCGCGAGCGGTCTTCTTGCTGCGGGGTCTTTAGTCGTCGCTCTTCTCGGAATGGCGGGCGTGATTCCAGGTGGGGCTTTTCTCGTAGGAGCTCTTTTGGCAATTGCCGCGGTAGCAGCTTCTTATGCCTATTGCTGTAGATCGGCCGAGATGGGTTTAAGGGATCGGCAAGCGACCTGGTTCATCAAAAACCCCAATCCTCCAGCGACCAAAAATGCTGCTCCTCTCCCACCTTCAAGTAAACAGCGCGCGTAGTTGACGAAGGGTTTCTTCCATTGAGCATTTCTCCTCGACTTGCTGTTTGAGGAAGCGGTTGACTTTGTCGATGTATTTGAGGGCAAAATCGGCGTTTTTGTCTGAGCCCGGTTTGTATTCGCCGATCCGGATGAGGAGTTCATTTTTCTTATAGTTAGCGAGCACTTCGCGCACCTTCCCGATGAGTTCGAGATGGGGACGATCGACGATCTGGGTCAGGACACGGCTCACCGAGGCGAGCAGATCGATCGCGGGATAGTGGTATTGACGGGCGAGATCTGAAGAGAGAATGATGTGTCCATCGAGAATAGAGCGAACTTCATCGGCAACCGGCTCATTCATGTCATCCCCTGCGACGAGAATGGTGTAGAAGGCGGTGATGGAGCCTTTTTCAGAATTGCCCGATCGTTCTAAAAGTCTAGGAAGCACGGCAAAGACAGAAGGGGTATATCCTGCACGGGCGGGAGGCTCTCCCGCTGCGAGGCCAATTTCGCGAAGAGCTCTCGCAAAGCGGGTGACCGAGTCCATCATCAAGATGACCGATTTACCCTGCTCGCGGAAATATTCGGCAATCGCCGTTCCTACATAAGCCGCGTTGATCCGCATCTGAGCCGCTTGATCCGAAGTCGAGACGATGACGACGGAGCGCTTCATTCCCTCTTCACCCAGATCATTGATCAAGAATTCGCGCAGCTCTCTTCCCCTTTCTCCGATGAGCGAGATCACGTTGACATCGGCCTGGGCATTGCGGGCGATCATTCCGAGAAGGGTCGATTTTCCAACACCTGCTGCAGCAAAGATTCCGACCCTCTGCCCTTTTCCGCAAGTGAGCGCTCCATCGATGCAGCGCACACCGACAGAGATCGGTTTGTCGATCAGCCCTCTTTTGAGGGGATCGGGGGGAGAGTTGATGACGGGAAAACTCTCTTCTACTTCGAGAGGGCCTTTGACATCTTCATCGAGGGGTTGCCCGAGTCCATTGAGGACGCGCCCCAAGAGTTTGGGCCCCACTTTGATGTGCATCGGCATGCGCATAGGTACGACTTCTGATGAAGGACCAATCCCCTTCATATCTCCGAGAGGGGAGAGAAGGACCTCATCTTTGGTAAATCCCACCACTTCGGCAGCGAGCGGCTCTCCATCTCTTTTGATGAGGCAGACTTCGCCCATTTTGACTTGGGGAACAACGGCTCGAATGAGCATTCCGATCACTTCTGTGATGCGGCCATGCACAGTCGTGAGTTCGACATCTTCGAGATGGTTGATCAATTTGTCAAAAGAGGGAGGGTTTTCCATTTATGAACCTATCCGTAAAGTGGTTTGTGACAAGCCCGAGAATTCGGATGAGCGATTTTTGAAAGAATTGCCAAGGACAATGTCGTGGTCGGTGATATGGCCTTGGCAATTCTTTCGAAAAGCGCCAGCCGAAACTCGGGATTGTCCAAAGGACTTTGCGGATAGGTTCATAGTTGTGTATTGAGGAGTTGAGTGATGGAGGTGATCACTTTGCCGAGAAGCGTCGAAGTGTAGGCGATTTCCTGCTGGGCAATTCCCATTTTTACCTGGATTGCGAGCATATCGCCGGGATTGATTGTCTCTCCCGTGGCAGACAATTTTTTCAGCTGTTCTTGCACTTGTGCGAGCTGATCTTGGCCATCATTGACCATGGCAATGAATCTTCCCAATGCATCGACCCCAGAGGGGATTTTTTCCTCTTCGATCTGTAGGCCCATTTTCGAAGCGGCAGCTCGGATATGGCCATTGGCATCCCCCAATTTTTGTTTGACCAGATGGGTTTGCGAGCGTTTTAACTTCAGATTTTTGTCGTTCAGCTGTTTTTCTACCGTCCCTAAAGAATCTTGCGCTTGGCCCGCTTGCGCTAGGATCGAATCGTAAGAGACTCCAGAGCTGGCCATCTGTGCGCCACGAGCCACATCCATCGGAGTGGGGCCTGTAGGGGCATTTTGAGCGGGTGTCTTTGTTCCAGCTCCTTGCATATGGCTGTCAAATCCAGATGGGGTTTTACCCGAGGAGATCGTTTGGTCAAACGGCTCTGGGGCTTTACCCGGCGAGATTCGATCGGGGCTTTTATCTGGAGGGACATCGATCATTATTTGCTCTTACTTGCTGGACCTGGTGTTTTTTTGATGAATTTATCGACGAAATCGATGGCAGAACCTGCGAGTTTTTTGATTGTTGGGTCTTTCGATTTCAGGGTTTGCTCCAAGATCTTTTCCCCTTTGTCGACTGTATTGGGCATCATGCTGAGAGAAAGGCCTTTGAAAGCTTTGGCCATGTCATTGTGGGGATCCATTTCGAGCACTTCGTCAAAGTATTTTACCGCCTGTTTGAGCTCCAGCTTATGGAGGTGGAGATAGCCAAATCCGACTTTCGATAAAATATTTTTGGGATCGAGAATTTCTGCCGCTTTGAACAATTTGAGGGCAGCATCTTCGTCGGCTTGATTGACCGCAATAAAACCGGCTTCGGCCAGTAAGATAAAATCTTCTTTGTGTTTTTTTGTTGGCATGGTGTTTCCTTATCCGTTTATTGCGTTTTTTGGTTAGAGATTGCGTGGCTGATCACCGTATTGACCTGCGAGATCAAGTTGGAGATCGATTCACCCATCTGTGTTACCTGGCTCATTTGGAATTGGAGCAAGATGAACGATCCTGGGTTTGCGGTACTCATTTTGCTCGCTAAGGCTCTCACAGACTGTACGAGTCTGTCCTGGATAGCCTTATAGGCAGAGATCAATGAGTGGAAGGTGAGGGTGATTCCCGGTAGAGTTGACATTGATTAGCTCCTATTTCACTTTTCGTAAGACTTTTTGCAGTGCGGAGTAGCCGTGAAGGAGGACGCCGAGCTCATCGAAATCCTTTTCATTGGCTCCTTCGCGCAAGTGTTTTTTGATTTCCTGGATCCGTTTTTCCACTTTATCCAAGATCTCTTTCCCACGGTTTTTATTCTCCTTGATCTCTTTTTCAAGATCAAAAGCAAATTTTTCACCGGGCTTTTTTTCTAACCCAAACATAGGTCTCTCCTCATTTTAGCGGGTGTAGTCGATTTTATATCTTAATCCATCTTTTTCAAGTAGAATCGTATTTGTTTCGATCGAAGTGATCTTCATGCCATCCACTTGATCGCCCAAAGTGTAGATTCTGCCGTTCATCACAACACTAAATCCTCGCCCATCGTAAGTGGAGCTTCCCGTCACCTGATAATTTTGAGAAATATCGATGCCAACTCGAGAGGGGTGGGATGCGAGTGCATAATTTTTGACCGAGATCACTCCTTTGAGTCCATTGAGCTCTTTCACCATATTTTTCACTTCAGAGCTCATTTTTTCATTGTAGTTGCCCGTGAGGATGACATTCCCATTGGACAGCTGGAAGGTGATGCCCCCCAAATTTGAGCTCGTGATGATGGACTGCAATTGGGTGTTGAGTGTTTGCTCGACGACGATGTTGTTTTCCAAGCGATCTAAATAGGGAAAATTGACGGTGAGATATTCGTAGAGTTTTGCCCCTTCGTCAATAGTGGGAAGATAGCCGTTCACGACAAATTTTCCGGCAGTTGGGGAGTGGATACTGACGCCTCGCCAAGCAGCCCGTTCGCTCAAAACATCGTTCATCATTTTCCAAACTCCTTCGTCTATGACGACATTGTCTTCGACGGAGGTGATGAAATCGATTTGGCTCAATCGGTATTTCATCTCTTGGTAATCTACATTCGTCAGGACGTGACCTACTAAGAAGAGTTTACCGCTTCCCGGATTGAAGGAATATTGAACGTCACTGAATTTGGCAAGGGCCTCTTTAACTTCCGAAACGGGTTCTTTTTTCGCTATTTCTGTCCCATTCGATTTGAAAAGAGAGAAAAAGGAGAGGAACATGATGAGGAAAATCGCAGCGGCAGAGCCTCCCATGACGAGATATTTCATGGGGATTGGTTTTTGCTTCCAATGGATGAGATCTTCTTGGATTTCTTCTTTTGCAACTGCGGTACTCTCAGCGCTCTTGGGAGGTTCGAAGGTAGAGGCTATCGGTGAAAAAATGGTCTCTTGAGGAGCTTCTCGGTCGATGATCATGAACACGGTTGTTCCGAGAGCCACGAGATCTTGCGGCGTGATCACTTTTTTCTCTGTGATGAGAGAACCATTGACAGCTGTTCCGTTTTTCGAGCTGAGATCTTCGATCGAGAGCACTCCATCGGGGCTCACCTCCAGCTGGGCGTGGCTGCGCGAAACGCTCAAATCTTGGAAGACGATCTCGCAAGAGTTCGGATCTTTTCCGATCGTGTAGGTTTTCCCTTTTTCGATGGCGATTTCGGCTCCTGCATTGGGACCTGCAATCACTTTGAGCATGAGGGGAGAGCCAGAGATCAGATTGAAGGGAAGCTCCTCTTCTATGCCCGTATCTTCGAAGATCGTATCGTAGACTGTCATCTCGGGCTTAGGAGGAGCGGGGGGAATTTTGAGTTCCTCGGGTTCTGCCGGAGGCTGTAGCAGTTTTTCTTTCGGAGCCTCTACAGGAGTTGTGAGTTCTTCTTCTTCTTCTTCGGCTGGCTCGATATCGCCAAAAATATCATCATAGCCGCCTTTTTTCTTAGAGGTTGCCGGTTTCGAATTGAGTTCAGGCTTTTCTTTTTCAGAGTAGAGGAAAACGGTATCGCCTATTTGGATGCGATCGCCCTCTTTCAAGAGAATGGGATCTGCATACTCTTGATCATTGACAAGGGCCGGATTGACCCGACTTAAATTTTTTAAAAAGACTCCTTCGGGAGTCTGATTGAGTCTGACGTGTTTTCTCGATACGGTGCTATCTTCGATCACTAAATCAGAAGCATCTGGATCCCGACCGATGATCCATTCTTCTCCTTTTTCTAGATTTAGGATGAGACCTCGATGAGGTCCTTCTTCTGCAATCAGATGCGCTGGCATCTAGTAACCTGTTTAATATACACTGTGTTCACTTTCAAATTTTGCTACTTCTTCACGCCAATAAATTAAATAATTGACAAAATCCTCAATTGTTTCCCGGAATGCCTGATAGTTTAATTCATAAGGCAATCCTAAAGAGAGTGTCAAGAACTTCTCATTTGCATCGAGACCAATTCGGGTGCTAGCAGTTCCTTGGCCGAGTAAATTTGCGCGCATGAGATAGATGAAGAGCTCTTCTTTTTTCTTTTTGGGAACTTCACAAATAGGGGCATGCACAGAAACGCCTGGATCGAGATCTCGAATTGCGATCGACTCACCGACAAATTTAAGCAGATAGGTTTTCTGTTGATTTAGCTTGGGTGTTGCGATCGCGAATTCCTTGCACAGTTTCTCTAAATAATCCTGAAGCATGAAGTACAGCCTTGTACCTATTATTTACCTTCTCTAGAAAATTTACAAGAGAGAAAAAAATAACAGGATAGAGAATTTCAGTATCTTGCCTATCCTGCCGCGAACGAAAGTGAGCGATCCTGCAGGCCATGCGTAGCAGGCCGTATCCTGTTAGAATATAAATCAAAACAGGATCTGCTCGAAACGAGCAGGCAGCCCTCGCTCACCTTCGTTCGCGGCAGGATATAGAGGAAGAATTATGCAACAACTTAAGCGGAGCGATCGCGAATGACTTTGGGAGGTTTGTTTTCGGTGATCGACGCTTTTTCAATGAGGATCTCTTTGATGGAAGGATCTGATGGAACTTCGAACATGAGATCGCGCAAGAGACTTTCCGTGATCATGCGAAGAGCCCTGGCCCCCGTTCCCGTTTCTTTGGCTTTTTGAGCCATAGCTTCTAGAGCCTCTTGAGTAAACTCGAGCTTGACGTTTTCTTCCGCAAAGAGATGTTCGTATTGCTTGATGATCGCATTTTTTGGTTTGACGAGAATCTCAACGAGATCTTGAACGGTCAATTCATTGCAATTGGCAATGCTATTGAATCTGCCCACAAATTCGGGGATCATGCCAAAGGAGATGAGATCTTCAGGTTCTACTTTTGAGAGGAGATAGTTCGTTTCATGGGTGTCGATGGCCTTCTTGGTCGCGGCATCAAATCCAATGGTACTTTTCCCCAGTCTTTTGGCGATCATTTTATCTAAATGGACAAAAGCGCCTCCGACAATGAAGAGGATATTTTGGGTGTTCACATTAATATACTCTTGATTGGGGTGTTTTCTCCCTCCTTTCGGGGGTACATTGGCAACTGTCCCTTCGACAATCTTTAAAAGGGCTTGCTGAACCCCTTCTCCAGAAACATCTCG
The DNA here is from genome assembly GCA_964424735.1 of uncultured bacterium. Classification (GTDB taxonomy): domain Bacteria; phylum Chlamydiota; class Chlamydiia; order Chlamydiales; family SM23-39; genus REEB52. The sequence continues at coordinate 76,231 of CAYRJU010000001.1, forward strand.
GGTAATCGATACATTGGAGGTGGTTTTGCGGATCTTGTCGATCTCATCGACATAGATGATTCCGTGTTCGGCTTTTGCCACGTCATAATCGGCTGCTTGGAGAAGACGTAAGATGATATTCTCGACATCTTCACCCACATAGCCTGCCTCGGTCAAGGTAGTGGCATCGGAAATGGCAAAGGGGACATCTAGGATCAGAGCCAGCGTACGGGCCATGAGCGTTTTTCCAGAGCCGGTAGGGCCAATCAGCATGACATTGGATTTGCTGTATTCAATGTCTGATTGCTTGGACAGAGAGCGGATCCGCTTGTAGTGGTTATAAACGGCAACTGAGATGGTTTTTTTTGCGTTTTCTTGCCCAATGATGTACTCGTCGAGGTGTGCTTTGATCTCTTTGGGTTTGAGGAGCTTCATCTCATAGCTGACCGGTTTTTTCTGCACGATATCGACGCAAAGACCGACGCATTTATCACAGATATAGGCATTGGGGCCCGAAATGAGTTTTTCGACGATGTCCTCTGTCCTTCCGCAGAAAGAGCAGCTCGCGAGTTCGCTGGTATTTTTCTTATTTGTCATACACTTGCTGGCACTGCGCCCGCTTTTTCCATGGAGGCATTTAAATGGGCTGGTTTTGCAATTAGATCGACAATGCCATACCTCAGGGCGGCATCGGGATCCATGTAAAAATCTCTTTCCGAATCTTCCAATATCTTTTCTAGAGGTTGTCCCGTAAATCTAGACATGAGAGAGGAGGTGATCTTCTTGAGTTCCAAGATCTCTTTGGCTTGGAGCGCAATATCTTCGGAGGTTCCCATCACGCCACCATAAGGCTGATGGAGCATGATCCGGCTGTGGGGAAGAGCGAATCGTTTTCCCTTCGTTCCTGCGGCAAGCAAGAGAGCTGCCATCGAAACGGCTTGGCCAATGCAATAGGTATTGATATCGCAGCCCAAAAAGAGCATGGTATCGAGGATGGCAAGGCCTGCTGTGATTTGACCGCCGCCGGAATTGATATAGAGGTTAATATCTTTCTTTGGGTCTTCCATCTTTAAAAAGAGCAGCTGCGCAACGACGACATTGGCTACCTGATCGCTGATGTCGGTCCCAATAAAGATGATCCGATCTTTGAGAAGGCGCGAATAAATATCCATCGAGCGCTCGCCGCGCCCTGTATCTTCGATCACATAAGGCGTTAAAGACATAGGTTCAAATCCTCGTTTCCCTTTTCTTTAGTTTATTGCTTGAGGGCCGGAAGTTCAAGCTTTTTTCAAAATGAAATCTTGTGCCTTGGCTAAAATGACCTTAGAAAGGGCTAAAGCGTAGACTTCTTTTGGGAGTTGATCGCCCTGTTTACCGCCATGGGATTGATAGAGATGGATGGCCTCTTGCTGGACTTCTTGGTGGGTGATCGGAATTTTTTCTTTTTGAACAATGGCGCGAGATAAATAAAAGAGTCTCACAGCTTGGGTGGATTCTAAAGCGAGTTTTTCCTCTACACCTTTTCGCTCCTCTTGCGACATCGTGTTCCATTTTGCTTTGAAATTGGGGTCGTGCATCATTTGTCCTAGCCGGTGCTTGCACTCTGTGTCGATCAGCGAGCGGGGAAGATCGAAGGCATACTGTTGGATTAAGTACTCGTTGGCCTGTTCGCGCAGCTCGCTATGAACCTTATCATCTGCCTGTTTATTCAACATATCGGTAATGGACTGCTGCATGTGTGGGATATCTGAAGCGCCTACTTTCTTGGCAAATTCATCATTGAGTTCTGGTAAAATCGCCTCTTCTACCTTTAAGATGGTGATCCGGACCTTTTTGGGCTTGAATTCTGTTTTTTCTTCCTCGGATGCCGTTTCATCTGCTTCACTGATCCCTTCCAAAACATCTCCCACTTTGGCCCCTTCGACCAATTTTTTCATCCAGTTTGCCATTCTCTCTTTCGAGACTTCGAAGCGGATGTGATGGAACACTCTTTGGACGTTTTCTCCCTCGACGGTGTCCAGATCGATCATAATGGTGTCGCCATCTTGGATAGAGCGATCTGTAATGGGTTTCCATTCTGCATAAAAGAAGCGCATTTGGCGAACGGCCTCTTCGATCTGTTTTTCGCCCACTTCAGCTCGATCTACAGCTTTTGGAGTAAAGCCAGCCGGATCAACGTTTGGGATTTTGGGTTCAGTTTCAAAGGAGAAGATCAGCTCGGCGCCTTCTCCACTCAGTTTTTTCATTTCAAAGGAAATGGAGGAATTTTGATTGAGGAGGGGGACTTGGGCGATTTTTTGAGCTGCGACGAAGGCTAAGTCGGCGAGTTCTTTGTGGGACTGCTTTTCTACTCTCTCTGCATAGTTTTTCAAAATCCAGTCGTCGGGGGCTTTGCCTTTTCTGAATCCTGGCAAGGAGACCTCTTTGCCGATCGATTTGATGGCTATTTTGCGGGCTTCTTGCACCATAGTTGGGGAGACTTTTACATCGAGTTCGACTTTACATCCTTCTTTATGGTGAATTTGGACATAGGTCTCTTCCTTGACAGCAGCTTGATTCATGGATTCTCCGGAAAATTTGATAGCGGGCGATGAGGTTCGAACTCACGACCCTCACGTTGGCAACGTGATGCTCTACCACTGAGCTACGCCCGCATAAAGCGCATCAGTATACCCCCCCTCCAATTTTTCAATCAAGGAGATAATGAAAAAGGAAAAGGAGAGAAGGAGAAAATAGACGGTCGGGCTGCTCCGCTCTCGCTACGCCCCCCGACCGTCTATTTTCTCCCACCTCTAACTTTAATTTTTTTCTATTGGGGGTAAATTTTTTGGTTGCATAGGTTTTCGAAAACCTGTAAATGTAGGGATTCAGACCAACGGTTTTAAAGGATATGTTGAACTTTCGCAAATTAAGACAGGATTTTTCCTCCGCCATTCTCAAAGAGGGGAAACATCTCTATGATAAAAATAAAATTTTGGCCGCGAAGATCATCAAACTCGATAACGAGACGATCCGCTTTAGCAGCAAAATTCTCAGCAACTACGAAAGCACCTATGAGAGTGAAATCGAAGTAGATCGCTTTGAATCGACTGCTGTCCACACAAACTGCGACTGCCCAAGCCGCTACGATTGCCAGCATTTGGCCGCCCTCATCTTTTTTTTAGAAGAAAAAATGGATAGCCTTCTCATCGAATACTCAAAAGAAGCAGACGTTGCAGGCGATGAGAAATTAGAAGAGAGCGAAAAACAAGAGATCATCGAAGCGATTAAAGAAGCAGAGACCAAAGAGGTCGTCAAACAGGATGCCCGTTATCAAAAGCAGGTCTTGCAAGAATATGTGGCCTCCTCGGAAGTTTTGTCTCATTCGCCCTTTTTCTTGCCCGCAGAAGGTGGCTCTCTTGCAGAGGCAGAACTCGCTGTCATTTTCAATCCTCAGTCCCTTCAGCAAGGAGACAAGAAGGGCAAAGTAGAATTTCAATTGGCTCTTCGCTTGCCCTTTCGCTCCAAACCGCTCCAAATTTCGCAGCTCAAAGGCTTTTTAGAAGCGGTCCGCTACGAAGAACCCCTTTACGTGGGAGGAAAGCGCCTCTTTTTCTCTTTAAAGAGTTTTGCTCCCTTAGGAGCCTCTCTCCTCCAATTGATCATGGATCATGGTCGCATGTTGGAAAATAGTCAAAATGAGAGGGCAAGCCGCATTGCCCAGCTCGATCCAGAAGTTTTTGGACTTATGCTGGCCAGCACCTACGAGATGGCCTTGAATCAATCGGGCCCGCGCGGTTTCAAAAATCTAGATGACGAGCTGCCCTCCCTTCCTTATCTTTATCTGGGGACTTTAGAAACGCCTCTTCGCTATGCTCAAAATCCGGTGGCGCTCCGCTTCCAACTCGAGTACATCGATCCGCCAGCAGCCAAAATCCTCTTCAAGCCAAAACTCGTCGTCGCAGATAACTGCCTCAATATTGAAGATGTGATTCTCTTTGAATGTGCTCAGCCTGGTATGATCAATCAAGATACTTACTATCGGTTCCCTTCTCACATCAAGAGAACGCACTTACTCAATTTGAATACGATTCGCGATATGACGGTACCCGAGCCGCTCTTCGGAACTTTTGTGGAAAATGCCCTTCCCGAACTCAAGCGCTTTGCCGAGGTGACAAATACCGAAATTTTAGAGAGGTTTGTCACGTTGCCTTTCGCGGGGAATTTGGGTGCTCGCTGCCAGCTGACCTATTTGGATGGCGAGCTCGATGCTGCTCTCTTTTTCTCCTACGATGGCCAAGAAGTGCCAGCCATTGCCTTTAAGCTCGGATATGAACATATCAAGACCTTTGTCACGGATCAGGGAGTTTTGGCGCGCAATCTCGTCGAAGAGAGACAGATCATCGAAGAACTGTTCCAGGATTTTGTCTTCAATCCACAAACAGGCGCCTATGTAGCCAAGACAGAAAAGAAAATTGTGGAGTTCATGACGGGCGTCATTCCCCGCAATCAGCATCGGGTCCAATTCGAATGTCCGCAAAATCTCCTCGATCAATTCATCTATGATGAGACGAGCTTTAAACTCAAACTCGATGCGAGTGATGCGACTGGATACTACGATATCGATCTCAAGGTGAACGGGGCCCTCAAAGGAGTCAAACTTGAACTTCTCTGGGAGTGCTTGGCAGCAAAACGCTCCTATTTAGAGCTCGACGCCAAGAAGGCAAAAGAAAACACTTCTCGCTTCTCTAAAATTTTGGTGCTCGATCTCGACCGGATCGCCAAACTGGTCGGACTCTTCGACGAGATTGGAATCAAAAAACTCGATGACCACAAAGAGAAAAAACCCCTTTGGAATTTGGCTACAATTGATCCAAAAGCTTTTGATGGCCTCCCCGTTGAATTTACGATGTCTGCCCAACTCCTCGAGATCCGCAGTCAAATGCTCGGTCAAACGCAAATCACTCCGAGCCCACTTCCTAAAGAGATCAAAGCCGATCTCAGGCCCTATCAGGTGGAAGGGGTCCACTGGCTCGAGCGCTTACGTCGGATGTATCTCAACGGAATTTTGGCCGACGACATGGGACTTGGAAAGACGGTGCAGGCCATCACTGCGATCACGCAGAATTACAACAACGACAAAGAGGCCAAAACACTCATCGTTTGCCCTACCTCTCTTCTCTACAATTGGAAAGAGGAGCTTCACCGCTTCAATCCAAAACTCAAAGCCATCGTCGTGGATGGAATTCCCAATCAGCGCAAGAAAAGCCTTGCCAAGATGGGCGAATACGACGTGATCATCACCTCTTATACACTCTTGCAAAAAGATATCGAGACCTACAGTCAGATTTCCTTTTCCTACGCCATCCTCGATGAAGCGCAGCACATTAAGAATCGGGGCACTCGGAATGCGAAATCGGTCAAGATGATCCAGGCGGCGCACCGGCTCATCTTAACAGGTACGCCGATCGAAAACTCGCTCGACGAGCTCTGGAGCCTCATGGACTTTCTCATGCCGGGCTTTCTCAGCACCTACGATCGCTTTGTCGAAAACTACATCCGCGTTTCGGGCGATCAGCACGTGCAGAATATCGAATATTTGCGCAAAAAAGTCTCTCCTTTCATCCTGCGCCGCATGAAGAGCGATGTGCTTCACGACCTGCCTCCGGTATCGGAAATTGTCTACCACTGCCAGCTCTCCGATGTGCAGATGGAGCTCTACAAATCGTACGCGGCTTCGGCTCGAGACGAACTCACCAAGCTCGTGGCTCGCGATGGATTTGATAAGGTGCAGATCCACGTCCTTGCGACGTTGACCCGCCTCAAGCAGATCTGCTGCCATCCAGCGATTTTTGCCAAGGAAAAAGCCGAGATGGGCGATTCCTCCAAATACGATCTTCTCCTCGAGCTTCTCCAAACGCTTGTCGAGAGCAACCACAAGACGGTCATTTTTAGCCAGTATACCCGGATGCTCCAGATCATGCGCGAAGACTTTGAACAGCGGGGAATTTCCTTTTCCTATCTCGATGGAAGCACGAAAAACCGGCTAGAAATCGTCAAGGAATTCAACGAGAATCCAAAAATTCCGGTCTTCCTCGTCTCTCTCAAAGCGGGGGGAACGGGCTTGAACCTCGTCGGCGCCGATACGGTGATCCACTATGATATGTGGTGGAACCCGGCTGTTGAAAACCAGGCCACCGACCGCGTTCACCGAATTGGGCAGAAAAATTCAGTTTCTTCCTACAAATTGATCACTTTGAACACCATCGAGGAAAAGATCGTCGAAATGCAAAGACGCAAAAAAGGACTCGTCAAGAAAGTGGTAAGCTGCGATGATGAAGCAATTGCGAAGTTAACATGGGAGGATGTACTTGAACTCCTCCAAACCTGAGAAAGGGGCCCCCGAAAAATGCCCCATTTTTTGGGGACAGGGTGATGAAGCAATTGCGAAGTTAACATGGGAAGATGTCCTAGAACTTTTACAAACCTAAGATTATGAATAAAACTGCTGACCGGGCTTTAAAAACACTCAATCGCCTCCGAACGATTCTCTCTAAAAAGTTTAACCGAATTTCGGGGCTTTTTTCGAGCGACATCGGGATCGACCTCGGAACGGCCAACACGCTCGTCTATGTACGGGGTAAGGGGATTGTCCTCGCAGAGCCTTCAGTCGTGGCGGTAGATTCTCTCACCAATGAAGTATTAGCCGTTGGGCATAAAGCCAAGGCGATGTTGGGGAAAACTCCCCGCAAAATCCATGCCGTTCGTCCCATGAAAGATGGAGTCATTGCCGATTTTGAGATTGCCGAGGGCATGCTCAAAGCTCTCATCAAGCGGGTCAATCCGGCACGCAGCCTCTTTAGACCCCGCATCCTCATTGCCGTTCCTTCGGGGATTACCGGCGTAGAAAAGCGGGCTGTCGAAGACTCGGCGCTCCATGCAGGCGCCCAAGAGGTCATTCTGATCGAAGAGCCCATGGCAGCTGCCATCGGAGTCGATCTCCCCGTACATGAACCTTCTGGCAACATGATCATCGACATCGGCGGCGGTACGACGGAAATTGCCATCATTTCTCTCGGTGGAATTGTCGAATCTAGATCGCTCCGCATAGCGGGGGATGAATTTGATGATTGCATCATGAACTATATGCGTCGAACCTACAACTTGATGATCGGTCCGAGAACGGCTGAAGAGATCAAGATGACGATCGGTTCGGCCTATCCGCTCGGCAATAACGAGCTCGAAATGGAAGTGCGCGGCCGCGATCAAGTAGCGGGCCTTCCCATCACAAAACGGATCAACTCCGTCGAAATCCGCGAATGCCTCGCAGAGCCGATCCAACAGATCATCGAAAGCGTCAAGCTCACGCTAGAAAAATGCCCCCCTGAACTGGCAGCCGATCTCGTCGAAAGGGGAATGGTTCTAGCGGGTGGGGGCGCGCTCATGAAGGGGCTCGATAAAGCGCTTATCAAAGAGACCGGCCTTCCCGTCTGTGTAGCGCCCAATCCGCTTTTGGCCGTATGCCTCGGCACGGGGAAAGCGCTCGAATATCTCGACAAGTTCAAGAAGAAAAAAACTATCTAAGAGATGGATTACAAGATTTGGATCGATGAGATGGAAGCTCTTTGCCGTCCATCGAGGGTGCATCTTTGCACCGGTTCTGAAGAAGAATATCGAGAACTTGCCCATCTTCTCGTGGCAAAAAAGAGTTTCATTCCCCTCAAAAAGCGCCCAGGAAGTTTTTGGTGCCATTCCCATCCCGATGATGTGGCTCGTGTCGAAGAATGTACGTTCATCTGCTCCGAGAAAAAAGAGGACGCTGGTCCCACGAACCATTGGTGCGATCCACAAGAGATGCTGGGCCGGCTCAAAAAGCTCTTTTCAGGCTGCATGCAGGGGCGCACGATGTACATTGTCCCTTATTGCATGGGACCTCTCGGATCTCCCTATTCGAGAATCGGTATTGAATTGACCGATTCGCCCTACGTCGTCCTCAACATGAAGTGGATGACCCGCATGGGGGCCCCCATTCTCAAATGTTTAAAAAAAGATTTTGTTTCTGGCGTCCATTCGGTCGGCGTGCCTCTCAAACCGGGAGAAACCGATGTTCCTTGGCCCTGCAATCCAAAGAAGAGGGTCATTGCCCATTTCCCCGAAGAGCCCTCGATCTGGTCGTTTGGAAGTGGCTACGGGGGGAATGCCCTTCTCGGGAAAAAATGTTTTGCCTTGCGAATCGCCAGCGTTTTGGGCCGAAAAGAAGGGTGGCTTGCCGAACACATGCTCATTTTGGGACTCACCAATCCGCAAGGCCAGAAAAAGTACATCGCAGCTGCTTTTCCAAGCGCTTGCGGCAAGACGAATCTCGCCATGATGACGCCAAGTCTTCCTGGATGGAAAGTCGAGTGCGTAGGGGATGATATTGCTTGGATGCAGTTTGGTCCAGACGGACGTCTCTACGCGATCAATCCAGAAGCGGGCTATTTTGGGGTGGCTCCTGGAACTTCGATGAAGACCAATCCCAATGCGATGAAGACCATCACCCACGATACTCTCTTCACCAATGTGGCTCTCACCCCAGATCAAGATGTTTGGTGGGAGGGGATGGGAACCGAGCCCCCTCCAGGTCTCGTCTCATGGCTTGGAACTCCGTGGGATCCGAAGTCGGGCCAGCCTGCTGCCCATCCCAATTCCCGTTTTACGGTCTCTTCCAAGCAAAATCCCATCTATGACCCCGAAGCAGAAAATCTCCATGGCGTGCCCCTTTCTGCCATCATCTTTGGGGGAAGACGCGGCACCACCTTGCCGCTTGTCTTTGAAGCCTTCAATTGGCAGCACGGAGTTTTTTTTGGGGCGAGCCTCTCTTCAGAGACGACGGCGGCAGCGAAAGGGGAAATTGGTAAATTGCGCCACGATCCTTTCGCCATGCTTCCTTTTTGCGGCTATCATATGGGAGATTATTTTGCCCATTGGCTCGAAATGGGCAAAAAATCGCATCAACTGCCCCGCATCTACTCTGTCAATTGGTTTCGGAAAGACGAAAAAGGGAATTTCCTCTGGCCAGGCTACGGGGAAAATGCCCGCGTGCTCAAGTGGATTTTCGAGCGCACCTCGAACGAAGCTCCTGCGACCCTAAGTCCGATCGGCTATCTTCCGACCGATCTCGATCTGACGGGGCTCGATGTCGATGCCCAAAAACTCTTTGAGATCGATCCTCTCCTCTGGCAAAAAGAGGTAGAAGAGCTCAGTGCTTATTTCAAACTCTTCAAAGACCGCATACCCCCCGCTCTCTTGAGCGAACTTGAGCAACTCGCCTCGCGGTTAAAGGCGCAATCGATAGAGGGGATTTGAACCCCCTCTATCTCTCAATTGAAACTTACTTTAAAACGGTAAGGCGCTGACTGATCTGTCTCAGCTGGGTTACAATTTGGTTCCGTCGAAGGTCATCCTTTTTAGCGATGTCTGTTGCTACGACCTTATTACCAAATGCACCTCCACCAAGAGCGCCTGCGATTGCTCCTGCAGGTCCTGCGGCAACAAATCCCCAAAAGGCTCCTCCAAGACCTGTTGCACCAGTCGCCACACCTGTGCTCATTTCTTGCTGAGAGTTGATTTTGGATAGCTCAGCTTGGAGAAAGGCTCGTTCTTTTTCAAGCTCTGCCTTTTCCCGCGCCATACCTTGCTTTCTGAGCTCTGCTTCGACTCGCTGTCTTTGGAGAGTGTCTTCTTTTGCTCTTGCGGCTGCGGCTGCAGCTTGTTTCGCGCTATCAGCACGCAGGGTGCCGTTTTCGGTCCTTACTGCTTCCACTCTTTTTGCAAGCTCTTCGATTTGTGCCCCTTGCTGCTGATTCTGTGTTCGTAAGGCTGAGTTTTCTTGGGCTTGCGCTTCGACCTGCTGCTTTAGAGCTGTGTTTTCTATCTTGACTGCACCAATCTCTTTTTGTGTTTCTTGGGCCATTCCTTCAGCAGCGCTCATTCGCTGAGTCAGGCTCTGTAAAAGAGCCATCAAGTTCGCTTCTTGCTGAGAGGATAGATGAGTAGTGGGTGCGGGTCCTGAAAAAACTTCTCTCCTACATCTAGGTGATGAGGAACCTTCCGTTGGAATCGATGATGAAATGGTAGTTGCCATATTTTTTCCCCTTAAGCAGTTGCAGTTAGTATTGCTGGTGATGTTCCTGGATTTACTATCCCTAAGAGCAAAGCTTGCTCTCGTTTAGTGAGTGTGCCCAATAGGCGGCTTTGTGTGCTTTCGCCCTCTTTTTGGCTAGCATGACCACCCTGTGCTATTTTGACTTGCGCCTCGAGAGAGTCTCTCTGCTCTTCGACGGCCCTGAGTTGTGTTTCTAAGGCTGCCATTTGGTCTTTAACCGCCTGCACTTCTCTCTGTGAACTCTCTTTCCCTTTTTCCATAGCCTTAAGATCGTTAGAAACCTCACCTTTTTCGTGAGTCAACCTCGCACAATCTGCAGCTAGTCTCTGAATTTGATCTTCTAACTCTTTTGTTTTAAGCCGGAGCAATTCCTTTTCATCGCGCAGCGTATCTCTTACTCCTCGTATCTCGGCTCTTTCTCGAGCTACCTCTACATTCAGTCCTTTGAGCTCCTCATTTTCTTGGGTAAGCATAGCGACTTGAGCTTGGAGATTGGCTTCACGCTGCTGGGCTGTGTAGTTATCCCAGAGATTTTCGAGATACTTATATCCCAAGTGCAGTTTAGTACCCCATTCGGGGCTGATGTAGCTCACCGCGCTAAAGAAGAGAAAGGTTGTGGCAGTCCACGTATTCTTGATCCACGTGACTAGATAATGCCAAAAAGAGACGACAGTCTCTTTGATCTCTTGAAAAAGGCTTTTTGTTGCCTGAGTCACTCGATTGGGCATTTGCGCATTCGGTGCTACATTGAGAACGACCTCTGGGGTTCTAACTCCATGTACTGTGGTCATAGGTTCCTCCTGTTAATGAGAAGGAAAGACTATAAACAATTTTTGATTTTTGTCAAAGATATTTTTTACTTTTGCTGGGTCTCGGGCAGGAGCTGTTCCCAGTCATCTGGCTCTGTTGGGGCTTGTAAACGATGAACTTCTCTTTGTAGGGTGTCTCGCTCTTTCTTCACAGTCTCGAGCTGTAGTTCTAATAGGCTTTTCTCATACATAAGAGTTTTAATCTTCTCACGCAGAGCCTCTCCTTCTTCCTGTATTCGTGCTCTATCTTGGGCTACTACTTCATTTTCTCGTACAAGACGAACGACTTGGGCTTGAAGGGGGCCTGTACTTTGCAAGGGGGGCCAAAAACTAGCGAGGTATGAAAATCCTTTAGAGGCCACATCGGCTGGCCATGACAAAAAACCTGGTGTTTGTGAAGATCTGGCCCCTTGCACTGGTGTCATGTGGATGACTCCTATTTGTGAAACACGGAGACTATAAAATAATTTTTATTTTTGCCGCCAGATCAAAAAATGCCGTTGTCGTTTAATTAAAGAAGCTGTAAAGTTTTTTATTCTTAAACGAGAATTCAAGGTGAAAATGTTCATTCGATTTGTCCTGGTTTTTGCTTTCTTGTGGCTGACCCCCATCTACCCACAGCAACAAACCCTTTCTAGAGATAAGCTCTCCAATAACTATGCCCCCTATTTTCTTCGGCTATTACAAATCATTTATGGGGATGAAAGGATCCTTTCTCAAGGAGGGGCTGAATCGGTCGATCTCATGTTTGCTCCTGTTCATTTGAGTAATCAGAAGATCCTTGATGTGGGTTCGGGGTTTGGAGGAGTCGATCTGCATTTAGCAAAACGTTTTCCCGTGACCATTGTTGGTGTGGACCGAGAGCCTTATATGGTGAAGATGGCTGAAGGGTTTTTGGCAAAGGCCTATTCCTCACTCGTTGGCCAGGTCACTTTCCAAACTCTTCAAGATCCGATCCATTTGTCCGAATTTGAGGACAACACCTTTGATATGGCTTTTAGCAAAGAGACCTTTTACAACGTGCCGAGAGAAGACAAGCTCATTTATCTTCAAGAGGTGTATCGCACATTGAAACCGGGGGCCCTTTTCATCGTTGCCGATTGGTTCCAGCGCTATCCGCATGGGGGAGAGTATCTTCGGCTTGCTTCTACAGATAAAAAAATTTGTCAATTTGTTACCCCAGAGGCTTTTCAACAATTACTGGAAACAGCTCATTTCCAAATCATGGCTTATGTGGATCAATGCCAAGAACATATTCAGTACACGAAAGAAGAGAGTCAGCGATTAGTGGAAAATAGAGAGCTCATCTGTAACGAATTGGATGAAGATACCTATCATAAGACCGCGATCGCTTGTAAATACTGGCTGGAAGCTCAAGAAATGGGAGAGCTAATCTCCGGCATTTTCTACGTTGTAAAACCAGTTCGTTAGGAAAGAAGCGGAATTTGCGTGGCTTTTGAGCAGAGCCATTTTGCCCTGAGAAAATAGATCAGTGCATTGGAAATGTGCATCAAACTCAAAGCCAACCAAAAATATTGGGGGGCGATTTGTACTTGTTCGATGAGATAGTACATGAATAAAAAGCCGTTCAACCAGCCAAAGACTCCCATAAAGGCGGAAAAATTCATGTCTTTGAAGGCCAGTATATATCCGAGAGGGACATAGAGCAGGGTAAAAAAGGCAAAAGAGATCCAGATTCCCCAAAAGATCGGTTGGATCAAATGAGGGGCTAGCTCAATTTTAGGAAAGAGAATATGAAAGGTTGTCTCTGGGAACATCAGTAGGGGAATGCCAAAAAGAGCAATCCAAATTGAGCACCAAAGAAATCCCGACTTAAAGGCTTTGAATAAAGCAGGAAAATTTTTAGAGCCTACCACTTGAGAGACAATGACAGTCTGTGTCTGACAGATTGCATCGCTCAAGAATGGCAGAAAGAAAAAAATCACTCCACCAATTGAAAAAGTGAGTAAGTGCAGCGCTGTTTTAGAGACCATGAGATGGGCGATTGAGGCGCCGCATAGAGCACTGAGGATTTTATTGCTCGCTCGTAAAAGGCCAGGATGAACACAATTCCAGAATAATTTTGGCGAAAAACGGCAATTTCTCGAGCTATAGATTTCTGTGAGCTTAGGCCTTAAAAAAACCCCAAAGAGCACTGCCACAAAAAGACCTTGAGCTAGGAACGTGCTCGCAGCGGCTCCATAGAGCCCCCACAGAGGATTTTTCGAAGTCAGAATGGGAATGAAAAAGTAGGCCAAGCAAACTTTTAAAAGCTGCGATCCAATCGTTGAAAACAAAACAAGTTTTGTCTTGCCTTGAGCAATATAGAAGCACGAAAGGGCTGTTCCCATTGGATAAAAAAAGTTAATGAAGAGCACAGAGTAGAGGTAGGGCTTGGCGATGGATTCAAAGGGCATCCCCTTTAAGTAATAGGATCCATACAGAGCGCCAACAGGAACAACCACCGCAATGGAAAGAAGGGAAAACCATACGTATTGCCATACGTAAGGACCCATGGCTTTCCAATTCCGCTCTCCGTGCTGTTGCCCAATAAATACCTGGGCCATCATGGCAATGGCTACTGTACCCAATTGAAAAATCTGGGCAATATAGGCTACAGTAACAGCTGCTTCCATTGCTGTAGTAGAAAAGCGCCCTAGCAAGAGCTTTTCAACCATGAGATAAATCGAACTAGAAAAAGCAATTAACATAACGGGGAAAAAAAGCCTAGCAAACTCTTTAAATTGCCCCGTTCGAACCGCTTTTTCTGTCATTTCACTGCTAGCTTACCAAGTGGAGTGGGTTGGCCTTTTTCACAATGCATCATCAAATAAAGGACATCTTCAATCGACGCTTCAGGAGGGCATCCACCGCCACCCGAGTTTTCCCATTCCCAACCATCTAAAGTCGCTGTGATGATAAAAGGTTGGTGTTTGATGCTTAGATCTGGAAGTATGAAAGAAACATAATAATCTGCTTGATTTTCCGTTTCATTTTCTCCTTTTCTGAGCATAAAGAGATAGGGGGTTTTCCGACCTCTCAGCATTTTTTCTGCAACAAGCCCAGAAATATGACCATACCAGGCTTTGTGCGATCTGATTTCTTCATGGATGAAGACTTCGACTAGTTTTTTTGCTATTGTTGACATATGACCCTCCTTTGGGGCCCTTCTTTAGTTATAATAACTCCTTCCAAGATTGAAAGGTCCAGTAGGATTTCGAAACACTACGTGTAACTTTTCGTTCACCATCGCTTGAGAGGGTTGAAAGAAAAGTGGAATCACAGGGGCTTCCCGTGACAATAACTTCTCTGCTTCCAGCAGGTGTTTGGAGCGTTGAAAGGGTGTCATTTCTTGTTCGCTCAAATCAATCAGGTTCTGAAATTCTGAATGTTCCCATTTCGAGAAGTTTGTTTCGTTATTTTTCGATTTGAATATTTTTAATAGGTAAAAGGGATCGTCTACCCAAGCAGTCCATGCAAAAAATCCCATCTGAAACTGTCCTTTACTCAAACGATTAAAAGCCGTTGACCAAGGCATAGATTCTAGAACAACCTGGATTTGAAAACAATCCTCGATTTGTTTTTTCAGGAAATTTGCAATGTGAACCTGGATACCTGTTTCTAAGAAGATAATGCTCAAGGGTGCAAGATCTTCAGGTTTAAGATTTAATTCTTGTAAGCCTTCCTGGAATAACTGAATGGCTAGATCTTTGTTGTAATCGGGGAATAGCACAGAGTTTTTCTCTCGGTAGTGGGGAAGTAGGATAGATTGGGCGGGAGATAGAGGCATATAGGCACTTTCAATGATCTCAGATCTCTGAATAGCATAGCAAAAGGCTTGTCTTATTTTTGGATGGTTGAAGGGCAGCGCATTGACATTGATGGCACTGCACAATAACCAGGTATTTGGGAATCTCAACAACTTATTTTCCTTTGAGGAAAGGTTGTTGTAAGTGGGATGCCAAGCGCCAAACGGATTCCCGAGCCAATCGACCTCTTTCTTTTGGATTGCGTGAATGGCCTGAGAAGGATTCATATTCGTCAAAATGACCTGGTTGATTTTGACTTTACCCGCTTCCCAATAGTAGGGATTTTTGATGAGTTGATAGCCTTGGCTAGGCTGATTCATCTTCAACTGGAAGGGCCCGTTGCAAGGATAATATCTTCCCGATTGGTAGGGCCATTGCGGAAACTGTTGATCGACCAGTCGATGTACGGGTGAAAAGAGAGGATGAGCTGTCCACTGCAAGAAGTGGGGACTTGGGGCAATGAGATCTACTTTCAAAGTCCGATCATCGATGACCTGAATGCCCACTTCATCTAACGGGACGAGCCCTTCTTTGGCCTCTTTTGCATTCTTAATGTGATAGAAGTGGTCTGCAAACGAAGTTTTGAAGTCAGGGGAGAGGATTTTTTTCCAGCTATACTCGAAATCATAGGCGGAAAGGGGCGAACCATCATTCCAGAAAGTGGGTCGGAGTTTGAAGATATACTGCTTCAGATTGGACGAGCACTCGATCGATTCGGCAATGCCGTTTTCCACAATCCCGTCTTTGTTGAAACGGGTGAGGCCTTCGAAAAGAAAGCGCAAAATATCACCCGAAATCGCCTCTCCCCCAATTCTCGGGTCAAGCGATACAACTGAGTATTCCAGAGCGATCCGCAAGATCTGTTTCAGCTTCTGATGCCACTGCTCCAAGTAATCTTGGATGGATCGTAAAAGAAGCTCGGGATCTTGAGCTTTTGGCTGCATCAAGACGCAGTTTAAAAAGGTTCCTTCGGGAACCGTGATCATGTTGTACGTTGCATCTAGAGCCTCACCCTCTTCATTCTGAAGCACTTCAGTGATGAGCTGCTGCAAAATCTCTTTGTCTGCACGGATCAAGAAATAGATGTGCTTGTCGTGCCGATAAATTTTAAACGAGTAGGGGATCTCCGGATTGGAAGTGGGCTCTTTAGCATACTGCAAGAAGTATCTAAACAGCTTCGATAAGACAATGGGAGGGAGCAAAACCTGCTTTTCTAGGGGCATAATCGCATAGAAAAAAGACTCGATGCTGTCGGGATCGGTCCTTGCAATCTGAGGGAAATCTTGCTTCAGAGCGTCGAGTAGCTCTTGCTGTTTGATCAAAATGCCGCCGTTATAATCTCTAAATTCACCGATTGCCCTGAAGATCGAATTGACCACTTTTTTCCGTGCCGAATAAAAGTCCAAAGAGCCGTCCATGCGGAGTAGATCGAGCGTTCTCGACAACGAAAGGCGGAAAATATGGGCCTGTACAGCGTGTCCTTCGAGGAATTTAACGGGGGTCAGCCGCTCTGAAGTGAATGTGCAGTCGAAAAATCGCTCCTTCAAGGAGAAGCGGTGGAAGGGAGAGGTGAAGACCAAAGAGACTCTAAAGATGATTTCTGATCCCGTTTGCCGATCGAAAGTGATGTAAGCTTGGGGCAGATCGTGGGGCGATTGGATTTCTTGGCCCAACATCAAGATCTGTTTGTATACCTCTTCGTCATTCAGCCGAATGAAGACCGAAGGAGAGAGGGTTTGGATGCTGTTTTTGAGTTTTTCTTCCAAATTGGTTTTTAAAAGGGTTTGCTCAGCGACCGTAAAGGGAAGTGAATTTTGTTTTTCAATCTCGAGATAGAAGATTCTCAGGCTTCGGAACTTAGAATTATGACAGTATTGGCTTTCTCGAACGAATCTCAATTCGGGCAGGTGTTTTTGCAAAGTGAGAAGGATGTTTTCTTCATCGAAGAGCTCGTAGCGGTTCAGGATATTGAACCCGATTAAGCATCCCAATACGGGCTTGGAAGTGAAGGGAAAAATGAGATGTGTGGGAACCCATCGGATTTTCAAATCGCGTTGATTGGAGGAAAAGATCTCGGCTTTCAGCAATTTTTTCTGCATGAAGTGGATGGACAAGACGAGTCTAAAGAGGTGGGCGGGGGTTCGGTGGTCCAAATACTCTCTTGTTGCCAACAGATAGAATAGATAGAGATCCTGCAAAATGGAGTGGTCAATCGCGAGCGGGAAGCGTTTCAGGGCCTTTTGAATGCGCTCATGCACCAAAAAGAAGCTGGGGTGGAAAGAAACGGGAATATTGGGCTGTGCTTGTCTTAAGTCTAGTGATGGATTCACACTGACGCACATAAGTTTGCCTTGATTTGAACTAGCAGTATTTCACATCACTAAAAATAAAGTCTACAAAATTTTTTTTAAGTCATTTTTTTACCCATCCTAACAAATTTATTTTCTAAAGGCTGCATAGATATAATCCATCAAGACGAGGAGATGCTCCTGGGTCTCGACAATGTCGAAATATCGTTTTACCTCTAAATAGGTTTCGTGGGGATCTTGATCCAAATCATAAAGGAGTTGGAAGAAGTCTCCGATTTCCGCTTCGGAACTAAAACAGAAAGAGATTTTTTTTCTTTCGATTTGGATCTGATCAAATCCTGCAAAACGGGCCAGGTTGAGCAGCCTTGAGCTCGAAGCAAAAAGGCCTGGGTAGGCATGCACTTTCTCATCGAAATATCTCTGCATGGAAGAACCATCTTCAAAATCCCCTAAACAGACAACGCCATTCTTCTTTAATTTTCGAAAAATACTTTTGAAAAGCCTCACCTGATCTTCGATGCGATGGAATCCTCCCAGGCTGAGGATAGAATCAAATCCTTCATCGGGAAGAGAAGGCAAATTCATATCGCTCTCAACGAAATAATGGATATTGGGTCTAGTTTTGAGTTTCTCTGCGTTGATTCCCAAAACAGTGGGGGAGACATCCTGAACGGTGATTTCCCCTTTTGCCACGACATCGGCAATTTTTGTAGTTAAAAACCCAAGACCGCCATTGATTTCAAGCACGTGGCTATTGAGTCTGAGATGACTATTTCTCATAAGCCAAACATGATCGAGGCGACAGTCTGAGTAGTTGGCGAGATCTCTTTCATAAAAGTCGCCAATTGTATCAAATTTTGTCTGAATCATAACATCCTCATTTGGTTGTTATGAGTAACAGAATAGCATGTCATTCAGGGTTTAAAACTAGGGTATGAACTACCCTATTTTAGGCAAGAGAAAATGAGGTTTTTTGGCCAAAATGGCTTGAAGAAGGGGCTCGAAGAGATGGTGGGTCTCTTCAAAATCGTGAAAGAGAATGATATCTGCGGAAGGCGAATTGAGACCAAACCCTTTTTCTGCATCTTCTCGCTCCAAGCGCTGTAGAAAATCTTCCGTAGTGAATAGATTGAACTTTTTCATGTACTCGGGGGCAAAAAGGGCATATTCGCAGCAATCGTAGGTCCAGGGCACATCGATTTCTCGATCCCATTTTCTCTGGGTGTAGTACTGATATTGGATCCCAGGAAAGTGGGCAATTTGAAAACCTTCCTCTTTCAAAAAATCTTGGAGAGCTAAATGATGCTTTTCCCCTTTATCGAGAAAGGGAAACCGAAAGAGTTTATTGGGTCTTTTGACAGCTGCTTTTTTGTAAAGGGCTTCGATGTGCTCCTCTGTTCTTAAAATCTGTTCACAAGCCTTCTGGAAACTGATCTCAGAAAAGTGGGGATGGTCATAGGAGTGATTTCCGATCCAAAATCCGCGGCGAATGGCATCGACAATCACATCGGGATACTTGGCCATTCCTTCTCCTCGACAAAACCAGATAGCGGGAATCTGATGTTTTTCTAAAAAATCGAGTTTTTTCTTTGTATGGCTTGTGGGGCCATCGTCAATCGTTATATAGAGTTTTTTACGAAGAGAATTCATAAGCCCTCGGGTGGTTTTTGAGAAAATCTGTATATTCTTGATAGAGCAGATCGAGTTTCTCTTGGTGCTGAATGACTTTTAGAATCAGATCATTGAGCTGATCTGCCTCAAGGTGAAGAAGTTTGGAAAAAGAGTTGGAAAGCCTATTTCTTCCCTGCAGAAAATCTTCGAAAGAAATAGGGGGTTGTTTCTTTTCGTGAATCGACCATGAAATCTCTTTTCGATCGAGCAGCAGATTGATATGTCCCTCCCGATTTCCCTCGGCGTCTCTAGAGACCAGGGCAATTTTCCGGTCGGTTGCCATCATGGACTTCAATCCCACTTCAGTGGGATTTAAAAATTCGCGCATTTCGTAAGTAATCCGAAGATGCTCCTGCTTCTCCTGATTTTTTTGTCCCTGGCAGATGATTTGACCCGATTCGTAGTGAAAGGCCCAAATGCCTCCCGCTTTCCTTTCGATTTCTCGAGTTGAACCGTCTAGGGGAACAAAAACGGGAACACCCATATCAAAATTGGGGTCCATCAAGATGTATCCATCTTTGATCTTGATCGCGATGGCTGCATGGCAAGTTTTAGGCCAAAATTTTTGTTGGACCTTCAAGGGCAAAGTGGCGGGAACACAAAAAGCGTGGACCTCGGGAGGGATTTTGCCCAGTAAATCGAGGGTAAGTCCATAGCAAGAGCTGCCATGATAGGGCGAAATTGAAGGATCGGGCTCAAAAGCTTGCAACGCCTCTAAAGGGCTCATCTTTGCCTGATCGTAGAAATCTAGGTATTGTCCGAGCAAATGGAGGCGATCGTAGTTTGCCCCCTGAAGATGCTCAGCTAGAAGGGGCGCCACGATCGACAAAATTTCTTCGGCTGGCAAGGGAGATAAAGGGGTGGTTTCTCGAGTTTGGACCGGCTCTGAGATTCTGCTCAGGTCGATTTTTGAGTAGAATTTGTAGTAGAGTTGCCTACAAACGGGGAATAGCTCCTCGATCGATGTGGGATCGGCAAGGGAGCTCGTGTCTCCAATGGGCGCTCCTTCCACCATGTTTTTTAAAACTCGGCGAAGGATTTTTCCACTTCTCGTTTTGGGCAGTTTGCCAACCACAACGACTTGCTCGGGGCGTGCATAAGCACCTAAATAGCGAGCCACCGTTTGACGTAAGTCTTCTTCGATGCCCTTTTCTACGCCATCTTTCAAAATCACAAAGGCAAGAATCTTTTGTCCTTTGAGTTCATCTTGAATGCCGATCGCTGAGGCTTCTGCAACAGCTGGGTGTTCTAGAAGGACATTTTCAATTTCTGCAGTCCCAATGCGGTGGCCAGAAACTTTGATGACCTCATCTGCTCTTCCTGCAATCCAGAGATACCCTTCTGAATCCCAATAGGCGCTATCTCCAGCGTAGTAGTATTTTTCATTCCATTTTGCCCAATAGGTGGCGATGTAGCGGGCCTGATCTTTGTAAATGCCTCTCATCATTGAGGGAAAAGGTTTTCGGATGGCGAGGAAGCCAGTTTGAGCTTCATTTCCCTGGTCGTCTAAAACCGCTATATCATAGCCTGGCAACGCTTGAGTCACAGAGCCAGGCTTCAAGGGGGTGATTCCCGGAAGAGGGGAGATCACAAAAGCTCCCGTTTCTGTCTGAAACCACGTGTCGACGATGGGACAACGCTTGCCTCCCAGCTGATGGTACCAATGCCACACCTCTGGATTGAGAGGCTCTCCTATCGATCCGAGCAGTCTCAGTGAGCTAAAATCGATCCCTTTTGTGCACTCATCTCCCCATTGGATCAACATCCTCAAAAAGGTGGGGGCTGTATAGAAAATAGAGACCTTGTTTTCCTCAATGATTTTGCCAAATTGCTTTTTGTCTGGATAATGGAAGGCTCCATCGTAGATGACCTGTTTCACTCCACAAGAAAGGGGGCCATAGACGACAAAGCTGTGTCCAGTGATCCAACCCACATCTGCACTGCACCAGTAAATATCTTCGGGTTTCAGATCAAAGACCCACTTAAACGTGTTGTGGACTCCGACCAAGTAACCGCCAGAGGCGTGAAAAATTCCCTTGGGCTTTCCAGTAGTGCCGGAGGTGTAGAGAATGAAGAGAGGGTCTTCCGAATCCATGATTTCGGGTGGGCAATAAGGATCTACTTGGGGCTTCAGATCCTGAACCCAAAGATCGCGTCCTTTTTTGAGGGGAATGGGTTGATTGCAGTTATTGAAGAGGAGCACTTTTTCAATGGAAGGACAGTCTGGCAAAATCTCGTCGACACTCGATTTATAGGAGAGAAATTTGCCTGCTCGGGTCGTCCCGTCTGCGGTGATGAGGACTTTGGCCTCAGCGTCTTGGATTCGATCTCGGATGGCAAAGGAACCGATGCCTCCAAAGATCACGGTGTGAACCGCACCAATCCGGCAGCAAGCGAGCATGGAGGCGATGGCTTCTGGATTCATGGGCAAATAGATGGCGACTCTGTCTCCTTTGCCAACTCCTTGTGATTTTAAGATATTGGCCAGGAGATTGACCTCCTTATAAAGGTCCTGATAGGTCAAAGTGCGCTTCTCTCCTCGTTCATTGAGGGCGATTAAAGAGATTTTTTCCCCTCTTCCTTCCTCAATATTTCGATCGAGACAGTTGTAACAAACGTTGAGTTTCCCGTTGAGGAACCATTTTGCGAAAGGCCCGTTTCCCTCCATTCCCTTGTCCCAGGGCTGAAACCAGCGAATCTCTTTGGCACACTCTTCCCAGAAAGCGATCGGGTCTTCTTCTCCTTTTTGGTAGAGCGTTCGATCCTGCAGATTGGCTTTTGAGTGAAACGTCTCATCGAAATAAAGATCTTCACTCCCGAACAAAAGACAATTTGCAATCAGGAAAATGAGCGTTTTCATCGTTGATACCGAGAGTCTATGGGGTTTAATCCAATGGCAACAGTGCCATAGGTGTGTACTCGTTCAGCTCCAGGGAAACTCTCGTAAATCCGAACGCCCTCATCAACATCATTTGCTTTGGGGAGCATGTTTTGTACCCCTTCGTTCTCTAGCATTGCTCTAAAAGAACGATACTCATGCTTAAAGGTTATTTTGCAAAGAACGTAGCTTGGATCATTATAAAAGCAAATGGTTTCTCCCACCTGCATTTTCTGATAAATGTCCCAATTGATTCTTCCCTCTGCTTTTTTTACCCTTTCTGCAATCCACTGGATGTAGGGAGTTTGGTTATTGCTAATAATATAAATTTTGTGATCCGCTGCAGGTAAATTTGCTGGGGGGTCAGGTCTATAAATTGCACTAGCCATATATTTCTCCTGTTTAAAACATCGAAGACACGATGATACTCTCCCTATGAGATTTGGGATAGGGTAGAAAATACCTAATCTCCTAAACATTGAGTAGACCAAATTGCTCTAGTTCTCTTGCCTTCTGGATCAGTTCTGTCTTGGAAGAGCAGTCCAATTTTCTCTTGATCCTTTCCATGTGGTGCTCAACCGTACGTCTAGACAGATAGATCTGGGGGGCGATTTTTCCTGCTGAATAGCCTTTTACAAACAGCTTCATCACGCTGATCTCTATGGGCGAAAGAGGGGCCTCCGTAGACATTCCCAAATTTTGAAGAAGGGCCTGCTTTTTTTTGAAATCTGGGGGTAAAATGAGAGTGGGCTCATTGAAAGTGGGACCGATCAAATTTGCCAAATTGAGTTGGTTGTCCTTGAGAGCGGTCAAGAGCAGTGGATGATCGGCCTTAAATTTTTCGATAAAGGTGCGTAAGAGAGGCATTTCGGAGATGAGAAAAGAGACATGGCTGTCATCTGGGGTGGGTGAAGTAAACCCAAAAACTTCCACTCCATCGTGTGTTTTTTTGACGAGCTTTAAGATAAAGCCGACATGAAACTTGTCTTTCCCCGGATTTAAGATCGGTTCAACCGAATGATTTTGCGTATCTCTAATTAAGATGATTCCTTCTTTAAAATATTTGGGATGGCGATAGTAAGGATCGATGAGATAAAACTGATTGGCATCATAGTATTCACTCCAGCTCTGAGAGCTATGGAATGTGCTAAACCGCCCGTCATTTTTAATTTCATAATAAAAAAACTGAAACAAATTGAAGTAATTGAATAAAGACGAGCAGTATTTGTTGATTTTATCGTTATACTTATAGCTGACAGATCGTGTCAGATCCTTAAAGGAAGACATAGTTCCCCCTAATTGCAGGAGTCCATTTTAGATCTTTAGGCGGAATTAAAAAAAGGGCTATGATTGGACATAACCCCAAAAAGCCTTAAGTGGTTCAAAAAGAGCTAGAAATAGCCAAGAGTTTCTAGATGCTTGGTTGTTTGCATTAGGATAAGGTCTTTTGCGATAGTGCATCTTCGAAAGCGGGTTGGCCTTTAACTGAGTCAAAAGCGCTATCTGCGAGAATCATTTCCAGACTTAAGGTTTCTCTTTCTGGAAATTGCAAAGCGGTCTGTAGCCAACCTGCCGAATAACTAGGGTCCTTGAGGTGGGCGAATACTTTGGCGTTGAGAAGGGCTGTTTCAAAGGTGGGATGTAGCTCATAGATTTCTCTTGCGTGCTTGGCGATGAGCTCGTAGTTCTTTTCGAAGTAGGCCAGCTTGCAAAGAAGCCATTTTCCTTTTGCGAGTTCTTCAACTTGACAGGTTTTAAGCAAGGAGAAGGCTTCTTTCTGTTTTCCATTCTCTTCTAATAGCTGGATAAGACTTTCTGTGGAGTGGTTTCTAATATAGGGATCTTTGGATTTGCTGAGTTTTTCCAACAAATCCCTTGCCTTTTCTCGATCTCCCTCTTCCGCCAATCGAATGGCTTCTTGGTATTGACTAAATGAGCTTACAGATTTTTTTCTATAGACTTTTTGCCACTGTTGAAGGTTTTGAAAGCCATAAAAGAGGAAAATCCAAGCGAAAACATAGCTTCCCGTAATGAAAAAGTAGGCGGCTCCGCAAACAGCCGTCACATTTCCCAACGCTAACCTTGCCCATTCTCCTCTCTCTTCTCCGAAAACGCGCCTCAATAAGTAAGCAGCTATCTTTCCTCCATCCAGGGGCTCTAAGGGAGCTAAGTTGACGATGAGCCAATAGATATTTAGCTGCATAGTGTAATATAGAAATGAGACGAGCCAAACCTCTTGAAAAACATGCATCTTGAGAAGATAGCGCGACAATCCAATCAAAAGGGCTGTGAAAAGAGGTCCTGCTAATGTGATCATGCACTGCTGCCAATCGCTCAACCCCCGGCTCGAATACGAAGTATATCCTCCAAAGCTCTCCAATGTGATTTTTGGGGAGCAGCCAAACTTTTTAGCGGCCAGCCCATGACCGAGCTCATGAAACAGCAAAGATCCCATGAACACCGTGGCAAGCACACACATTTTAGGAACAACTCCACCTGGATCGTAACTGAACAGCAGCAGGAAAATCCAAAAAGTCGGCTGAATCAACACTGGGATATTGAACAGTGAAAAACCCATAAGCCATCTATCTTATTCTTTGAGAATATTCCTTCCAAAGAGAATAATCAGGTGGACAAGATCATGACTCCTCTAAAATCCACCCTTTCTCGAACTGGTGTATACGGAGTCGCTGTAAAAGATAGAAAACTGCTTTTGGTGAAACAACGCAAAGGACCGCATTCTGGGAAGTGGGAGCTTCCTGGAGGCGGAATTGAGGCAGGAGAGACGCCGGAAAACGCTCTTCGAAGAGAGTTCCACGAAGAAGTGGGCCTGTCGTTTGACACCCTGCAATTTCTCATAAATTTAACAGCAACCACGGATGGAATTGATGAGAAGGGCGATCCCTATTGTTTCCATCAAATAGGGGTAATCTATCTAATCCAAGGCCTTTCCAGCTCGAATTCCCAACCTGCCGAAATGGAACATGCGTGGATTGACCCCAAACAGCTTACAGCAGAAAAGATTTCGCCTTTTGTCCACCAAGTCATAGCTCTTAACCTGGCTTCTAAAAATTTTTCTTCCCCATAAACTAAAAAATTCCCTAAGATAGCTCCTCTTCTTGAGGAACTAGATGTTCTATCTCATAGCCTTTTCCCTTCTTATCTCTTGTAGTTGGTCGGCTGAGCCTGCACTTGCCGTAACGGAAAACGATCCTTCTTCACTTGTAGAAGGGGTCAGTGTCATTACAGGGGATCTATATGCATTCGAAGAGGACTACGTAATTCAAGGAGCGGAACCCATCCATCTCAGGAGATCTTATTTGAGTCGAAAGGGTCGTTTTCAAACCTATCAGCATCTCACTGCGAATCTCTGGTGTTTTGGCAATTTTTTAACCGTAAATGAACCGAATGGAACAGAGCTTTCTTATTATCCGGATCGGCAAAATAACGTCTATCCTGTCATAGGCAAGAATTTTTATGGTAAAGATGAAAAGAAAAGAAGAGTTTTAAAATACAACGCGCTTGCACAAGACGATAAGGGGTCTGCCAATACCAAAACGGGAGAGATTTCTGGGAAAAGCAATCTGAAGAATCAGTACATCTCTTTTGATCCGAATCAGGATGGAAGAGGAAAGAGTTTTACTCTTCACGCAGCAGACGGAACCCTTCGAAGATACGAGAACTACAACGATCAGAAAAAAACGGAAATTCCCTATGGAGGAGGGGAAGCATACTTAATCTATGCCTACAAACTGGTTTCAGAGACTTTGCCCAATGGGCACATGATCCACTATCGATGGGATCAGAAAAATCAGATTGATCGCATCTATACTACCGATGCAAGTCAGAGAACAACCTATTGTTATCTAGATATTCCTGTTCACAAAGCGCCTGAAATTCAGCTGACGGGGAGTGATCTTCGCTCCATCACTTACTATTCTCAAGATACAAAATCTAAGGTTGCATCTCCCGATTTCCCCGATCAAGAATATGGTTGGGATTTGAAGAAAGTTTGGCAGGGGGAGGAAATTCAGATTCCCTATCTCACTTCTTGCACTCTCCCGAAAGGCCGCACGATTCAGGTTGCTTACGATAACACTTATGAGCATCGGGTTGAGAAAGTATTGGCACCTGTAGGCAAAGATGACACTCTTTTTGTAACCCATCGATTCTTCTATGACCCCAAGAATAAGAAAAGCCATGTCCTTGATATCGATGACAATCAGACTCAGTATTTTTGGAATGATGAATTTCGCCTGACTCAAGTGGAGCGGTTTTTAGGGCAAACCCAGCCCCATAGCTCCGATCGATTCGTTTGGCAAGGCAATTTGCTAAAGTGCAAAACTTTCTTCGATGAAAAGAATTCCCCTCTATTGAGCCGAACTTATAATTATGATGCCTGGGGAAATGTCGAAGCAGAAACTTTTTACGGCTCCCTATCTGGGCTTCAAACTCCCGATCTAAAAATCAATGGTCAAGGCTTCCCAATAGAAAATGGGATCGAGCACTACACAAAGAAAAGTGAGTATTCCAAAGATGGCAAGAATCTCCTTCTCAAACAAGAAGGGAGTCGCGACCTCACACTTCTCTATACTTATTGGCAAAACACACAGCTTCCCTATACAAAATCTATTTGTGAAAAGAGTCAGGTTCGCATCCAAACGATCTATGATTACTATTCAGACAACACACTCAAATCAGAAGTCGTTGAAGATCAACACTCAAAAGTTGTGAAGTTCATCACACCTTATTCTAAGGGGCCTTTTATCGGCATGCCGCAAGTTCTCGAAGAAAGGGAAGGGAACGGGGCACTACTTCGAAAAACTGTTCTTTATTATGGCCCGGGCGCAAAACCTGAGAAAAAAGACATTTATGATGCTCAAAATCAATTGCGCTACAGCTTGCATTTTACCTACGACGGTAAGGGAAGACTTACAACTGAAACAAATGCTTTGGGACAAACGGCCCTTTACGACTACGATGAAGTAGGGAATCTCTTTTATAAAAAAGAATTTACAGACCAGCTAGAAACTTTCTATGCCTACGATTTTTCCAATCGGTTGATCCAGAAAGAAGAAAAAGGTGCTGATGGCATACGGCGCCTTTACAAGTACGATTACAATAAGAAACATCACCTCATTTCAGAAATGGATCCCTACGGGAACGTCACTTCTTACACAGTAGACGCCTTTGGACATCGAACAGAAATCCATCTCCCTCCCATTGAAAACGAAGCTGGAGAGCTAGTCTATCCCGTCATCAAACAAACCTTCGACAGTGCAGGGAATCTCATCCTTAAAGAAGACGCCGAAGGAAATATCACAAAAACTCAATACAACGCCTACGGTAAACCCACACAAATCATCCATCCTGATGGAACTATCGAAACCTTTACCTATTTTCTTGATGGTTCCCTCGAAACTCACACAGATGCTCGAAAAGTTACCACATACTATACCTATGATTACTTAAATCGCATTCTTACCAAAACCATTTCCAATCAAGAAAAGCAACTTTCCCAAGAAACCTTCTCTTACGAAGGACAATTTCTGGTCAAAAAAACCGATGCAGAGGGGAATGAGACCCGCTACGAATACGATCTTGCAGGAAGAAAGAAAAGAGAAATCTCGTTAGGAGAGGAAACACTTTATTCCTACGATGAATTTGGAAGATTGTATAAAACCCAAAAGGGCGATCTCGTTATCCTCACAGAATACGATCTTCTCGATCGAATCGTCGAAGAGAGAAACGAGTCTTTATCGGGAACCCTCCTTCGACAAGTTCAATACATATACGATGATGCCCTCAATCAAAAAACAGTCATTCGGAACATTCAGGGGCAGCTTGCCAAAGAGATTCACCAATACGACTCGGTCGGTAGACTTATTCGAAAGATCGATGCTTTGGGCTTTGTAGAAACTTGGGACTACAATTCTAATATCAACCAAAAGACCCACACCGATGCCATGGGGCTTGAAACGATTGAAACCTACAACAGTTTCAATCAACTCTCCTCTCTTGAAAAGCGTCAAAATGGCAAAACCCTTTTTTTTGAGAAGAAAATCTACAACAAGAACGGACAGCCCATCCTACAGATAGATACCATCTATCATCTAGATGGTACCCAAAAAGAGATCAAGACCCGCTGGGAATACAATTCACGAGGCTGGCTCAAAACCCTTATCGAGGCTGCAAATACCCTTGAAGCCAAAACGACTTATTACACTTACACTCCTCGGGGTGAATTAGAAACCCTGACCAAACCAAACGGAGTCGTTCTAAGCTATACTCACAGCGATCTAGGTCATCTCGAGTCTCTCACCTCTTCCGATCAAACCATTCATCATAAAATGCGCTACAATCTCCTAGGTCATCTTCAAGAAAGCGATGGTCTCATCCGACAAACCGACGCCTTCGGTAGAATCAAGAAAGAGACCTTTCCTCATGGCTATACCCTGGAAACTACTTATGATTGCCAAGGCAGAAAGAGCAGCTGTCAAATCCCACATGCTGATTGCCTCATCCTATACCAATATGATCCAGCTCATCTCAAATCGGTTACCCGAAAAACACTAGAGGGAATAACCCTCTACACTCACACCTACGCTGCCTACGATCTATCTGGAAACATCACTCAAGAAATCTGCATCGATCAGCAAATCCTTCAATCCCAATACGATCTTCTCAATCGAAAATCCATTATCCATTCTTTTTCCTTCAGCCAAGAGATCACTCAATTCGATCCTGTAGGCAATATCCTCCAAATGAAGCGAGGAGAAACCGACTTTATCAACTACACCTATGATTCTCTCTACCAACTCACTTCCGAAAATGGCCGCTTTACCCATACCTATTCCTTCGATTCGCTCAATAACCGCCTCAGAAAAGACGAAGAGACCTACCAGATCAACTCTTTAAACCAAATCTCCTCCCACTTCGACTATGACCGCAACGGCAATCCCGTCCACTGCGAAGACACCACCTACACCTACGATGCGCTCGATCGTCTGATCCGCATCGAAACACCCAATTGTACCCGAACCTTCACCTATGATTTCTTCAACCGTTGCCTTTCTACATCTGCAACCTATCGGTCTAGCTCAGAAACTCTCTATTTTCTTTACGATGGGCAAAATGAAATAGGCGCCTTCAATGAGCAGCTTCAACCCATCGATCTCAGAATCCTTGGCAATACGCCTCACGCGGAAATTGGCGCTGCCATTGCGATCGAACTCTCTGGACAGATCCATACACCTATCCACGATCTACAAGGTAATCTCGCTGTCCTCAAACCGTTCACCTCCGTCCCCACCTTCTACCACTATAGTGCCTTCGGGGAAGAAGAAATCCTTGGCAATGCCCTCTCACCCTGGCGTTTTTCGTCCAAGAGAACCGATGACCAAACCCATC
This sequence comes from uncultured bacterium, assembly GCA_964424735.1. Classification (GTDB taxonomy): domain Bacteria; phylum Chlamydiota; class Chlamydiia; order Chlamydiales; family SM23-39; genus REEB52. Next base: position 105,222 of record CAYRJU010000001.1, read on the forward strand.
TCGTCTATTTTGGCAGAAGGTTCTATATCCCTTCCTTTGGCCGTTGGCTGACCCCCGACCCTGCTGGCTTCACCGACGGCATGAACCTCTATGCCTATGTGCACAACAACCCCCTCACCCACATCGATGAGTATGGGCTTATTGATTATGGACAATATAGCTCTGATTGGAATAGAAAGTCTCCCATTTGGGGAACCACGCTTAGCTCTACTCTTTCCGGATTAGTGTCTAGGGAAGTTCACATACTTTACAACGATTTGGTTCAGAGGGGATTAGAGTTGTCTTTTCTAAAATCGAAGTTATTAGGTTCATCATTCGATGATAAACCGTGGGAAAAACGTCGGGACATCGGTTGTCAAAGAATTGATCAATTTTTTGGAACTAAGTGCGGAAATGCATTTGGACAGCCAGATCGTTTTCTACTTCTTGGAATGCCTTGTCCTGGCAATCTATTCTCTACTGCATCAAAGGCAGTTTCAGTAAGTCGAAGTGCGCTTAGCGTAACAAGTGCTTATAGAATTAGAGGACTTGCATTGCAGCCTGAAATGGCGCAATCTAATTTCCAATTCAATCGATTCCATCAAGCAGCTTACAATCTTTCTGAAGTAGGGCAGAACAATATCAGAATTTTGCGTGGGTGGGCAAAAAGTAAGGGATGGGAAAAATTGCCGAATTCTTACGGAGGGCCCGAAAAATGGGGAGTTTATCACGATGGACTTCCAGAATGGCGTCTTATCATTAAACCTGAACCTAGCCTAAGGCCAGGATTACAGGCTGGCAGTAATCAGCCAAGATTTGATGCGCGACTAAATGTTGGGGGTAGCTATTATGTTAATCCATTTACTAATGAAGTTGGAGCAGAAGGAATTGGTAGGCATTTGCCATTAGATTTATACTACAGGAAATTGGAATGAGATTAGATGATGAAGTGCAGCTTTTAATAAAAATCTTGTTTGATCCGATTGCAAGAGAGGATGAAAGGCATGATGCTGCGATGGATATGGGAAAATTTAACGACGACAAAGTTTTAAATGCTTTAATGCAAGTAGGAAGTAATACGGATGAAGAGTATATAGTATTAGATGCCTGCGGGGAGTCTATAGCTAAAATATTGGTAGGCCGTAACGAATTTAGGCAAGATATTATATATAAATTAGCTCCAATAGCGCAAAGAACAGCTATTGCTTTTTTTAAATCTCATAAACCTGAATGGAAATTTCTTGAAAATAGAGGGCCCGGCAGATAAAATGGTCTAGATAGGCTTTGTTGGACAATTCCTTGTTTAATTGCAAAATGAAAGATCAAGTACAACTATTAATTGATGTCTTGCTTGACAAAACAGCTAGAGAGGATGAACGAGGAGATGCTGCTATTGATCTCAGGGCATATAAAGATGTAAGAGCTTTAGAAGCTCTAACAAAGATTGCCTCGGATCCGAATGAAGATGATGTGATATTAGATAATTGCGCGGAATCAGTAGGAGAAATATGCGTTGCCACGAATATTTTTGATGAAAACTCTTTCAGAAGAATGATTCCTTTTGCTCAAAAAATTGTGTTCGGTTTTATTATGGCACATAGACCAGAACTCATTAACCAATCATTGAGAGCGGAACTCGCTAAAGAATTCAATTGTTAGTCGAGACATGTTTATGGCTCAGCAGCCGATGAGGTCAAAAATGAAGGATGGGGTCAAGAGTAAAAAAGTCTTGTCAAGGGTGGAAGAACCATGTAAAAGTAGGCTTAACGGGAGATAAGCCTCTTTAGAAAGTGGGAATCTGCCTATTAAAATGATTTAGGATGATAAAGTAAGAAATTGAGAGCAAAAAGCAAATACTATCTTCCGCTTATCTTGTTGTTTATTTTTGCTGACGTTTTATGTGATAACTATATTTTTCACACCTTTAATAACCAGACAAAGTTTACACAACTTCTTTTTTCGCTTATTTTTTTAGTCGTTCAAATTTTTGCATCACCGATACAGGCCGGTTTTTCAGATTTCTACTGCAGGAAGAAGAGTTTAGTCATTTCTCTTTCCTTCTCTTGTCTGTCTTTGTTCCTTTATTTTTTATTTAGCCAAAACGTCTTGCCTTATTTTTCTGTGCTCGTCTTTCTGCTTTTGATTAAAGGGGCTGTGGGAAATACGATACCTATAGCTTGGGCGAGTATTGCAGACACCCAGGAAAAAGAATTTCGTTTTTCATTTGGTTTATCAACCGCATTTTTTGCAATAGGGTATATAACCTTAATTAGCGCAGAAAAATATCTAAAAGATATACAGACGAATTTGCTTATCATGCTTGTTTTCGTTGTTTTGATAATTTTCTGTGTTTTTTTATTCAATGATATTCGAGACAAAGACAATAAAAGTGCAAAGATAGATAGAAAAGAGGGGAGCAGGTTCAGGGGGTTCTATGAGCTAAAAGAGATTTTCACAAGATTAAAGCAGAAGCATATCAGAAATGGGGTTGCTGCATTTTTTTTATGGGAAGTATCTTTATATTCTATTCTCTTGCTGTATGTTGATTTTGGTATCAGTGAGTTTTCAGCAACAGGGTTAATGATGATGATAGGATACTTATGGGGTATTTTTCTGTTGAAATATTGTCCACGAGTTGCTGATGAAAAAATAATCAAGATTGGGTATTGTCTTCTTTGTTTTTCTTTAGTTCCTATATTCTTTTCATTTTTGGTCTTTAAAAATTCAACCTTTCTTATTTTGTCTTCTTGTTATTTTTTCCATTCCTGGGGTAACGCGTTTTTGTCTGCTGCTTTTTTTGCTGCCCTATCAAAAAGAAGCCTAGTACATGAACAAGGGAAAAATTATGGGTTAGTTGAATCTGCTGATACTTGCGCTATTTTAGTCTCTTCCCTTGTCGCTATGGGGTATAAATCTTCGGTGTTTGGACTTTTCTATGTTATTTTTATTTCTTTTGTAACAGCTTTGATTTCGTGGATTCCATATAAAAACTTCAAGAATGAAAAACATTTGAGTCTTAGATAATAAATTTAATATAATTTCCTTTGCTGGAAAATAGAGCCTCTCTGTATCTTATAGAAGTTAAAAGGGAAAGGAGCGATAAATGTCTGGTTTTAAATCAGAAATCGTAGGGGCTTGGAAATTAGTCAAATACACAACGGTCGTAGATAAAACTCAGCAGATTATTTACCCTTTTGGAGAAAACCCTATTGGATATCTTGTTTATACACCAGAAGGACTCGTTTCTGTTCACATTATGCCCGCAAATCGCAAAATGTCTGATTCGAAAATTCAAGAAAAACTTGAAGCCGCAGAAAATTATGGGGGTTATGTAGGGAAATACAAAATTCTTGATAATATTGTTGTTCATTACCCAGAAGTCTGCAATTTTCTGAGCTATGTGCAAGTGGCTCAACAACGTGAATTCAAAATTGACAAAGATGAACTTTTTTTAGAATACCGCCATCCTCTAGACGAATACACCTTATTGCAAGGGCAAGAGCTTTTGGCTCATTCGAAAGTGCTTTGGAAGCGCGCTTAGTAACGATTGTATTTTAAATAAAATTTTGTATAAAAGCGCAAGCGTCTAATAACTAGATGGTTTTGCTTTTATAGTTCAGTTGTTTCCCTTTTAAAGAATTATATTGACCCCTCTGTTAAAAAACCGTTAAAATTTGAGGTTAAAAAAGAGGTAGGATAGAAAATTTCTAGGATGTTACTATAAAAAACCAGATGGTTTTTAGATTTAAAGATAAATAAAAACCTTTTGAGGGTTTTATATGTTAGCTGCAGAAGAAAGAGATGCTGAAGTTCAGGGTGTGGAAGAATTTATAAGTATATGTGGTCTGTTCCTGGATCAGGCGAGGGAGCGGCGTGGGGAAGTGGCCGCTAGGTTTGAGGATGAGGAGATCACGTACGGGGAATTGGCTAGGCGGGCGGGTCAGCTAGCGGGTTTCTTGCGGGCAAGGGGCGTTCGAGAGGAGACTGTAGTTGCATTGAGTCTTTATCACGGCTTGGATTTGCTGGTAGGAATGATGGGCATTCTATTGGCGGGAGCTGTATATTTGCCCATTGATCCCAATTATCCGGTTGAGAGGGTGGAAAGGCTTGTTGGGGATGCTCGGCCCCGTTTCTTGATTACGGAAAAGGCCTTGGAGGGGAAGTTCGGTTCTGTTTCAACAGAACTTATGTTATTGGATCAGGTTCGGGATTTGGGGGAATGGGAGGCGACTGTTTTGCCTGGACAGGCCGCGTATGTGATGTATACGTCGGGTTCGACCGGTAGGCCCAAGGGAATTGTCCATGAACATAGATCTTTAGCGTATGCAGCTTTAGCGCATAGGAGGCCTCCTGGAGAAAAGCTGGTTGCATTGGTCGCGGGGAGTATTGGCTTCGATGCAAGTTTGCTCGTCATTGTTTTGACTTTGGTTTCTGGAGGGACTGTCTGCTTTTCCCAAAATAGATCGCTGGATGCAGGACAGATTATCTCTCAGATCAAAAAGTTTGGGGTCAACTATACGCTGTGTGTGCCCTCGTTTTATTCTTTGCTTCTAAGTAGAGAGGAGAGGATGCCCTCTTTGAAGTATGTAGACTTGGGAGGAGACAGCATTTCTAAAGATATTTTGATGCTTCATCGGAAATGGGCTCCTCAAGCTTTTCTGAATAACGTCTATGGACCTTCTGAGTATGCGGTAGGAGCAAGTATTGCCAATATTTATCACCCAATGAGTCGAGAAGCTAAGAGAATTACGGTTGGAAAACCATTTGCAGAGACGCAGATTTTCATTCTGGATGAGTACCTCAAGCCGGTTGCGCGGGGGGAAAAAGGAGAAATTTGCATTAGCGGCCCCGGTCTTGCCAGAGGTTATTTAAATCAGGGAGATCTCACAGAGGAGAAATTTCTGTGGTTGGAGGATCAGCGGTGTCGGATCTATAGAACAGGAGATTTTGGCAGGGTAGGGCAGGATGGAAACATTGAATTTTTAGGAAGAATGGACTTCCAAGTAAAAATTCGGGGCTATCGAATCGAGCTCGGAGAGATCGAACAAGCAATCCGTGAGTTGGACGGGATTGATGAAGCCATCGTGATTGTACAGGAAAAGAGTAAAGGCCATAAGCAGTTGGTCGCCTATTATTCGGCAAGTCAAGCGGCTATAGACGGGGAGGGCGTGAGAGCGTGTCTTCAAAAAACGCTGCCGGAGTACATGGTTCCTCAACAGATTGTCAAAATTGACCAATGGCCTCAAACACCCAATGGCAAGATCGATCGAGAGGCTCTTTCTCGAGAGGGGCTGTGTTCTACGCTAAAGGTGTCGAGCAGGAAGGGGTTGACTGACTTAGAGAGAAAAATGTTGCAGATTTGGGAAAGGATTCTCGAGATCAAAAATATCGGGGTTGAGGACAACTTTTTTGTTTTGGGAGGAGACTCTTTGCAGATTGTGCGTCTACAGACGGAGATTCAGAAGCAGCTCGGAATAGAGATCAAAGTAGCAGACCTTCTTCAGTATCCTACGATCTCTTTATTGACTCAGCATGTGCTCTCTATAAAGAGCGGTAAATGTGAGCCCTTAGCGGCTCTTTTGAATGTTGTCAAGAGACAGAAGGCAGGATTTCGAGAGTTTAGAAAATTGCGAAAGGGGGCCTAAATATGACAGATCAAACCGCGATTGCTGTTATAGGAATGGCGGGACGTTTTCCTGGGGCAAAAGATATTGAGGGCTATTGGGAAAATATCCTTGAGGCTAAAGAGACAATTTCTGCTTTTACAGAGGAAGAGCTCATCCAGGCAGGGGCCGGGCAAGATTTGGTTCGATCCTCGCGGTATGTTAAGGCAAGAGGGATTTTAGAAGGGGTTGAGCTCTTTGATGCCGATTTCTTCGGGATTTCTTCCCAAGAAGCCAGTCTTATGGATCCTCAACAACGTCTTTTTCTGGAAATTGCTCATGAAGCCCTAGAAAGGGCTGGCTATAGTTCAGATCAATTTCAGGGAAGTGTTGGAGTTTTTGCAGGTTCCGGCCGGAGTCTTTATTTCCTCAATCATCTCTATCCACATCCCCACATCATGGAAACTATGGGGAATTTTTTGGTCCGGATCGGCAATGAACCAGATTTTTTGGCGACAAAAGTTTCCCATAAGCTGAATTTGAAGGGCCCCAGTTTATCAATCCAGACAGCTTGCTCTACTTCGCTTACAGCTGTTTGCATAGCTTGTACGCATCTTCTCACGTATCAATGTGACGTGGCCCTTGCCGGAGGTGTTTCCATCTATTTGCCTCAAAGAAGTGGATATCTGCACCAAGAAGGAATGATTTTCTCTCCAGATGGACATTGTAGAACGTTCGATGCCAAGGCTCAAGGAACAGTTCCCAGCAATGGAGTGGGTGCGGTTGTATTGAAAAGATTGGAAGATGCGGTAAAGGATCGAGATACTATTTATGCGGTCATCCGAGGCTATAGTTTGAACAATGATGGGGGAGAAAAGATTAGCTATTCCGCCCCAAGCGCTAAAGGACAGGCCGAAGTCATTAGGTCAGCAATAGCGATGGCTGAAATAGATCCTGCTACCATCTCTTATGCCGAAACTCATGGAACGGCTACTCTTTTAGGCGATCCGGTTGAAATGGAAGGTCTGACAGGTGCTTTTAGGGAATTCACAGATCAAAAGAGATTTTGTGCGATCGGTTCCGTCAAGAGCAACATAGGCCATACCATGGAAGCTGCTGGGATTGCCGGTTTCATCAAGGCCGTTCTAGCTGTAAAAGAAAAGAAATTGCCACCGACTTTGCATTTTGCCAACCAAAATCCTCATATGGATTTGGAAAATAGCCCCTTTTATATCAATACTACCTTGAAGGAGTGGCCTGCCAGCAGTCATCACCCAAGAAGGGCTTGTGTGAGTTCTTTCGGGATTGGAGGAACAAATGCTCATTTGATTCTCGAAGAATTTATGAATCGGGAAATAATCGATGAATCAACATTCCCTGTTTTGCTCACTTTTTCGGCTAAAAGCCCAGCTGCTTTAAAAACTTTTTCCCTTCAGCTCGGCGAATATTTAAAAGAACATCCAGAAATTTCCTTAAGCGATGCTGCTTATAGTTTACAAGTGGGCAGAAAATCCTTTGAGTATAGACGAGCGCTGATTTGTCGGAGTCGAGAGGGGATGTTGGACGATCTTGCAGATTTTCAGGGTGTGCTTGCCCCTCCACAAACTGCTCAGGAAGAGTTTCTCTATGAAGTGGGAAATTCTTGGCTCAAAGGTGAGAAAATAGATTGGCAAGCTTTTTGGGCTAAACTCAATAAAAACCCTTTTCGGATCCCTCTTCCTACCTATCCTTTTGAAAAGAAAAAATATTGGATCGATCCACCCTCTAAAACTCAAAGCTCCCCCTCAATCAAGATCGCAAGAGACAAACATTCTGACATCGAAGCGGTTTTAGTCTCTATGTGGCAACAATTACTCGGAGAACAATCCATTGGTCTCAATCAGAACTTTTTTGAACTCGGAGGAGATTCGCTTTTGGCCATTGAAGTGGTGGCTCAGATAGAAAAAAAGTTGGGGTATTCAATATCTCTTCAAAATTTCAACCAATTCCCCACGATTGCGCAGCTGACTAGCCTCATTTCAAATCAAACCGTTGCCAATACTTCTCTTGTAAAGCTAAGGGCCAGTCAAAATGAAGAGGATCCTCCTCTTTTTTTACTTCATGGTCTGGATGGAAATATATCTTCCTATAGGACTCTTGTAGATTCAATGGCCTATAAGGGGGCTATTTATGGTTTTCAAGATGTTTTGAATCAGAAAGATCGGAGTATTGAGGAGATTGTTTCTTCTTATGTTAGTGAAATAGAAAAAATAGGATTCCATCAGTCCTATTCTCTATGCGGTTTTTCCTTTGGTGGAATATTGGCTTTTGAAATGGCAACGCAACTTGAAAAGTTAGGGTATCCTCCTAAATTTCTGGGGATGATAGATGCGATCAATCCTCAAAATGAGCAGGTTCCAAGAAAAGATGAATGGGAAATGCTCTCTTTTTTGTTAGAGCTATTAGAAGGAAAAGAGGTTGCAGCGGCTGAGCTAAAAACCCTTTCGCAGGTAGATCTAATGGGCAAAGTCCTAGCTTGTATCGGACTTGCTAGTTTACCGGAGTCCCAACAACAGATGACTTTTAAAAATATTCAGCAGAACTTGGCTGCTTTGAGAAAATATGCCCCTAAAGTTTACTCCGAGAAAATTGACTATTTCCAAGCGAAAGAGCAGTTTTTTCGCATGAAATCGACCCCTCTCGCTGAGACTTGGCGATCTATTTCAAGAGGAGAGATAGGGGTTCATGAGACCCCCGGCAGTCATCGCGATCTCTTATCTTTGCCGTATGTAATTGTCCTAGCTCAGAGTCTAGATAGAGCATTAAGAGAGAAAAAATCTAGAACAGTTTCCGTGTCCCAGTATAGTTTGTGCTAGGATTTTTCAAGGTTTTTTTGATACTTTAAGGTTTAGAGCTCATAAGTCATGAGTATCTAGGTAAGTGAGATGTCTGATCAAACAACTCTTCCTCAAAGCGTTTTTACTAAGACATTCAATAGCTTTCCCGCCCTGCTAATGATTTCGTTATTCGAATTAGTATCCATCCAGATCTATAATTTGCCCAGTTCAGGAGAGTTTTTTATTATTTGGATCGTCTCCCTCGCTCTAAGTGGATTATATTTAGGATACTTATCAGATCGATTCAGCCGAAAAACTTGCCTTTTATTTACCCTGACATCGGGCTTTGTATTGATTCTATGGATCAATTTATACGGAGTTTCCCCACTTCTTATATTGCTATTGGGTATGACCTTTAACCCCACTCCCATTGCTAGGGCGTCCATCATCGATAATTTTCCACATCAATCGAAAGTACAATTGATCGCCTTCACTTTTATTGCGCAATTTTTACCCTGGTGCTTGTTTTCATATTTGTCTCAAATGCAGCACACAGTGTTTCTAAAAATCATGCTCCCCAGCATGCTGATCAATGCAGTTTTTTTTGTGTTCTTTTGCGATGTCCGAGATTATAAAGCCCATACTCTTAAAATTCGGCAGTTAATTCATCAGGGGAATAGATCGAAAGTATATTTAACTCTATTTGCACTTTTTGTTGGCCAAATTGTGTTTTTTTTATCGGATTCGTATTTGGAATTCCAAGAATCTCACAAGATTCTCTACTCTCTGCTCGGGATTGGCTCTTTGGTTGGGACGTTGCTGAGCCTTCTTTATAGAAAGACCCCTCATTTATCTGTTTTGACGTTGGCATATGGTATGGGGATACTCTTTTCGATAGTTTCTCTTTTTTCCGCGATAGTCTATAACGTTGATAACCTGAATTTTTCGTTTCAAACCATGTTGGTGGCTAATTTAGGGGGCTTTTATCTTCCTTTCGTTTATGACGCCATCCTATCTTCCACATCCCCGGCCTTTAGAGGCACCTTATGTGGATTCATAGAGCTTTTAATATCAATGGCTTCCGTTTTCGCCCTCCTCTTTTTCAGGATTATTTCAGATTCAATTATTTTCTTGTTTACATTTATTTCTTTATTATTTATAATTTCTTTGTTTTCGCAAAGATTTGCTGAAAAAAAATAAAAAGAAAGTAAGTGGAGAAGACTATGGCTTGCGCAGCAACATTACCTGTTATACCCCCCCCTTTTGAGGGCAGAATTGAGAAAAGTGTTAGGGAAATGTATGAAGAAGATAATCTCGGGGCAACGGGTTTATTCTCAGGAGACTTTATCAATTTTGGATATTGGTCTGAGAAGATTAATCAACAGAAAGGTCTAATTAATTCACAGCAAAGATTAATCAGCCAACAGGAGATGTACCGACAGGTAGGTCAAAGATTGGATATTACTCCAGAGCATACGATAGTAGAAGTTGGATCTGGTCGAGGAGTAGGTGCTAATCTTATTTCCAAAGAATTTAAGCCGAAAAGTGTAATCGGGTTTGACTTTTGTAAGTCACAAGTAATGCGGGCACGTACGATTAATCAGATCGCGGTTTCGGAAGGTAGAGTAAGGTATGAGGAAGGAGATGCGCAAGCATTGCCTTTGAAAGACGCATCAGTAGATAGAATATATTCCGTAGAAGCTGCGCAGCATTTCCCATCAATTCGAAAATTTTTTGCCGAATCTTCAAGGGTTCTTGTTGAGAATGGTAAGATCTGTGTTGCAACCTTTTTTGGTTGTCATAGTGAGGCTAAAGAACAGGTTGCACCTCTGGTCCAAACTGTGAATGCTGACATCGATCACCTCCCTTCTATTCACTCCATTAAAGAAGACCTCGTACAAAGCGGATTTACGGATATTACTATCCAATCGATTGGCGCTCATGTATGGAATGGGTTTGATCAGTGGGTATCTCAAACCGAACTTCGCAATTCCTGGACTAGAAACTGGAAAGTGGCTTACGAAGCTGGGGCTTTAGATTATTATCTCATTCAAGGGACAAAAAGATGATTTTACTCGCTTCGATTTTGTTTTGGAAAATATTACCTCTCTTTATCTGATCGTGCGTAGTTGCTGTCCATGCGAGGAGACCTACTGCAATTGGAGGGTGATCGATTGCATTTCTAACTCTAGTTGCCCTTTTTGAAGGAGAAATTCTTGGGTTTTGTCCGAATGAATCATCAGCGTAGTTAGGATACTAGATATCAGAGCGCCCCAGAGAAGCCCAAGAGGTCCGACAATGAGCGCTCCCCAAAATGCTCCAGGAAATGAGGTGATTCCAAGGCTCATAGCCACCGAAGAGGTGCTATTGAAGAGGTCCATTTGCTCTTGGATTTGATCGAGGCTGGTCTGCAGGTTTGTATGACGAATTTGAAGGGCCGATTGCCGCTCTCTTTGCGCTCTTAACTGCTCAGTCTGGGTAAGACGCTGTTCAGCAGTTTTCATTTCCATTTTGGCTATGTTTAAGAGATCTTGTTCTACTTCTCGGAGATACTCGTCAGCTCGCTCTTCAGCTTTTTCGATTTCTATTTCGGCTTCTGCTGCTAATCTGTTCAAAAGGGATTGTATGGTTGGCTGCGAAGACTGGATGGGATCTTGGGCCCTTTGTTGAGCGCACCGCTCAGCCTCTCTGAGTCGTAATATAGGCTGCTCTTGAATCTGGGCAATGAATTGTTGCCAATCTGCAAAGACTTCGCGCTGTGTTTGCTCGGAATCTACTCTTCGCCGTTTTTGCAAATGTTCGATTCGATGCAACATTTCCCAAACCTGCGCATATTTTTGTTGGTTGATTTGCGAGATTCGCTCCTCTTTTCGTTGCCGAATCCTCTGCTGCTCAGCAGTCTCTGGTCTCAGGGTTCGAAGGAGATGATAAATGGAAAAAGGGGAGAAGGCCCCTTCTGGGTTTGGATTAAGGGGGAGTTTGGGAATTTCAATATAGCAGCCTGGAGAATGGGGAGATGTTTTTGAGAAGCAGGGGGCTGCTGTTTGGAAAATGCGAGCGGAAAGTGAAGTTTCTAATGCAACGATTCTTTTCAGATAGCGTACGAGACAAGCAAATTGAGTAGCAGTGATGGGTGAGGGTTTCATAAGAGCCTCTTTTTTGCTATTTTTATTGGAGTAGACTGAGCCCAAATTTTCTCTGGTCTACCCCCTCACGAGTTTTTATCCAATTGCTGCTAGGGCCTGAAGCTGTTGCTCAACAGATCCCCGTTCAGTTTCTAACTTCGTTTTTTGGGCAAGTAAAGCCTTCTCTTGATCTAGAGTGATCATGGCGGTGACCGTAGTTGCCGTCAAAGCCGCTCCAATTGCTGCTCCTGCAAATCCTCCAAAGACGAATCCCCAAAAAGCCCCAGAAGGAGCGTTCACAGCGGCTCCTACGGTTAAGGATTGATCGCTATTGATCTCTTTGATTTGGTGTTGGATACGGAGGATTGCTTGGGTTAGCTCGATATAGCGAGTCTGAAGAGTCGAGCGCTCTTGTTCTAGAACTCCTCGCTCAGCCTGTTTTGCTGTTTGTTGTCTAAGCTGCTCAGCAAATTGTGCTGCAGCCTCCTCTCTGGCCTGTTTTTTTGCTTCTTGAATGAGCCGTTGTATTTCAGCGTCTTGATGTGTTTCTCTGGCTTTTTCAGCTCCTTCTGGCCTTGGTCGAGGAGAAGGAGATCTGTCTTCCAATGTTTGCATGACTCTGGAGGCCGTTTCTTCGGTAGGACCTAGATCCCTTGTGACAACCCTTATGTAGCGAGGCTGGTCTTCTTTTACAGTAGATTTTGAAGGAGATAACTCTCCTACTAGCACCCAACCTTCATGAGCATCTTGACTAAGCGTCCTAAGGGTTTCGGCTACAGAAAGATCAGCAGAAGAGTGCGTCTTGCTAGGATCAGGGGTGGTTGTTCGGACAAAATCCGAATTGCTATGAGAACCTTGAGTTGAGCTTACCATAATAACCTCCTATCTAGGGTCTTTGAGTAAGTTTTTCTACATTTTCATCATGTTTCCTTGTTTGTGTGCAAAAGGATAAATAAATTGTTGAATTTTAAGCAAACAAAATTTTTTAAGGCCTCTATTTCTAGAGGCCCTTTAGTTTTTTGTATAAAAACATCACAACTTTCGCTGTGAACCAAATATACAAAACTGTCAGTACGATGAAAATCACCATCTAATATCCCGGAATTGGTGCCGTAACCATTGCTAAAACACAGGGTGGAACGCAAACAGGACCGCCTCCTCCAGCTAAACAAAGGACACAAGCGAGCGTTCCGAACCCAAAGGCTTCGGCTTGCTGCGCAACATAGGATGTTCCCAAAAGTAGAATTGTTGGCACAGCCAATTTTTGTATCTTCGCAATCATATTCTTCGGTGAGTCGAGCTTAAATGTCGGCAGTTCCGGTAAAGACTGATAAACACTGCTCGCAAAAGATTTCATAGCGCCAATCATAATAACCTCCATTTTTTTTGTGATTATGTAGGCAAAGATTTCAACAACCATTTTGAGATTGTAAAATCTTGCAAAAAAGATACCATGATCAGTGGGAATTAAAACTAGGGTATGGAATACCCTTTTTTACTAATAATGGAGATTTTCCAAGAGATTGAGTTCGCGGGCCTTTTGGATGAGCTCAGTTTTTGAGGAGCAGTCGAGCTTGAGCTTGATCCTCTCGATATAGTGTTCAACGGTTCGCTTAGAAAGAAAGATCTGAGATGCAATCTGCGGAGCTAAATAGCCTTCGAGGAGGAGTGTGATTATATCTAGTTCTCGAGAGGAAAGAGGGTCTGGAATTTTGATCTCCATTTTCTGTAAAAAATCTCTTTTGGTTTCTTCCGGAAGAACCAGAGAGACAGTGTTTTTGTAAAAAGAAGAGCCGATGATTTTGCCAATGTTGATTTGCGCATCTTTGAGCTTTGAGAAGAGAAAGGCATTCTCTACTTTAAATTTCTTGATGAAGAGCCTGAGAAGAGGCAAGATACTCAAAAAATAGACCATTTGTCTTTCGCCCAAAGCGGGAGAGCCAAAGCCAAACTCTTCGATTCCATCTCTTGTCTTATAGATTAGGGACAAGCTCAATCCGTAATCAAATTTGCTTCGATCTCTCCAGATTGTTTTTAAACCTTCATCTTCGACTTCTGTAAATTTAACGCTTTCAAATTTGATCCGCTCTTTGAGAAATTTTGGATGGCGCATAAAAGGATTTTTGAGAAACAGCCTCTCGGAAGCATAGTATTCATTCCAGGAAGCATCATTGCCGAATCCAAAATAAGATCCATCATCCTGGATTTTGTAATACCAGAACTTGCTCAGTTTGAGAGAGTCACAAAGAGGGGTACAGATCCCCTTGATTAGGTCACTGTGTTTCACAGTAACCGCTTGAATCATATCTTCATAAATAGACATGAATTAATTTTAAAGAGGGTTGTGATAAATAAAAAGCCTTTTCAGATTTATATGTTTCTTCTATCCTTTCCTCTAAAGAGGTGAATGATGAATCCAGAAGATCTTAAGATTAGAAAGCAGTGGAAAATGGGGCTGATTTTTACGGTTCTATTCACGATCGTTCATCAGATCGTCATGCATCAATACGATCCCGTGATTCCTTCAAACCTCAAATGGGGAATGGCTGGGATTTCTACAGTTTCTGCGATGGGTTTCGGCTATTTGTTCTACACGTTTGCGTATAAGAAATGGGGAACTCGGTTACTGACAGTGGCTCTGATCCTTTCCCCTCTTTTGACTCTTGCCAGTTTGATTCTCTATGCGATGGGGAAAGTTCCCTATCCCAGCCATATTCCTCACTATTGGATCTTTCAAGTGATGAGTTATGTGCTGGGTGTGTGGATGTTTGTCCTCAATTGGAGAATGAGAGGCCTCAATTACCGCGTTAGTTCCGGGGAAAGATCTCGTTCGGCTTGAAGAAGAACGCAATTTCGGTTTTCGCGTTTTCTAGACTGTCGGATCCATGGACGGCGTTGCGGTCAATCGATGTAGCAAAGTCGGCTCGGATGGTCCCAGGAGCCGCTTTAGAAGGGTCGGTAGCTCCCATGATCTGCCGATTGCGCGACACGGCGTTTTCCCCTTCGAGTACCATGACGAGAACGGAGCCCGAGGTCATGAATTCAACGAGTTCTTGGAAAAAAGGACGGTCTTTGTGGACTGCATAGAAAGCTTTTGCTTGCGCCTCTGTCAAGTGAAGCATTTTGGCTGCCACGACAGAAAGCCCTTCCCTTTCAAAATATTCGATGATATTTCCAATCATGTTTTGACCAACCGCATCCGGCTTGATGATCGAAAGGGTTTGCTCTAACGTTTGTGTGCTCGCTTGGGCCATTTAGAATCTCCATTCAGGTATTTTATTGTAGGTACATTGTAAATGAGAAGGTAATAAATCTCACGAAGTTCTATTGGAAAATGCCGAAAAAATTTAAAATTGGCATTTTTTAGGAGAGAAGATCCATGTCTTACGGCAACTACCCAGATCTGAAAGAAGTCAAAAAAATCCTTGTCGTCAAGCTCAGGCAGCTGGGGGATGTTTTGCTCACCTCCGCTGTTTTTGGGGTCTTGAGGGGGCGATTCCCAGAGGCCCAAATCGATGCCTATATCTATTCCGAAGGGGCGCCTATGTTGGAAGGGCACCCAGGAGTAGACCAGATCCTCGGCTATGATCGGGGGTGGAAAAAGCTCTGGGTATTTAGAAGGCTTGCGAAAGAGTGGGCTTTTTGGAGAAAGATTCAAAAAGAGCGCTATGACTTAGTCATCAATCTCACTGAAGGGGATCGGGGGGCTTTGGCTGCAAAAATCTCTAGGGCGAGGATCCGAGTTGGCTTTGAGCCCAAGGGAAAGTGGAAAAAAAATCTCTATACGCATGTAGTCAAACACTGCGCCGGTTTAAGGCACACGGTCGAGAGAAATTTGGATGCACTGCGACGGATTGGGATTTTCCCAGAACCTGAAGAAAGAGAGCTCTTTTTAGAGGTGAAAGAAGCCTCGAAAGCCAAAGTAAGAGAGTGGGTTTCGGGTCCGTTCATCCTCATCCATCCCACCTCGAGATGGCGTTTTAAATGTCTGCCCAATAAAAAGATGAGAGCGCTTACGGAAGAGCTCATCAGGCAGGGAAAACAGGTGGTGTTTAGTTCAGGCCCAGATCCGGTCGAACAGGACATGATCCGAGAAATTACGGAGGGGCTCAAGGTGATCAATTTGAGTGGAAAAATCTCCCTCTACGATTTGACCGCTTTGATTGAAATGAGCGAAGGGGTGATTTGTGTTGATAGCGTCCCCCTACATATTGCAAGCGCGCTCAAAAAACGGGTCGTTGTGCTCTTTGGCCCCACGTCCGATGTCGCCTGGGGGCCTTGGCGCAATCCAGGGGCAAGAGTAGTAGCCCAAAATTTTAGCTGCAGGCCCTGCTATTTAGATGGCTGTGGGGGAAGCAAGGTGAGCGATTGCCTTGCGACTTTAGATGTAGAATCGGTCTTAAAGGCGTGGTTTACAAGCGAAAATCTTCCCCGAGATACGTTTTGCGCGCTTGCGGGTCGTTGATGAGGGTTTCAGTAGGCCCTGAGAGGAGAACTTTTCCCTCTTGGATGAGGTAAGAGCGATCTACAATCGAAAAAATTTCCCTGGCGTTGTGATCGGTAATGAGGATGCTGATCTCTTTTTGTTTGAGGAGACGGATCTGGTGTTTTACGTCAGCAACAGCTAAAGGGTCGATATTGGCAAAGGGCTCATCGAGAAGTAAGAGCGATGGGTTAGTCACAAGAGCGCGAGTGATTTCGAGCCGGCGCCTCTCTCCACCAGATAAGCTCACGGCAATTTTTTTGCGTAAGTGCTCCAGGTGTAGTTCTTGGAGGAGATGATCTAAGCGCTCTTTTCGATTGGAAATGGGAAGTGTTTCTAAGATGCAAAGAATATTATCCTCGACGGATAGAGAGCGGAAAATAGAGGGCTCTTGCGCGAGATAGCCAAATCCGAGCTGAGCCCTTTTGTGGATCGGCAACGAGGTGATGTTTTTCCCTTTAAAATAGACCTCTCCTTCATCTGGATGGATGAGGCCAATCGTCATGTAAAAGGCGGTCGTTTTTCCCGCGCCATTCGGCCCCAAGAGCCCCACGATTTCACCAGGCTGGACATGGAACGAAAGTCCATTGACAGCTGGTTTGCCGTTATAGCGCTTGACGAGGTTTTTGACTTCGAGAAGTGAGCTCATAAATACTGCTTAAAAAATTCATCGATGCGATTTTGTTCATCCAAACTAAAGGTAAAGTGGACATCTCCATGTCCTTCGATCGTCTGGTCCTTTCGGATCAACACCTCAGATGCGCTGAGAGTGAGCCCCTCTTGCCAAAATAGGACTTTTTGCTCGGCGCCAAAGAGGAGCGTTTTTTCTCTCGGATCAAAAGTGAGGTGGTCTGCCATAGCGAAACTCTCTTTATTCTGAAATCGAGAAGAGATCAGCCGAACATTTCCTTCCAACGTGACTTGCGTGGGCTTAAACTCCTCGAGATGCACGATTCCCTTTTTTGCGAGGAGGATGAGATCGTCTGTTTGAGTGACACGTACCTCATCGATGAGATAGAGGCGATTCGCCTCTTTTTCCCAAGTTAAAAATTTTGCCGTGAAATCCAAAGACTCGGGCGCAATATGTCCTTTGGGATTTTCCAATTTTAATTTTTCTTCGGCCAAATCGAGATCTATGCGATTGCCTTCGATCTGATTTTCCCCCTGTTTGAGCAGGCAGTTTTTTTGGGCCACAAACTGATGGGATGGATAAATGTAGCTGCCCTCTTCTGCGAGAAGAGTGAAACCATGGGGCGTAGTGCCTTCGATCTGTTTGAGGTTTTCGGTGGCCTCAATTTGGTCTTTTTTCTGAAGTACTTTGAGCTCAGAACCTTGACTCAAGATCCGGAAGTGATGGGTTTCATTATGGGTCCAAATATCTTTTTGCACCCCTTGTCTTTCTTGAAAAGCTGGTTCTGTCTCGATCGCTTTCCTCGCTCGGAGCTCAATGCTTTCGGCCATTAATTTTCTGTAGCGATCGGCATCTTCCGGTTGGATGCGGACAAAAAACCAATAGATCCCAAAACTCAAAAGGGCGCTTAAGAGAGTGATTCGGAAAAACATTGAACCGCCTCATAGAGTCTTTCAATTTGAGAAAGAAGTGTTTTGAGGTCGCCATAAGGCATCACGGTAGCTGCATCCGATTTGGCAGAGGAAGGGTTGGGATGAGCCTCGATGTAAAGAGCATTGGCTCCTGCAGCAATTGCAGCTTTGGCGAGAGTCGGAATGAACTCGCGCTGTCCTCCGCTTGAAGTTCCAAGCCCTCCGGGAAGCTGAGTGGAATGGCTGGCATCGAAACAGACAGGGAAGCCAAATCCTTGCATGATGGGGATGGCTCTCATGTCGCTGACGAGATTATTGTATCCAAAAGAGGTCCCTCGATCTGTGAGGAGCACTCTATTCTGGCCGCACTCTTTGAATTTTTCGACGATGTTCTTGACGTCCCAAGGAGAGAGAAATTGCCCTTTTTTCACGTTGATCGCAGCGCTTGTTTGTGCCGCAGCGACAAGGAGATCGGTTTGCCTGCATAAAAAGGCGGGAATCTGGATCATATCGCAGACATTTCCAACGAGAGCTGCCTCTTCCGGAGAATGGATATCGGTGAGGAGGGGCAAATCGAACTCTTCTTGGATTTTCTTGAGAATTTTTAGCCCAACATCGAGGCCAGGACCACGGAAAGAATGGATGGAAGAGCGATTGGCTTTATCGTAGGAGGCTTTGAAGATGAACTGAAAGGGAAAATGGCTAAAGAGCTCTTGGAGATCTCGGGCTGCTTTCAGGGTAAATTCTTCCGATTCGATCACGCAAGGGCCGCAGATGACAGTGAGCGGCTGTTTTTCTCCGATGATGAAGTTGCGAACCTGAACATCTTGCATACAGAAAATGTTATCGAGAATCGAATAAATTGTCCATGCCGTAAAGACCTGGTGGCTTGCCGATGAGAAAACGGGCGGCGGCGAGAGCCCCTTTTGCAAAAGCTTCACGGCTATGCACTTGATGACTTATGGTTAGCCTTTCTTCGGCGTTATTGAAGATGAGGGTGTGTTCGCCGATCACGCTGCCAGATCGGATAGAGTGGATTTTTGCTTGCGGGAGATTGCGGATGAGGTGGAGCGCTGTGCCGCTTGGGGCATCTTTTTTGGTTGTGTGATGGGTCTCAATGAGATCGACATCGGCAGGAAAGTATTTGGCGATGGTGTTGACGAGTTCACTCAAGATGGCGGCGCCTAGACTGAAGTTGGCGGAATAAAAAATCGGGATTTTTTTGGCGGCCTCTTCGAGTGGTGTAAAAGAGAGGTGGCCCGTGGTTCCAATGACGATCGGTTTTTGGAAAGAGAGGTTTTCGAGGAGTGCGTCTTTGGAAGAGACATCGATCAAGACGTCGCAATCCAGGGGATGGCGGGGAGTGGTTCGGTAGATGGGGATGATGGGATGCAAGGATGCGATGGTTTTACCCATGCGCCCCTCAGGGCCAATGACTCCAATTTTAAGGGCCATAAACTCGGGTGAGGTCCTTTTTCCATTTTTTTAAAGAAGGATAGTCGAAGAGAAAGCCGTGGCCTGCTTCATAATACTCAAACTGGAGGTTCTTTTTGTAGGATGAGGGGAGATCGAGATGGTCAAAGCAATATTCGGTAGCGGCAAAGGGAGTGCGGCAATCGTAGTAGCCAGAGCCGATAAAGATTTTCATGAGGGGGTTGACAATGAGGGCTGCACGCACCCTCTGCAAAAGACTCGGCTCCCCAAATGCAGTATCCCAGGTAGCATAATTCCAGGAACGGAAAGCAAAGGAAGAAAATCCCGTGTACACTTCAAAGGGGAAATGGGTCTGCAGCTCTCTTTGAAGATAGTATTTGAAAGCCAACTGCATCCCCAGAGAATCGGCATAGCTCGGATCATGAGAATGGTCCGGATCAATGGTAAAAATATCTCCTATATAGCGGCTGTCGAGCCTTCCGAGGACTTTTCTTTCAGGTCCGAAGAATTCCGAGGCAAAAATGAATTCATTGATCCGGCCGTTATAGCGTCTAACTATATCAACTGGAAGGCCAATGAGTTCGGCAAGCTCTTTTTCGAGAAAGAGTTTTTCCATTGGACCGACCCGAGCCGGCTGCAGCATATAAGGCGCATACCGATCGTAGATAAACTTGCGTGCAGAGTCGACGACCTCTTCCAGAGATTTTTCTGGAGAGAGCCTCCCATGATACCAAGCAGTGGCTGCACAAGTTGGAATGAAGAGCCAATCGGCAAGAGCTTTGTCTCTTTGAGAATAAATCGTCGAAAATTCAAAGGCGCATCCACCCAGAATGATGCCTTTGACTGCAATATCGTACTGAAGGAGATTCGTGGCAAGGCCGCAGCAGCGTAAGGTGCCGTAGCTAATTCCTGAGAGATAGATGGGGGAATTCCATCTTTGCATTTGGTCGAGATAGTGATGGATGAATTCCCCTAAAACCTGGATATCGCCCTCTACACTGAAAAAATAGTCTAAATCTGCCTCTTCGGTCAGCACACGGCTAAACCCACAATCGACCGGATCGACAAAGAC
The DNA here is from genome assembly GCA_964424735.1 of uncultured bacterium. Classification (GTDB taxonomy): domain Bacteria; phylum Chlamydiota; class Chlamydiia; order Chlamydiales; family SM23-39; genus REEB52. Next base: position 125,276 of record CAYRJU010000001.1, read on the forward strand.
GAGATCGGTGTATTCGAGCAGCGTTTCCTGGTTGTCGATGATTTGGTAGGGAGGATAGATCGTTCTTCCCTCGCCCGCCGTGAGAAGTCTTCTCGGACCAAAAGATAGAATGGATTGAAGGGTAGCAGCCCCTCCAGGGCCTCCGGGGAAGCAAAAGGTGATGGGGCGATTTTCCTCTTCTGTTTCCTTCTCAAAAGAGACGAAAAAGAGTTCGGCCTCTTTTCCATTTTCCCCAAAGACGGGGAGGTGCCCCGTAATGGCTGTATAGGAAAGAGGGCCGCTTTCTAGTTCGATCGTATGGTTCGTGATGTTGAAACTGGGGAGATCTTCGCTTGCCCCAAGAGAGAAGATCAAAAGTAGAAACAAGAAGATATGCATAAGTGAAAAAATCATAGCGGAAACTTTTCTTGAAGGCAAGCGACATCTTGAAATTTTAAGAGAGCCGGCTTATCTTGCCAAATACAAAGAAAACAGATAAATTAGACGGAACTTATGGATTGATAGCTCAGTGGATAGAGCACCCGCCTTCTAAGCGGGCGGTCGCAGGTTCGAGTCCTGCTCAATCCGTATTTTTAAGAAGAATATGAAAAAATTATTGAGCGATCACGGAATCACGGTTCAGCTCTTCGACGATCTCGACGCAATCCTCAAAATCCTCAAATCGAATAGAGAAAAGACCCATCAAAAAAAGAGTGACCTCGTCAATCGGACCCTTTTAGAACTCATCCAAAAAGAAAAAGAGCCCTGCTTTTTGCTCGCAGCTGTTTTGGACTTTGTCAAACGGGTAGATGAGGCTAAGATCTTAGAGCCTTATACCTTTTCGAGTTTTGAGATCTGGCTCAACCAGTATTCAGATTTGTCGTTTGAAGAGAATTTGGCCGTGAGGGCCAAAATTGTCGGGAAAAAGGTCGAAAGAGGGGATTATCAGGTGCTTTTTCCCATTGGAATGGGGAAAATTTACGAGGGGACTCACTTCGTCACAGCCCATAAATCCCCCGATCTCGATACGACCGTTGCTTCCTTCTGGGGCTGGGTCGACGCTTTTGGAGCCCGGGTCAGCGAGGGACTCCACATCTGGAACTTGCCCGACGGGCCGCCCCCCTCTCAGATCGAGATTGAATGGATTTTTCGTGATCTTTTTGGAGAGGCTATTTTTACCCATCTGCCGAAAATGCGGACCACTCTCAACTTGAATGGAAATGACCTCTTGACCCAAAAAGGGTTACGGAAGATGACCGTTGCGACCTCGATTGCAGAGATTGAGCACGATTTGGACAACAATGCGATCGTCGTCGTCGATGCGCAGGGCTTTTTCCTCGGAGATTGGCGCGATCGAGATGTCGAAGGGGTTAGGCAGGTCATCATCTCTTTGGGAAGCTGTTTGCGCTGGTTTGAAAATGCCCTGCATCTCAATCTGATCTCTGTTTTTGCAAATGAGGTTTTGCATATTGGACAGATCGAAAAGGTTTTGCAAAAACTCCTGCACCAAAAATTGGCAGATTCAGAGCCCGCTTTAGAATTTTCATTGAAGCAAAGAGCGCAAATCGAGCGCTTCATGCAAAAAGTGCTCGGAATCAAGAGGGGATTGAAGGCAGATTTCGAGGAATTTGCCACTGTCTTGAGCGAGCTCGGCAAAGTCTCCTTTGGCGGTCTTAAAGGACTCATTGCCAAGATGAGGGAGGCCAAACTCTTCGATTCAAAAGGGAAACTCATCGAAGAGCGTCCTCGGATTTTTAGATTTCTTGAAGGAACGATTCAATCGCTTCATCAGGGAATCGTCCAAATTCGGGCTCGAATGGAAAAGCTCGACATGGCTCTCGAAACGAAATACAAAGTATTCGATCGGCATCCGAATACCGTGACTGTGCGCTCCGATGTGGAAGAGATCCGAAATAAAATGGGCCATTATTCCTATTTGACCGTCGTGTATCCCGATCGGAACCGCTTTATTCCAGTTGGGATCATTCAGGCCTCTTCTCTGAGGAAGCAGATTCTTGGGACGGTCTCTTTGAGAGATTTTTGCAATCGGGCCGAAATGGGCATTCCTCCCTATTTAGATGTCATCAGCGTCATCGATCATCACAAGACAGAGCTGAGTACTCTTTCTCCCCCTGTGGCCGTTGTCTCAGATGCTCAGTCCACAAACACGTTAGTGGCTCAAAAGGCTTTTGAGATCAACGATACCAATCGCAAAAAGCCCCATTATATCCATCCAGAAAGGGAGACCATTGAATACCTCCATTTTTTATATGGAATTCTCGACGATACGGATCTGCTCACAAAGGCAAGCGTTCTCGATGTTCAGTGTGTGGCTTCTCTCTTGAACCGGTTAAAGACGTTGGCTAATGGAAGAAAAACACAAATCATCAAGATCGACGATTTGCCTCGAGATCGCAATTTTCCCAAAAAGGCAGCAAAACGGATCCTTCAGAACGAAGATATGTATTCCTTATACGCCAAAGTCTTCCAATTCCGAGAAAAAGAGGTCGAGCGCAATCTCACACTCACTGCCAAAGGAGAAGAATCAAACTTTTTCGCCGATACCAAAGAACAAAATGGATGCTGTCGGATTGGGCAGACCAAAATATTCGCTGTCAATGTCCGCCCCTTTGCAAAGCATTTGGATTCCATCCGGTCTGCTTGGCTGCAAAAGGCGAAGAAACTGTATCGAGAAAGAGAGGAAATGGATCTGCATCTTCACATGATCAGCACGATTGTCAGTGCAGAAGAGGTTTATCGAGGAAGCAACAAACCTTACAACCATTTCGATGAGATGTGGATTTGGATTCCCGAATCGGAAGTTGCCATCGAGCATCTCAAGAGTTTTTTAAATGCCTTTCAAAATTCTCCCGCCATGAAAAACAATCGCTTAGAAGTGGAATTTTTGGGGACGAATGCCGAGGAACTCGCCCGAATTTTCCAAGAGAGCTTTTTGGATATTCCTCAAAAAAGGAAAAAGAGAGATTTAAATATCGCTGTGCTCCGTTATAGAGCAGGGACTTTGAACTCGAGAAAAGCTCTGATCAGCCCCTACTTGCCAAAATGAATTATACCAATCCCAAGAAAAAAAGCCATATCTGCCGGCGTCGGGCAGCCACTGCTTTTTGTCCCGCCTGCATCGCCAACCCGTTAGGGTTGGGCTGCTTCGGCGCCGGCTGCGCCTGAACAAAAATCAGGGCGCCTCCTTGGCATATTATGTCCTTTTTTCGTGGGATTGGTATTATTTTTGATCTTCGATGATTTCTAGATTGACGCGAAGACCATTGCGACTTGCAACGGACATCAAAAGAGTGCGAATCGCGTTGATCGTTTTCCCTTTTTTTCCAATGATTTTGCCGATGTCTGACTTTTCGACACCGAGTTCAATGATCAATGTGTGTGTGCCTCCGATTTCATTGATCCGCACTTGGTCGGGATGATCGACGAGATTTTTGACGATGTACTCAACGAATTCCTTCATATGTTGCGTTCCTTTTTCATAGGGAGTTCCAATTCAAAAAAAATATACCCTTTGAGAAATATTTTTACAACAAAGGTTTTTTAAGAAAGCGTGAAGGGACTGTCTAAAAATCAAGGTTCTATCGAAAATCGGCCAAAAGAATCCAAAAACTCGGGCGACCTTTGATTCTTAGACAGTCCCTAATGCAGAGGTGCAAAGAGAAGGGCCGCAGAGTTTATAGAGCCACTCTTTTATGTCTTCGGGGATCGGAGCGATGAGACGCATGGGCTCTTGGGTGATGGGATGTTGGAAAGAAAGTCTGTAGGCGTGTAGGAGTTGGCGAGGGTGCAGATCTGCTTTTCCATAAAGAGTATCCCCAATGACCGGGCATCCAATGTGTTTGAGATGGACCCGAATCTGATGCGTTCTGCCCGTTTTTGGTTTTGCGAGGACGAGAGAATATTTGTCATTGTAAGCCGCGAGTTGGATCTCTGTGATCGCTGTTCTGCCATCGGGAAGGACCGCCATCTCTTTTCGGTGGACGGGGTGTCTGCCGATGGGCACATCAATCACTCGATTAGTAGGTTTTCCCTGACAAATAGCGAGGTAGAGCTTTTCCATCTTCTGTGTCGAAAAGAGCTCGATCAGCTTTTGATGGGCGGCGAGTGTTTTGGCTGCGAGAAGAATACCGGTCGTGTCTTTGTCGAGTCTATGGACAATCCCGGGCCTTAATGGATCGGAACTGGGGGCAATATTCTTGCAGTGGGCAAGAAGCGCATTGACAAAAGTTCCCGACCAATGCCCTGGTGCTGGATGTACGACCATCCCAGCTGGCTTATTGATCGCCAAGATGTATTCATCCTCATAGAGGATATCGAGGGGAATCGCCTCTGGTTCTAGCGAGGCTTCGGGGATCGCCTGAAAACAGATCTCAATTTCGTCCCCTTCTTCGGGAATGACTCTTTTTTTCACTGGCTCGCCATTGAGAAGAACGCAGCCAATATCGAGCAAATGTTGGAAATAGGTTCGAGAGTGATGGGGAAATTTGGAGGTTAAAAGTTTATCGATCCGCGTCCCTTCTTCTTCTGCAGACACAAAGAGGAACTCGTATTCAGAAGAGGGTAGGTCCATAAGACATCCATTTTACCGCATCCAAAAATTGGCCTCAACAGTTACTATAAAAATATGGATTTTCAAGCTGCCCGTAAAAGGGCTTTTTGGCTCTTATCCCGATTTTCCTACCACAGCGAGGTCCTCCATAAAAAACTTGTTCAAAAAGGGTGCTGTGAAGAAGTAGCAACTCAAGTCATTGCAGAGTGTAAAAGGCTTGGGTTTCTCGATGACGCCCAAGCGATTTTGCGCGAATTGAAAAAGGGGCTAGGTCCAAGGGCCATTGAGTATAAACTTCATTTGAAAAGGGAAGAGGTGCGAAGGTGCATTCCTAAAACTCTTCAAAAAAAGAGGATTGAGGAACTTCTTCCCAAATTGGGTCCGCGCGAAAAGGCCTATCGAACTTTGCTGCGAAAAGGATTTGATCCAGAACTCATCATTGAAATATTTTCTTGCCAAGAATAGATTGAGGGAATGCCCCTTGTCTATACAAACATTCAATCCGATTGCAAACTCAAAGTCGGCGTTTTGGGAGTCAACCACAAAACGGCCCATCTGGACTTACGAGAAGAAATCGCGCGAAGCGTATCCCAGCTTTGCGGCAGCTCCTTTTTTCCCTATCCAAATGTGGTTCTTTCTACGTGCAACCGAACAGAAATTTATTTCAGTGCAGCGGATTTAGCAGACGGACATAGTTATTTGCTTTCTTCGTTGCGTAAATCTGTCTGTATTCCCTTTGAGCAGACTCTTTATTCTTTTTTTGGCATTCAGTGTTTTTATCATTTGTGCAAGGTTGCCGCGGGGCTCGATAGTGCGATCTATGCCGAGAGTGAGATTCAAAGGCAAGTTCGAACAGCTTATGCAAATGCGTCCCATTTGCCTTCTTGTTTACATTTTGTTTTCCAAAAAGCTCTGAAAGTCAGTAAAGAAATCCGCTCTTGCCATCAAAGAAGCGTTCCCAGTCTCTATCATGCTCTTTGGGCACTCACCGAATGGCGGAATCGAAAAGTTTTGCTCGTGGGGTATTCCCAAGTCAATCGGGGACTGATCTCCTTTTTGCTCCATAAGGGAATTCAGCCCATCACGCTCATCACTCGGAATCCAGAACAGGTCCGTTTAGAGGGGATTCAGGTCGTGGATCGACAGTTTTTATCACACTGGCAAAATTACGAGATCATTGTCTCTGCGGGAACAGATCACGACTATTTGATCCGAGGCGAAGGTCACGAAGAGCATGTGATTTTTGATCTCAGCGTACCCAGGACTGTGGATCCGACTGTCGGTGCAAAACTCTACAACATTGAAGAAATCCATCAGTGGATGCAAATGCATCAAATCCCAAAAAGAAGCGAAAATGATGAATCTCTCATCTGGCAAAATGTCGTTCGATTAGCCAGAGTTTATAGGGCTAAAACTCAGCATGTCCTGGATAGCGCGGGAATGGAATCACATCTCTGATGTTTTCCATGCCTGTTGCAAAAAGGACGAGCCTTTCAAAGCCGAGGCCAAATCCCGCATGGGGAACAGAGCCATATTCCCGGAGCTCTAAATACCACCAATAATCTTCTCGCTTGAGTCCAAAATCTTGGATTTTCTTTTCGAGCACATCGAGTCTCTCTTCACGTTGCGAGCCGCCGATGATTTCTCCAATTTTGGGAACGAGGATATCCATCGCAGCCACTGTTTTTCCATCGGGGTTAGCCCGCATGTAAAACGCCTTGATATCGGCTGGGTAATCGGTGAGAATGACCGGTTTTTTACAATATTCTTCTGCCAAATAGCGCTCGTGTTCCGATTGGAGATCGATGCCCCATTCCACGGGAAACTCGAATGTTTTGGGCGCCTTTTTCAAAATGGAAATCGCCTCTGTGTAGGGAATGTGAGCAAACGGTGAATGGGCGACATGTTGGAGGCGAGAGATCAGCCCATTTTCGATGAATTTGTCGAAAAATTCGAGATCCTCTTTGCAAAATTCGAGGATGTAGTGGATGCAGAATTTCAAATAGTTTTCCGCGCACTCCATATCATCTTTGAGATCGGCAAAAGCCATTTCGGGCTCAATCATCCAAAACTCGGCCAAATGGCGCGAGGTATTGGAGTTTTCAGCTCGGAAAGTGGGACCAAACGTGTAGATATCGGACAGGGCGCATGCCATGATCTCTCCTTCGAGCTGCCCCGAGACGGTCAGATAGGCGCTCTTTCCAAAAAAATCGCTGGCCGGATCTGGTTTTTCCAGCGTCGTCACGCGGAACATTTCGCCGCCCCCCTCGCAATCGGATCCCGTGATGACAGGAGTCTGGATGTAGAGAAAACCGTGCTGCTGGAAAAAGAGGTGGGTTGCAAAGGCCAAAGCGTTTCGCACACGCAAGACTGCCCCTTGAGTATTGGTGCGAGGCCTTAAGTGGGCAATTGTTCTCAAAAACTCGAAAGTGTGTCTCTTTTTTTGAAGGGGGTATTTGACAGGATCGCAAGTTCCAAGCACACGGATTTCACGGGCTTTCAGCTCGAGAGCCTGGTTTTTCCCTGGGCTTTCGATGAGCTCCCCAGAAATGATCACAGAAGCTCCCGTTGTAAGTTTGGGCAAAACGTCGGCGTAGTGGGGAAGATTCGCCTCGGCGATCACTTGCAAATTCCCGAGAGTGGAGCCGTCATTGATTTCAATGAAGGCGAAAGATTTTTGATCGCGTACCGTTCTCACCCAGCCGCGTACTGTCGCTTGGGTGTTGGGTTTTTCTTTAAGAAGCTCTTTGATCTTTTTCTTCTGCATATTTCCGTAACATTGCGATTTCATTTTTCCAACTCGGAGGGCCGCTTGGCGTCTCCAGATATTTGGGAAGATCGGTGTACTGCATGAGGAAGCGAAACGCTTCAAAACCGATTTTCCCCTGCCCGATGTCGGCGTGTCGATCGACTCGGGAGCCAAAGTCTTTGGCCGAATCATTCACGTGAAAAGCGCTCAAATGCTTCAAGCCGATTTTTGCCTCGAATTCCTGAAGCGTTTTGCGCCATCCCTCTTCCGTTCGGATATCGTATCCCGCGACGAAGAGATGGCAGGTATCAATGCAGACGCCGATGGGGATTTTGTCCTTGACCCTTTCAATGATGATTCCTAAATGCTCAAATCGATGGCCCACGCTCGTCCCTTGCCCAGCCGTTGTCTCGAGGAGCAGCTTGGTCGTTCCCTTTTGCACGAGATCTTCCACGCCGAGTAAACTCTGGACGATCGTCTCCAAACACTCCTCTTCAGAACTCGTCGTATAGGCTCCGGGATGAAAGTTCAGATAGGGGATCTTTAAGGCATGACAGCGCTCGATCTCATCGCGAAAAGCTTTTCGGCTCTTAGCCAAGATTTCGAGATTCGCGGCTCCCAAATTGATGAGGTAGCTATCGTGGCTCATCACATCGGTGATGCCCGTCTCAGCCAGCGCTTTTTCCCAAAGGGCGATCTCCTCAGTTCCCAATTTTCGGCCGTTCCACTGTTTTTGGTTGCTGGTGAAGAGCTGGATCGTCGTCGCACCGATGTCCCGACCCTGGTAAAGGGCCATGTGAACCCCGCCGGCGGCCGAAGTGTGAGCCCCGAGTAAAATTTTCTGCATAATTCTTGAAATTTTATCCCAGGAGGAGGGATTCTTGCAAGATATGGACACTACCCATTCAATTCTCAAGTCGGCGAAATCCTTTTTTGCGGGAACGCTCCTCAGCCGATTGAGCGGCCTTTTTCGCGAAATTGCCCTGGCGATCAGCTTTGGTTCCTCGCCAGAACTCGCTGCTTTCATGGTTTCGTATCGCCTCGCCAATCTCTTCCGCCGTCTACTCGGAGAGGGGAATCTGCAGGCGGGGTTTGTCCCCCATTTTGCCTCTTTGAAGGAAGAGGAGAGAGGCCCTTTTTTCCGGGATGTGGCCTATTCGATGGCGCTTCTCCTCTTTTTCGTGGTGGTTCTTCTCGAGGGGTTTTTGTATATCCTCAGACAGTTTGTTTCTCCCGATTGGCTCCAGGTGATCGATCTCACGATGTGGATGGTCCCGGGGCTCTTCTTTATCTGTCTCTATGGCCTCAATAGCGCTCTTTTGCAGTGCCATAAAAAGTATTTCATCCCAGCCGTTGCACCCGTTGCCTTCAATTTTATTTGGATTGGGGCTGCTCTTCTCTACGCGGACGTCACGTTTCTCGCAATCGCCATCACTGTAGGCTTTGCAGGGCAGTGGTTCGTCACCGCTTTTGAAGGGGCCCCTCTTCTTCCTTTCCGAGAGTGGATCAAACCCCATCTCTTTTCTCAACATTTTCGAAAACTTCTCAAACCCCTTTTTTTCGGCATCGCGGGAATTGGTGCTGTGCAGTTCAATAGCGCGCTCGATGCGATTTTCGCTCGCTTCGCCGATCTACGCGGCCCTACCTTTCTCTGGTATGCCATTCGGATTCAGCAGTTGCCGATCGCTCTTTTTGGCATTGCTCTATCGAGCGCATTGCTTCCCCCTTTATCGCGCATCCAAGATCCAGAGAAAAGAAGGGAATTGCTCCAAACGGCGCTTCACCAGGGATCTAGTCTCATGCTGATCTGCACGTTTGGGATTTTTGCCCTTGGCGCTCCTGGAATCAGCCTGCTCTATAGTCATGGAGCCTTTACAGAGTCGGATGCTTTGGAAACGACCCGCTGTCTTTGGGCCTATGGAGTTGGACTTGTGCCCACTCTTTTTACGCTTATTTTGGCAAATAAATGCTATGCGGAAAAAAATTACCGGACGCCGACCCTTGCTTCGCTTCTCTCTGTCCTTGCGAATCTAGCCCTCAACGCCCTTTTTGTCTTTGCCTTTGACTTAGGGGCGGTGAGTATTGCTCTTGCCACATCGCTCAGCACGTTCCTCAACGCAGCGTTTTTGTCTCGAGGAATCTCCCATTTGGCAATTTGGAGCTCTTTTTTCAAAATGAGCGTTGGGTGCATACTGGCCTTTCTGGGCGTGCAAATCCTTCAGGTCTTCATGGGGCCATCCCCCCATCTATTTTTCTTTCAAGCAGCGCATCTCGCGCTGCAGGGCGCTCTCTTTTTGGGAATTTTGGGGGGAGTATCTATTCCGCTAAAACTCGATCTGCTCTCTCTTATTGGAATGAGAAAAATCCAACGCCAAACGGATTCTTAAGAGATGGTCGGTTTCTTTCTAAATTGATCTTCAAGACCTTGGAGCCTTTGGATCGCTAGGAAACGGCGGTCAGCTATAAATTGGGTGATGCGGTGTCGGATGTCATCCCAACTTGGTTGTGGAGCATCGGCCTCAAAACATTCCAACGAGACTGCTACCTGGAATAATTGATTCGGTTCCTCAGGGGAAGAGGGAGCTCCTTTCATAGCAAGGAGTTGGGTTTCTTCTCGCAGAGAAGGAACTTGAGCATAGGCCCGATCGAAATGGGCCCGTACCTCGATAAATTTCCATTGGATCGTGGATTCCTCTTCGCTTGAAAGGGGGGCTGGGCGATTGAGAAGGCTTTGGATCAGATCCATTTCGTCTTTTGCCCGGTTGATGTGACCCATTAATTCAAAATATTTAGTTGCAATTGTTGACATAAATAATTTAATTATTGTTGTTTTATGTTTATTATAATTTATATAAAACAAAAGCAAAAATAATTAAATTAATTAATATGAATGGGGGCTTTGTGCTAGACAAAAACGGGATGGACAGACCTCGCAGGCGGCAGGGGATGTACAGGATCATCTTTGGGTTGCAGGGCTTCCCTGCATCTTGCATATCCTGCCCGATCTTTGCCGCGAAGCGGATCCTGTTTTCTTGTTGATAGACCTCAATTTTTTGTCCAGTACTGGGGAATGGGGGATGGATTATCTCAAGATGAGAGTCGACTTGTGTCCGCAATAATAATGGGACCAAGATTACTTCAGGTCAGCCATTTTTTCAATCGCGAGCAGCGGTGTGCTCGAGTCGGATTTTGCTGTGCTTATAGCTGTAGGTAAAGTAGATGAGGATCCCAAGCGCTATCCAGATGATGAGCTGAAGCCAGGTCATGGCTGGCAAAAAGAGCATCTGGCCAATACAGGTGACGATGCCGAGGATGGGAACGAGGGGGACAAAGGGGACTTTGAAGGGCCGCTTGAATTCAGGATGAGTGTGGCGCAAGATCCAAACTCCCAAGCAGACAATGGCAAAGATAAAGAGTGTCATGATCGATACGAGCTGTCCCAAAATTTCTACGGGAAATAGACCTGCTAAAACCATGGTTGCTAGAGCTGTGATCATGGAGCTTCTTAAAGGGGTGCGGGTTTTCTGGCTCACTTTGCTAAATGCTTTGGGCAAAAGTCCATCTTTGCTGATGGCGAGGAAAATTCTCGATTGGCCCAAGAGCTGAACGAGGACGACAGAGGCAAGGCCCGCAAGAATGGCCACTTTGACAATCGAGGCAACCCAGAAGAAAGTGGGGCCCATGGCATCCAGAGCTATGGCGATCGGGTCGGGTACATTGAGGAGTTTGTAGCTCACAATCCCCGTCAAAATGGCCGATACGACGATGTAGGCAACGGTGCAAATGAGAAGCGATCCGAGAATGCCCCTCGGAAGGTCTCGTTGTGGGTTTTTGGCATCTTGAGCAAGTGTCGAAACGGTATCAAATCCAATGTAGGCAAAAAAGACGAGGCCTGCAGCGCGAAAGATTCCGCTGAGACCAAAATCGCCAAACTGACCCGTATTGTCAGGGATGAAAGGAGACCAGTTGTCTGGATTGATATGAGAGATTCCAATCACGATGAAAAGAGCCACGGTGCAGAGCTTGATGACGACCATCGCATTGTTGAAGCGGGCAGCCGCCTTGATTCCAATCGAAATCATCAGACCGATAAAGGCCACGAGAAGGATGGCCGGAAGATCGATGAAAGAACCTGTCCAAGACCAGCCATGACCCACATCGTAAGAAAAGGGGCCCTTGGAAAGCCAAGTGGGAATGTAGACTTTGTAATCTTTCAAAAAACTTTTAAAATAGCCAGACCAACCTGCTGCTACGGTGGAAGCAGAGAGGATGTATTGCCCAGTGACAGACCAGCCAATGATCCAGGCAGGCAGCTCACCTAGAGCGATATAGGCATAAGAGTAAGAGCCTCCCGCAATGGGAATCAGCGAAGAGAGTTCTGCATAGCAAAGGCCCGCAAAGACGCAAATGACAGAGGCCACGACAAAGGAAAGAACGATGGCAGGACCTGCATATTCGGCAGAGGCCGTTCCCGTGATGACAAAAATTCCCGCTCCGATGATGGCGCCAATCCCAATGATGACGAGCTGAAACCATCCTAAGTGGCGCTTCAATGCATGATGTTCTTCATCGACTTCTACAAAATCTGCCTTGAGCTGCTTTCTTAGGAATAATTTTTTGAACATATGGAAGTTTTTTACCTTGCGGGGTCATTTTTGCCCCGCACTATGGGTTAGGTTGTGTGAGAAATAAATTCGCAAACCAGCGGAATGTTGATGGGAATGGGGATAGGAACTTGATCCAGCTGGGGGGAAGCGAGGAGTTTTCCTGAGAATTTATCGTCTTCCAGAGAGAGGTATCCTGGAATTTCTCGATTGATGTTTTCTTGAGCGATCAAGATCGGCTTCATCTGACGAGAGCCTGAGCGGATAGAAACGGTCATTCCAGGCTTTACGACAAAGGATCTACGGTCTACTTTCTTTCCATCGACGTGGACGTGGCCGTGGGAAACGAGCTGTTGGGCTCCAAAGATGGAAGAAGCAAAGCGGAAGCGGTAGACGAGGTTGTCTAAGCGGCACTCGAGCTGCTCCAAAAAGAGCGTCGCTGTATTTCCTTTGCGTTTCAAAGCTTTTTTATAAGCATTGACGAGCTGCTTTTGACTGAGCATTCCGTAGACAGCCTTGAGCTTTTGTCGCTCTTCGAGCTGAGCGCCATAGTCCGATTTTTTCTTTCGTTTTGCTCCATGCATTCCAGGAGGATGTTGCTTGTGGAGCATGGGGTTGCGCGCTTTGCCAAAAATATTGGCTGCAAATTTGCGGGCGATGCGGTTTTTAGGTCCTCTATAACGAGCCATTTAGTAAGTTCTCCGAAAAGGTTTCGTTCAAAGCAAAACAGTGTAGCGAAAGGGGAATATTTTTGGCAAATTGAAACTTGCCAGGATCTCATCCGGTCAGGTAAATTAGATGTCTTATGCAGTACAAAGTTTTAGCCTATTATTCTGTTGAACCCTTAGTTAACCCTCATTTAGAGATCGAGCGGCATAGAGAATTTTTTAAAACGCGCGATTTCAAGGGGAGAATTTACATTTCTGAACAGGGCATCAATGGCCAATCTAGTGGACGGGTTGACCATGCGGATGAGTATATGGAATGGATGAAAGAGCGGTTTCAAAAAATGCCTTTCAAAGTCCACTTTTCCCAAGAGCACGCCTTTCCCAAAATGGCCGTCAAATATCGCAAACAGTTGGTAGCTATTGATTGCGAGGTAGATTTTTCTTTAGCCGGCGAGCATGTATCGCCCGAAAAATGGAAAAAGATGCTCGAAGAAAAAGGGGAGGAGACGATTCTTCTCGACGTGCGGAATGACTATGAGTGGAAAATTGGCCGTTTTGTCGGTGCTGAACTTCCCCAATTAGAGTCTTTTCGAGAATTTCCCGCCTATGCCAAAAAGCTCAAAGAGGAAAAAGACCCCAAAAAGACACGCGTCATGATGTATTGCACGGGAGGAATTCGGTGCGAATACTTTTCTGCCGTGATGAAAAAAGAGGGTTTTGAAGAGGTCTATCAGCTCGATGGGGGCGTCATCCAGTATGGGCTCAAAGAGGGAAGGCAGCACTGGGAGGGTAAACTCTTTGTCTTTGATGATCGCTTGGGTGTTCCTATGGGGGAAGAGGGAGAGCCGATCAGCGCCTGTGTCCACTGCGGAAAACCGAATGATGTCTACTATAACTGCGCCAATATGGATTGCAATGAACTTTTCCTCTCCTGTTTAGATTGCCTAAAGGGCCATCGGGGCTGCTGTTCGGGTGGTTGTGAAGGGGCGCCCCGAATCAGGCCCTACCAAGAAAACGGAAAACCGTTTAGAAAATGGGACCATGAGGAAAAAATGGCCTGGAAAGGGGCAGTTCTTTCCCAGTAAATCTAGCCGGAGTACGCGCGCGTTCTTCTTTGTTGGTGGGGAAATGAGGAAAAGATGTTGCAAATCAACATCTTCTCCTCGGATTGAATGGAGGAAACGTATAACTTATTGTGCTGAGTCCCAGTCGTTTTCTGTTTTGACTTCTTTTTCAGCATCTGTCTCGAGCATCTCTAAAGCCGCAGCCTTCAAGGTCTTAAGTCCTTCAGCAAAGCCGAGAGCACGAGCGAGACGCTCTAAGTAGTTCAGCTCTGCGGCTAACTGATCATTCATCGTTTCTAATTTGGCGATTTTTTTTAAAAGGTCCTTATTTTTCATATCTCCACCCTTTGGTTTGGCATGAATATAAGATGCAAAAACCGTGCCACGACAGAGCTCTTCTTTTTTCTTGATAAAAAAAGGGGGAGCTGTAAAGGTGGGGGCAGATCTTTTTCTAAAAAATTAGGAGGGAACCCGTGAAAAGAAAAACTGCTATATTTGCCATGCTTACTGCATTCGCCTGCTCTTGCAATCAATACCCCGATGGTCCGATAGAACCAAAACCATCGACGCCTGCACAAGAGCAAAAAAAGGGGTGCTGCGAAGTTCCAAAAACAGAAACCAAAATAGAAGCCCCTTCTAAACCAACAAATCCAACCGTTGCTACGCCCGAGGTGAAAACGGCGCCCGAAATCAAAGCTCAGTCCGTTGCTACGCCCGAAGTGAAAACAGCGCCCGAAATCAAAGCTCAGTAAGAGGTATGCGAGATCTCGAAAGCAAGAAGTCTCCTCTTGATTTCGAGATCTCCTGCAAAGCCACCCAGTGTTCCATCGGAACGAATCACTCGATGACAAGGAATTAAGAGAGGAAAAGGGTTGCGTCCGCAGGCGTTGCCGATTGCGCGAGCACCCTTGGGGGTGCCACAAGAGTGGGCCAGCTCTCGGTAACTCATTGTCTTCCCAAACGGAATAGTGGAAAGCGCTCGTAGAACACGCTTATCAAAGGCTGTACCTTCTAACAAGAGAAGAGGTGTGACAGAGCCTTTACTGTAGGCCTCCAGCCACTCTAGAGTGGTTGCATCTCCTCCAATACAAGTAAAGCGATCGCTCAAAGAGAGCGTAGAAGAACGAACCTGGGAATCTTTTATAAAGATTCGCACTTCTACGTGAGGCCCTTTATTGAAGGACGTGATCGCGCATTTCGGAGATGCGTTCTCGGTTGTCGAGGGATTTGTATCGATCGGCATTGACAGATTGTCCTTTGAAAAACCATTCTGTTTCTGTCGCTTCTTCGGAATGAAGAAGGGATGGCCCATGTTTTTTATCATCGCGCCATTCGATTTCAGCCGTTAAAAAACCGAGATCGTCATAGTGCAGTTCTGTGCCATGTTTTTTGCCTTTCAAGTAGGGGATAATGGCAATTTTTTGGCCATTGCGATAGATGATTTTGGAGCCATCGAGAACACCGTGATCCCAATGGAGTTCCATGAGCGGTTTTCCAGAAGCGGTAAATTTTGTTTGCTTCCCATGAAGTTGATAATTGTCGTAGTGAGAAATGGTATGGACATTGCCAGTGGGATGATAGGTCGTGCGGCAAAACATTTTTCCATCTTGCATTTCATCTCGAGAAATGAGTAGGCCCGTTCGATCCCGTTTTACCCGTTCCCCATTGCCGTTTACAACAGCGGCTTCGAATTCGTGATCTGGAGTATAGTACTTGGCTTCCATCAGAACTTCATCGTCGTATTCTTCAATGCTTAAAGGGACCCCTTTATTGTCCCAAAGAGTGATGATGGTTCGGTTCCCAAATTCATAGATCTCTTCGCGCACCGGCATTCCAGCTGCATCATTGCTCTGTTCTTTGAGCAGAATGCCTTCATCGTAAAGCTGCTGTTTTTCCACAACTGGACTATTGGGAAAAGTATGAGTAGTGAGGCCGTGCAGTTTTCCATTTTCATAGGATCTAGTCACTTTCACCCCATTTTTCAACAGGGAGACGACCTGACCATCTTGTTCTCTCGCTTCCCAATCTTGTTCGGAAGTTTCGAATCCATATTTATGGACAAATGTTTGAGAAACAATCTGATCAGCAGAATTGCTGTTTTGGCACGCTGTAAAGAGAAGCGATGCAATTGCAAGAAAAAGAAACTTGAACTTCATAGGAAACCTCTTAAAAGAAGAGGTTAAAACAAAGCCATCTCAACTTGCAAGCATTTTTAATGCTTTGATGATTTTTGCGTGCGCAGCTTCGGCCTCTTCAAAAGAGATGGTCTTCGTGAGGTCGCGATAGATGAAGCGCAGCGTCACATTTTTGACCTCTTGCCCTTCGGGTAAATAGAGATCGATCAGTTCAACTCGCTCTAAAAGAGACGAGTGGTGAGCTCGGATCTCTTCAAAAAGCTTTTCCATGGGCATTTTTAAAGGAAGAGGGATCGTCAAATCTCTTTCCGAAGAGGGGAATTGGGGAAGTGGAACCATTTTTAGGTGGGTCTTTTTCTTTTTCAAGAGATTGAGAAGATTGAGTTCTGCGTAGTAAACCCTTTTCTCAAGATCAAATTTTTGGAGGAGATGAGGGTGCACTTCGCCAAGCGATCCAATTCGCAAATCGTCGATGTAAATGTCGGCTTGCCTTCCCGGATGAAAGGACAGATGGCTTGAGGGCAAAAAAGAGGAGTGGAATAGATTTTCAAGGATGCCTTTCAGATCGAAGAAGTCAACCTCTCTTCCCTTATGACTCCAATGGGGAAGATCGTGTAGACCGGTCAGTAAAATAGCTGCCATTGGAAATTCAATGATTTCCCTATTTTGCTCAAAGTGGATGCGGCCAATTTCAAAAGCGGCAATGTGGGTGTTTTTCTGAGAGAAATTTCCCTTCGTCACTTGAAGAAGTCCTGGCAGAAGAGAGGTGCGTAAGAAAGAAAATTCTTCGGATTTGGAATAAGCGGTTTGCAAAGAGGCTAAGGGAGAAATTTCCCTGGCTATTTCTGCAAGAGAGGGGCTGATGAGATCGCAGGTTAAAAATTCGGTGAGGCCAGCTCCAATCAAATGACGTCTCATCTCATTTTCAAAGAGGAAGACAGGATCGTTGGGAAGGGTCGATGTTGAAAGGTGGGGAACTCCTTTTTCAATGTTGTTATATCCATAGACTCTCGCGACCTCTTCACTTAAATCGATCTCTTCCAAAAGATCTCTTCGATAGCTCGGAATATGGGCTTTGCCCCCCTTTGCCTCAATTTCCAATCGCCCTAAAATCTCTTCAATCTCGGTTTCGGAGAGTTTTGTCCCCAAAATCTGATTGATTCGGTGAGGTCTGTAGTGAATTTCCCTTTTTTTGAAGGGGACCGGTTGAACGGTTTTGAATCCAACTATTTGGGCGCCGATGAGATGGGCCGCTTCCGATAGGGCCAGTTCCAACCCCATGGGATCTACCCCTTTTTCAAAGCGCTGGGAGCTTTCTGTGCGTAGCCCCACCTTTTTAGCCGTCACGCGAATGGCGATTGGATCAAAGACAGCAGCTTCCAATAAAATCCGCGTGGTTTGATCCGTGACAGCCGATTCGGCTCCCCCCATAATGCCCGCAAGGGCTAGGGGCTTTTTTGCATCCCTGATCAGAAGAGCCCCTTCGGGCACTTCTCTTGCCACCCCATCCAGCCCTACAAAGGAAAAGGACGATTGGGCACATTCCACACGGATCTCTTCTCTTTCGATAAGGTCTGCGTCAAAGGCGTGAAGAGGCTGCCCAAACTTCATCATGATGTAATTCGTGGCGTCGACGATCAGATTGATCGACTTTTGGCCGCAAGCTTCTAGCTGTTTTTTGAGCCAGGATGGACTGGGTCCCACTTTGATTTGTTCGATGAGTAGACAGAGATAGCGAGGAGCGAGAGCGGGGTTTTGAATACTCACCTTGATCTCGCGACCACTCATTTGATGGGTTTTAGGAAGGGTGAGGGGCAATTGCAGAGCCGCTGACAGTTCGCGGGCAACCCCGAGAGCGCTCATGCAATGGCCGAGATTGGGAGTTAAGGAGAGCTCAAAAATGGGATCGTGACCCTCTTCAATCCCATCGACTTCGATCCCGAGAAGAGTGAGGATTTCCCCCAGCTTGACAGGAGGTAAATCGACTTGCATGAAGGACTTGATCAGAGAAAGGGGCAATTTCATATCGACTTATTTTACTCTTTTCAAATTTTCTCCGAAAGAGTATTTTCTAACACATGATCACCAAAAAATTTAAATTTCTTTCCATGGCTCTGATCTTTAGCGGAGCCCTCAACATTACCCTCCTTGCGGCCTTTGTCTTTTTCCTCTTTGAAAAACCTTATGCGGCATCCCCTTCCCAGAAGAAAAAAGAGATCGTGACGACCAATGGACAAATCTTTAGCGCCATGTCCAGAATGAGTTTTCGAGAACTCGTGAGTTATTTGACGAATCGAGATCTGTTAGAAGAGGGGTATACGAAGCGAGATTTAGCCGTTGCGGCTCTCGTTGCCTATCATCACTTCAATCTGGAAAAGGCCCTCTCTGCGCCTCCTGCTCAGGTGAGAACACTCCTTCTTTCTAAAGATCAGACGATCGACGTTTTCCCGGGACTTTCTGAGGAGCAGTTCGAAGCGATCATTCGGTTTGCCTATCAAGAAAAGTGGCCTCTTACTTCTAAAGGGTTATTGATGGCTCTACAGAGTCAAAAATTGCCCAGAGATGAAAGTTTGGATCAGGCCTTTCAGCTCACTGCAGAATTTTATGCCTTGCAAGTGCTTTTTCAAAAGACGAATGCTCCCCAAGATGCTCAGGCTCTGATCAACTTGGTTGCAGAAGGGAGCTGGGATCTGTTTAAAGAGCAGACAAAAATAGTTGAATTTTCGGAAGAGAGCCGCCGTTCTCTTCTCTTGAGTTATTTGAATTTGCATTCTCCAACGGCTGCTCAGATTCTTTTAGGGACCGATTTTGCCTACGTTCTCAAGAGACTGGACGATAGGCAAATTCTCGATCTTCTCTCTCTTTTAAAGAAGCAGACAGAAGAGGGGACAAAATTTTGTATCGAGCTGCTCCGCTCTCCCAGAAGCGATGCCATTTGGCAGGCGGCTGCTCTAACGCTCTATTCTTACGCTGGGGAAATGCCTGCTCTACCCATCGATCCTCAGACGGTTTTGGCTAGGTTTTCGCCTGAAAAGAAAGTGGCGCCAAAGCCAGAGCCCGTTCCTGTGAAAACAGCTTCTTCTCGCTTTCACGTCGTGAAAGAGGGGGAAAGCCTTTGGAAGATTTCCAGGCAGTATAAAGTCAAGGTCGATGACATTGTCAAAGTCAATGATCTAGAAAGAGATTCTCTCTATCCAGGCATGACCCTAAAAATTCCTTAAGGGACAGGATCTGAGCCGCCTGGATGAAAGGGGTGACATCGACAAATTCTCCGAAACGTGAGATAAGAGCCTTTCAGGGCTCCATATTTGCGCACCGATTCTACCCCATATTCTGAGCAGGTCGGGTAAAATCGGCAGCAATGTCCTATGAAAGGGCTTATGGCCGCCTGGTAGAGACGGATTAAAAAAATCACTAAAAACTTCACGAGACCATTCTATGAAATTCGAGGAATTCCTCAAAGACTTTGTCCCAGAAGTAGCACGTAAGACAACCCAATTGAATAAAGCCTATTGGATTTTGGAAACAACCGGATCGAGTGATGCTGCCGATCTCAAGGCAGAGCTAGATACAGAGGTAAGACTTCTCTTCAATGATCCTGAGGTCTATCAAAAATTGCTTGCTTGGGATCAAGAGCCCCATGAACCACTTGCCAAAAGACAGCTCAATGTCCTCATTCGGACTTTTAAGCAGAATCAGGTTTCCAAAAAGCTCTTAGAAGAGATGTCTCAAAAAGAGGCGACTCTCGGGCAGTCATATGCCAATTTTCGGGCCGTGCTGGATGGAAAAAAGCTCTCAGAAAATGAGATCCGAGAAATTTTGAAACATGAAGAGAATGGGGAAAAACGAAAAAAGGCCTGGGAAGCTTCTAAAGAAATTGGGGCTATCCTCGCTCCTCAAATCTTAGCGCTCGTCAATTTGCGAAACCAAGCGGCAAAAGAGCTCGGGTTTTCGGACTATTTTCAGATGCAGCTCGAGTTGCAAGAGGTCGATGCCAAGTGGCTTTTGAAAACGCTCGAGACCCTTGCTCAAAAATCGGAAACCGCCTATGCAAAAGTGCTTCGCGAAATTGAAAAGAGCCAAGGGGATTTAAATCCCTGGAGCTGGAGCGATCCCTTTTGCCAGGAAGATCCCCTCGATGCCCGAGAGCTCGATGAGCTAGTTCGGGATGTCGATATTGCCAAAGTGAGCGAAGCGTTTTATAAGAAAATGGGCATCGATGTGAGTCCAATTCTTTCTCGAAGCGATCTCTTTGAGCGTCCCGGTAAAAGTCAGCACGCTTTTTGCATGCACCTCGACCGCTCTGGAGATGTACGCACCCTCAATAACATCCAGCCCTCTATCCGATGGTTGGAGACGGTACTCCACGAGCTCGGCCACGCCATCTATGAGCTCGGGTTTGATGAAACGCTTCCTTGGCTCTTGCGTGAGCCGCCCCACATGATCCCGACAGAAGCGATGGCGCTTCTCGCAGGCCGCCAAGCTTACCGATCCTCCTCTCTTGAAGAGCTTCTCGGATCTCAAAAAGAGGTTTTACGAAAGAAAGCGGATGCATCTTTGCGTCGTCGCCAGCTGATCTTTAGCCGCTGGGTGCTCGTCATGACGGCTTTTGAGAGCGAGCTCTACAAAAATCCCAACCAAGATCTCAATGCACTTTGGTGGCAACTCGTAGAAAAGGTTCAAAAAATCCCTGCACCCAAAAATCGGAAGGGAAAATTTGACTGGGCGACGAAGTACCACATTGGACTTGCCCCCGTCTACTATTTCAGCTATCTCCTCGGAGAACTGTTTGCCTCGGCAATTCAGGAAACGCTTGCCAAAGAAACGGGAAGCCAGAGCCTAGCGAATCCAAAGGCAGGTCAGCTTCTCATTCGAAAACTCTTCCATCCAGGCAATCGCATGCCATGGGATGAATTGGTCAAACATGTAACAGGGGCGCCTCTCACCCCCGATGCTTGGGTTAGAGAACTATGCAGCTAGATCTTTCAGGCATTGAGAAGAGGAGATCGTTTAGCCGTTGGCTTTGCACTATACAGGCCAAATAATCGGCAAATACAGCCCCCAGCCCTAGAGGGAGTTTCTCTAGATCCCGAGGGTGCGCATCTAGATCTCGCCAAGTTGCCGAAAGATAGAGCTTTCGATCGGAAGTGAGCAGGGGAGAATATCCATTTGCCGTTAAAATGGCATTGGCAACGAGACGGGCGGTACGTCCATTGCCGTCGGCAAAGCCGTGAATATAAATCAAGGCCATGTGCGCAAAAGCAGCTGTCGCAACGGGATTGAAGGTTTGAGGGCATATCTCTTGCTGCTGCAAGGTTTCCTTTAACTGAGCTGCAAAATCCTCCATCAGAAAAGGGACCTTATCTTGTGAAGGGGTCTTAACGGCTCCAATGAGTTTGATAAATTCTTCCTGTTCTTCTGGAAATTCCCAATCGATATTCTCGTGGGGAGCTTCAAAGGCTTGCTTTAAATATTTGAGGAAACGTTTTTGTTTTGTTGGGTCTAGGATTTGCCGTCTGATCTTTTCTTTCAAACTATCTGGGGAAGAAGTGAGGATCGTGAGAGATGTTTCGCGAAATTTTCCTGCGACTGGTGAGCCTTGCAGAAGTGTGCGGTGGATTTGAAGCAGTTTGTCTACGATTTCTCTTGGAGATAATTGGGTTATCTGAAGAAGGAGTTGTCTCATTGCTTCTGCAGCTCTACGCTCGTTTTCAACTAGGTGAGGTTTCAGGCCAAAATGGACTTCTCTAGTTCCTAAAGAAGGAACGAGGAAGGACCTTGTCACGCTTTTAACTGCGGGGTCTTCTATTGTAGAAGAAACCCATCCGAGATCTGTCTTCTCAAGACCTTTTGCAAAAGAGGCCAATTTTTTCCTTGGGTTCTCTCCAAGGTTCTCTAGATCCCCTGGTAAAAGGGCAATGGTTACGTTTTTAAAGGATAGCAATTGCTCCCCTTCCGTTAAACAGGGGCCAGCTAAGCTGCGACAGGGCCGAGCGAACGCGCTTCTTTTCATAATTTCTACAATCGAGGGAGGGGGCTGATAACAACCGGGGGGAGAGTCGCCTGTAAGGGGTTGGCAAAGGCTTTCCCTCAAGAAGGTTCGAACCTGGTCAGGAAATAGAGCATTTGAAGCAACAAAACCGCAAGCCATGGGTGTAAAATTTTACCCCTAAAACCCCATTTTTTTCAAGGAATTCTTCCAATGCGCAAAGAATTTGCAAGTTAATCCCCGAATTGAGTATATTTTTCTTCTTTCTATGTGCGCGAAAGTGGCGAAACTGGCAGACGCACTACCTTGAGGTGGTAGCGGGAGCAATCTCATGGGGGTTCGAGTCCCCCCTTTCGCAAACCCTCTTGCACCGATAGCTCAATGGATAGAGCACTTGGCTTCGGACCAAGGGGTTAGGGGTTCGAGTCCCTTCCGATGCGTTTCTTTAGGGTCGAATTTGGACTCGGTAGATGGGTTCGACCTGATCAATCGCAGAAATAGAGACATTGAGATCTTTCAGCTTGCCCGATTCGAGATTGTAGACCCAGCCGTGAATGCTTAAAGGGTGGCCTTTCGCCCAGGCTTCTTGGATGATTGTCGTATGGCAGACATTGAGCACTTGCTGGATTACGTTGAGCTCTACAAGGCGATTCGACCGCTTTTTGGGATCCTTGAGCTGATCGAGCTCTTCTTTGTGGTGGGCATAGATATCTCGGATGTTTCTCAGCCAGTTATCGACGAGGCCCAAGTGGTGATCTTCCATCGCAGCCCTGATTCCTCCGCATCCGTAATGTCCGCAGACAATGATATGGGGCACTTTGAGGATGTTCACCGCAAATTCCAGTACAGATAGGCAGTTGAAGTCGGTGTGAGGGCAAATATTGGCCACATTGCGATGGACAAAGAGTTCCCCCGGCTCTAAGCCGATAATCTCATTAGCAGGAACCCTGCTATCCGAGCAGCCGATCCACAAATAACGGGGATCTTGGTCTTTTGCGAGCTCTTTGAAGTAGTGGGGATTTTGATTGGTTCTCGCATTGACCCATTCAAGATTGTTTTGAAAGAGCGATTGAATATCCTTCATTTAAAACCTTTCGTTGAATAGGAGATTGATCTTGGAGTGGGGGGGCTGCTCTACTTTTCGGATGGTCGATAGACTCCGAGAAAAGGCGAGCGTATGGACTTGGTCCCATTCGGAAGAGGTGAAACTCGGTTCGGGATCGGGAGAGAGTAGTCCTTCATGGAGAAGCAGTTTGAGTTTGAAACTCGCCACCATGAGTTCGGGAGTAGCGCCCAAATTTTTGAGGTAGAAAAGAGCCAAATCAAAGAGCTCTGGGGCTCTTTTATTCGGAAGCTGCGTTTTTAAAAGATTTTGGGCGATCGCTCCTGCAGCAGAGAGAATCGCATAACTTTCTCTGAGATGGAGAAGGGGATCGAGAAGAGTCACGTCTTGAAGAGTTTGGATGTCTTTATTGGTTTTTCGATAGACCCATTCAGCGAGACAAAAGGGAGCGAGAGAAGTCGATTGGACAAAAAGAGAGAGAAGTCCTTGTTCTGGGGTGAAAATTTTTAAGATTTTTTTTCTCCCCAAATAGGGCACCGCCTGGAGGAGAAGGCCTGGTGTTGAAATCGTCATAATCCCATTATGCGGAAAAATCGCTTGGCAGGCAAGGAGTTAACTGATAAACTGAGCTGTTGATCAATAGGTAAGATATGCCAAAATCCAAAAAATTCGAGAACGAAGGTTATACCATCTACATCGTCGGCAAACACATCGAGGTTACCGATGCACTTCGGAATTACGTTTGGGAAAAACTTTCCCGAATTGAGAGAATTACCGATCAAATCATCGATGTCCATGTAGTTCTGGATGCACAAAAGCTGGAAAAGACCTGCTCTATTTTGATGAATTTCATCCGTTTCCACATCAAAGTTCAGGCGGGTAAAGACAACATGTATGAGGCCATCGATAAAGCGGTGGATCGGGTGACCCGGCTCATCAGACGCTACAAATCAAAATTGCAGTCTTATCGAAACAAAGATTTGACTGCTGTCGATATCCATGTCAATGTGATCCAGCCCCTGAAGGATGATTTGAGGGCGATCAATGATGAAATCGAAGCAGAAAACGTACAGACCGAAGCGAAAAAATATCAGTTGCACCAGGTTGTTGCCAAAGAAACCATGCCGCTGAAAACGCTCACTCAAGATGAGGCGATCATGAAGATGGAAATCACGAGCGATCCTTTTATGATCTATCGGTCGGAAGAGGATCAAAAGCTCAAAGTGATCTACCGACGTGAAGATGAAAACTACGGACTTGTCCAAATTCAGTGACTGTTTCATCCGGAAAAAGCGGGTGGCAGATACGCCGGAAGAGAAAGTGAGACAAAATCTACTCCGGAAAATGGTGCAAGAGTGGGGATTTCCCAAAGGCCTTCTTTCAGTGGAACGGGGGATTGGAGCAAGGCGGACCGATATTGTCTGCTATACCCCCGAAAAGAGTCCTCTTCTCTTGATCGAATGCAAAGCGGGGCCGATCGAAGAGACGGCCATGCAGCAAGTCCTCGGCTATAATGAAACGATAAAAGCTCCTTTCCTTTGTCTTGCCAATGGTCAGGAAATCAAAACCTTTTGGTTTGAGGGAGCAAAACGGGTTCTCGTGCCCTTTCTCCCCATTTATAAAGAATTGTATGACGTTTTCCAAAGACGCTGAATGCGTTTGTGTAACGGAGTGGAACGAAGGTCTTTATCGAGAAGCTCTTTCTTGGGTGGATGAGGGAAGGCGTGTATTTCTTCTTTCAGATCGAGAAAGAGAAAGTGAAGATCCAAGAATCTCTGTTTGCGTACTGGAGTCTCCTCTACAAGTAGGGATGCTCGCGAGGAAAATTGCTTGGGCATCTGTATTCAAGAAATTGGAAGTAGTTGGAAATGGCGCCTTTGCCAAAGAGTTGAAAGATTGTCATCTAGCTGCCCATGCCATTTTATCAGAAGCGGCTGATTATTGGACCTGCCCCATGCGCAATGCTCGCGTCAATGAGGCTCCCTATCGTAGAGGAATGGATCTGGAGGGAGCTTTTGAGAGAGTTCCCGCAATCATTGTAGGGGCAGGTCCTTCGCTCGAACAAAATCTTCCTTTCTTGCGTCTGTTTCAAGATCGCGCGCTCGTTTTTGCGGCTGGGTCTGCTCTCAATATCCTCGAAGAAGAACCCCATTTTGCCGCCTCCATCGATGCAAAAGCGCCCTACCATTCATTCAAAATGTCCTCTTTCCCCGAAGTTCCCTTTTGCTATCAGAGTCGGATGAATCGGGAAAATTTTTCTCTTCTCCATGGAGAAAAAATTCTCTTTCCCGATAGTAGCTGTGAAGCGATCAACTGGATTCATGGAGAAGAGTCAATGGATGGAGGATGGACAGTTGGGAATTTCCTCACATCGATCGCTCTTCACATGGGATGCAGTCCCATTTTCTTTATGGGAATGGATTTTTGCTATGAGAGGGGGCGAAAATATGCCAAAATGGAGACGGGTCCAACCGATTCGCTTGTGCAAGTAGGGGATGTATGGACACAGAGGGACTGGCTCATGGCGGCCCGTTGGATTGAGGAGAAGGCCAGTGGTTCAAAAATGTTCGACTTGAGTCGTGGGATTCTCCACTTGCCCAAAATCACGACCAATGAGGCGCTGTGGCTGTGTTCAAGGAGTTGGGATTTGAAGTTGAAAGTCCATGAGGCCATCCAAAAACTTCCCTTAAAAAAGGCTCTTCGATGGCCCGAATGGGACGCCTCTTTGAAGAGATGTCTAGAGAACAAAGAGCTAGATGAGGAGATCGTCTATCAAAAACTCTTGAGTCCGCTCTGGCGGATTTGGGGGCCTATTTTTGAGCGCGAAGGACAAAATTTGGAGCTTCACCGAAAACTCTTTTTTCAAAAAGTTTTGGAGGAACATGAGGAACTTGTATTACGAGAGCGGTGAGCCTTACGCCGTTTTTTCCGATGAAAAAAGAGAGTTTTTTTATCAGGGTGGAATCCTCAAGACTCTAGAGCCTTATAAAGGGGGAAAACTCCATGGAGAAGTGTGCCTTTTTTGGCCCTGTGGGACTTTCAAGCGAAGATGTTTTTTCGAAGAGGGGTTGAGACAGGGATCCGATCAGATGTGGAATCAGGAGGGGGTTTTGGTGGATGAGGGATCCTACGAAAAGGGAAAACCGGTCGGCATCCATCGCAGATTCAGCTCAAAAGGAGCTCTCATCGAAGAAATCGAGTATTTAGGCCCTCCCAATCGGTTTAACTTACGTGAATGGGATGAAAAAGGGCAAATCAAGGTAGAGGCTCTTTGGAACGATTTGGACTATCATGAGCGGGTTTGGGATCGCTTTCAAAACTTTTGGGTCGAAAAAGACGGGTATTGGGATGGGAAACAGCTCGTCTATCTATGAGAAGGCGATCGATCTTTTCGTCGAGAGGTTTCCGACGTTAGGTCTTCAGTTGGGCTCTTGGAGTGCTAAAAAACCCTCCAAAGAGATCTTGCCTCCCATCCATCTCGAAAGAGAAGAGGTCTTTTATTTTTGGGGTCTTTCTGATGAGGTGTACTTTGCCTGTAAAGAGTGGCTCAAAAAAGGGGAAAATCAGCTCGTTTTTTTAGAAGATGATTCAGGGATCATCGCCTCCTTTTTGCAAAACCAAACAGCCCTCGAAATCCTTTCGAATCCTCAAGTACACATCGAACTCTTTTCAAAAAAAGCAGCAGACATCGAAACCTTGGCCAATCGATTCCCCGTAAGGCGAATGGAGTTTTCGGGGTTCGCCTCGAAGAAAAACCTCAAAAAAATTCGCCTCGAATTTTTGAGAAAAACAGCGCTTGCGCATGGTCTTTATATGGACCGTCTGCATGGCCATCAGCCCTTTCACAATTTTGTCGAAAATTTAGCCCATTTGCCCTCTTCTTTTTATGCCAATGGACTAAAAGGGGCATTTCCCGATGTGCCTGCCGTGATTTGCGGAGCAGGACCTTCTTTGGAATCTACTCTCAATACCCTGAAAACTCTCGAAAATAAAGCCCTTATCATTGCGGGAGGCTCGACGCTCGCTGCCCTCAGCTCCAAGGGCATCCAGCCCCATTTTGGCATGGCGATCGATCCAAATTTGGAAGAGTATCGGAGATTGAAAAACAGCTTCACCTTCGAAGTTCCCCTTCTCTATTCAACCCGCGTCCATCCAGGGATTTTTCGGACCTGTAACGGCCCTTTTGGCTATATGCGAAGCGGGATCGGAGGGCTTCTCGAGCTCTGGATCGAAGAGGAGCTCGGGCTTCAAGATCCCCTTTTGGGAGATTTTCTCTCATCAGAAACGGTTTCTGTGACGGCCATTTGCGTGGCCTTTGCCCAATTTCTCGGTTGCAATCCGATCCTCCTCAATGGAATCGACATGGCCTATACGGGAGGGGCTCGCTATGCTTCTGGAGTCATGGAAAATGAGAAAATTGCCTTCGAAGCCATTGACCGAGAAAAATCGGCTGCCGACCGGATCATCCGCAAGAGAGATCGGCAAGGAAAAACGGTCTATAGCGCAGTCCGGTGGATCATGGAATCGGCGAGTCTTTCCCATTTTGCAAAAATGCACCCCAAAGTGCGCTTCATCAATACGACAACTGGAGGGATTGGGTTTAAGGGAATTCCCTTCATGCCTTTAGAAGAGGCGGTCCTTTCTTTTGAGAAACGAGATTTAAGGGCCCAAGTGTTTGAGAGCATCCAAGAGTGCCCTATGCCCACATCTGCCGCTGAGAAGATCGAAGAGCAGATGGAAATGCTCGGAAACAGTCTTGGAAAAGTGATCGAATCTCTGGAAATTCTCGCTGGGGAGAAAAAGGGGAGTCAAGCTCTTGCGGAGCTCGAGCTCCAAGAAGAAATTGCGGCTCTTTATCTCTTCTACGATATCCGTCAAATCCTAAAACCTGGCCCCACCTTTTGGCAAAAGTGGCTAGAGCTCGCTCGGAAATACGAAGCGATGCTGTCTTAACGAGTTACTTTTTTCCTAGAGCGCCGAAGCTGTAAGCTGGGCTTTCTTCTGAGGGGTCTTGAGGATAGAGGAAAGCGTCTGGCAGGGGTTCGTCTATTTCCCCTTTTTTCTATTTCAAGGACGCTGGAATATCCCAGAGCATCTAGAATAGAGATCAGGGTTGCTAGAGTGAGATTTCCTTTGTCTTTAGAGCGAATTTGTTGAATAACAGTAGGGGAAATCCCAGCTTCTTTTGCAAGATCTCTTACAGAAATTTCATCTTCTTCCATTAGGGCGAGTAAAAGTTCAGATAGAACAAATTCTCGGTATTGTCTATCGAATTGCTTTTTTCGTCTGGGACTTTGCATGTGTCTATCAAAAGTTGATGTTGGCTTTTTAGTCATAGTATATTCCCTGTTTCACTCGCATTTCGTATTCTTTTTTATAAATTAAAGCCCTTTCCTTTTCTTCTCGAGGTAATTTGTCTTGTTTCTTGACAAATCCGTTCGTAACGATAATTTTTCCCCCAGAATAAAAGAAGCACAAAAATCTGTCTGGTTGAGGCTTAAAAGCAAAAATACCGTCACCCTCAAAATTAAATTTCTCTTTATTAAAGATTTTTCCAATGTTTCCCATCAATTTAAAGAGGATGTGCAGTTTGTCCTGTTGCGAAGAGGGTAATTTTAGAAAATACTCCAAAACTTTACTTTTTCCCTCTTTATCGTGATACCACTCAATTGTAAATTTTTCCCCTGCGTAAGCAATAAAATAGTTCACAAAAAAATCTCCTTTGAGTGTACCACTTTAGTGAAACAAAAGCAATTTTGTAAATATTATTTTATACTCAGCTCTCTGGGCATTCCCCATATTCGTGGAGCTTGTTGCGTAACGTGCGCACGCTGATGCCTAGAATCAGAGCGGTTTTCGTCCGATTCTGATGGTTGGCTTCCAGTGTGTTTAAGATGAGTCTTTTTTCCATTTCGTGAAGAGTCACTCCCTTGGGTAGGTCCTTGGGAGGGGCTGCAATGGAAGAATCGAGATAGAGATGCTGGGCATCGATGGTTGGATCGAAATCGAGAACGACTGTCCTCTCAATGATGTTGGCGAGCTCTCGGACATTGCCTGGCCAAGGATAATCGATGAGTTTTTTTACAGCAGCTTCGGTCAGTTGTTTGACGGGCTTGTGATTTTCTCTACAGAACTTTTCTAAGAAATAACTGGCCAAAGGCAAAATGTCTTCTCTTCGCTCTCTTAAAGGGGGAATTTGGATGGGAACGACATTGAGCCGGTAGTAGAGATCTTCCCTAAAAATTTTGGACTCGATGGCCTCTTGCATATTCCGATTGGAGGTGGCCAAAAAGCGTAAATTGACCTTGATTGGTTTTGTGCCGCCGACCCTTTCAAATTCTTGCTCTTGGATCGCCCGCAAGAGTTTGGGTTGCAAGACGAGGGGAATTTCAGTGACTTCGTCTAAAAGTAAAGTTCCTCGATCTGCCAGCTCAAATCGGCCCGTTTTTCTCGTGTGAGCGCCGGTAAAAGAGCCTCGTTCATGCCCAAAAAACTCCGATTCGAGAAGGGTTTCTGGGATGGCTGCGCAGTTGACTTTGATGAAAGGGTGTTCTTTTCTAGAAGAGAGTTCGTGAATGGCCCCTGCAATGACCTCTTTTCCAGTTCCCGATTCTCCCGTGATGAAAACACTCGCATTGGCTTTGGCGATTTTACTCAAGTCTTGCAAAATCCGTTTCATAGCGGGGCTTTCCGCGACGAGTTTTGGATGCTTTGCATCCTCTTTGTAAAAGTTGTTTTCCTTCACGAGCCTCAAGTGCTCTTCCGCTTTTTCCAAAAGGCTTTCGAGTGCCTCTGGAGAAAAGGGTTTGATGAGATAGTGAAAGGCACCGAGTTTCATGGCTTCAACAGCCGATTCAATGGTTCCGTGAGCCGTTGCTAGAACTATGAGAAGAGAAGGAGATAGGGCTCTTGCGGCATTTAGGACGTCAATTCCCGTTTTGCTGGGCATTTTCACGTCGGTGATGACGAGATCGACACTTTCTGTTTCCAAAATCTGAATGGCCTCTTTGCCATCTTGGGCAAGGAGGACCTCTTTCCTCTGTCTTTTGAGCACATCGCTCATGAAGCGGAGCATGAGCGGTTCGTCATCGGCGATGAGCACTTTTTCAATCATGGTCTACCTTTTAAGCGGCAAAGTGATCGTAAAAGTCGATCCTTTTCCAACTGTTGAGCGGACGTCCACCACGCCAAAATGGGCCTGTACGATTTTCTGGGTTTCGACAAGTCCCAGGCCATTGCCCCCCTTTTTGGTCGTATAGAAGGGAGAAAACAGCATGCGCAGCTCTCCTTCATCGATTCCTACCCCTGTATCGGCAATGGCGATCTGAC
The DNA here is from genome assembly GCA_964424735.1 of uncultured bacterium. GTDB lineage: Bacteria > Chlamydiota > Chlamydiia > Chlamydiales > SM23-39 > REEB52. Next base: position 155,426 of record CAYRJU010000001.1, read on the forward strand.
AGGAGGAGGCCATCATCAAGAGGGAGATCGTCAGCTCTCCTCCCTGAGGCATCGCTTGTAGAGCATTAAAAATCAAGTTGAGAAGAGCCGATTTGAGAGCTCCCGGATCAAACGGGACCAAATTCAGCGTATCGGGAATGTGCAAAGAGAGTTTCACATGTGAAGGGAAAGCCGGATCCACTTTGACAAACTTGCCAATCTGCTTTAAAAAGGCTCCTAAATCAAGCGTTTGGGGCTGAATCTCAATCGGTTTGGAATAATGGAGGACTGCACTCACGATTTTTTCCAAGCTCTTAGTTCCCTCGATGATATGAGAGGACATCTCTTGTAAGTGGACTTGGGACTGTAAATCGCGATAGAGGAGCGATGCATAGCCTCGGATGCCCCCGAGAGGGTTGCGAATTTCGTGAGCAACCGTTGCTGCCATCTCCCCGAGCTCCTTCATTCGGTCATTGCGATTTGCAATGAGCTGCAGCTTTTGCTTTTCGGAAGTATCCCTAAAAACTACGATCATTCCGTGATAGACTTTGGGACCTTCGTAGACGAAGGTAGTGGAGATTTCCATCTCTTTGCGGTAGAGGAGTTTATGGGAAATGCCGAATTTGAGAGCTTCTCGCATAGAAAAGCCAAAGAGATCGTCTGGAAAAAATTCCCAAAACTTTTTAAACAGGGTCTCGTCGGCATTTTTTTTTAAAATTTTTTGGGCAGCTGTATTGTAGAGAGTGATCGTCCCTTCTAAATCGATGAAGAGGATCGCATCGGAGATATTTTTAAGAATATTGGTGAGATAGCCGGTCACTCTTGCCAAGTGGGCGGCTTTCATTCCAAGTTCTTGGTTGACAGTCTGGAAACGCTCTTGTAACTTTGAGTAGGCATTTTTAAGGCGAGTTGCCTCTTCTTGAAAGAGCGCGAAGGCTCGAGCTAGGGATTGTACTCCTTCTTGAGCGGTTTGGCTCTTTAGAGCTTGGTTAATCGCCTGCCCTAATTCTTGGAGAATGGGATCTGTCATGGTGAGCGCCTCAAATCGGACTATACGAAAAAGCTTAATATTCTTGCTCTTTCTTTTGGGGTGCTCTCGGATGGAGCAATCAGAGAGGGAAAAGGTCAGGCGTCTAAACTGTAAAGGGGAGCCGATTCACCGCTGTCATGACGAGACGTACTATGTTCTTTCTCCTCTGCAGCATACGCCTAGAACCCCCTACCCTTGGGAATCGGAGATCAACCTTCCCAAAATCACCAAAGAATTTTTCCGCTGTAAGGGGAGCTCTCTCAATCCAGAGATTGTGGATTCCTCAGATCTTCTCCATCCGACACCTCTGACCGATTGTCCTGGCTATACGAGACATGGCCTTCCTATCATTCGGGGCAAAGAGACGGTTTATCCCATTCTCCTCGATCTTTTGAACTATGTTCAGAAGAAAACGGGAAAGCGGGTCATCATCACCTGTGGACATCGCTGTCCTCCTCACAATACCTATGCAGATCTTTCTAAGGAGAATCGGGTATCCAAACACCAAATTGGAGCGGAGGTAGATTTTTATGTGCAGGGGATGGAGGAGAGGGCGCAGGAGATTGTGGGGATTTTGATGCAGTATTTTCAGGAGAATCCGATCTACAAAAAGGATAAGGAATGCTTGGAATTTCGTAGATTGCCTGCGCCGGAGATTTCGGTCGAGCCCTGGTATAACAAAGAAATTTTGATCAAGCTCTTTCAAAAGCATGAGGGGCGGGACTGGGACAATCGGCATCCGAATCCCTATCTTTCTATCCAAGTGCGCTACGATCAAGAGACCAAGGAGAAGGTCAGCTATAGTTGGGCGAAGGCGCATCAGGGATATCCGAGGTAGTCTCTCCAGATAGGGCTTTTTTAGAAATGGGGGGTTGTCTATAATGGTTTACTGTATTTTAAGCCGGCGTGGCGAAATTGGTAGACGCGGTAGACTCAAAATCTACTCTTAGCAATAAGGTGCTGGTTCGAGTCCGGTCGCCGGCAAAAGCAAAAGGCCTTCCCAATAGGGAAGGCCTTTTGCTTTTGCCGGCGACGAAAAGCCAACGATTTGGCTTTTCGAGGACTCGAAATGAGGCGACTGGCGCCTCGCCGGAGCCGAGTCGGAGCCGAGTCGGAGCCGAGTCGGAGCCGAGTCGGACCCCGAAAAGCCGGGGCCCCGTTTCGGGGCTGGCGTGACGGGACACGCGT
>CAYRJU010000002.1:0-4763 GCA_964424735.1 uncultured bacterium
ACCTCTTGCACCCCATGCAAACGCGCTAGCCAAGCTGCGCTACACCCAGATGATCTGATAAAACGGCTGCAAGACCCTCAAATTGGATCTCCGCCCGCTTGAATTCCTTGATTCCATGACGCGCGCACTCTTCGACTATTTTCTCGAGAGTATCGCCAGGATGGAGCTCGAGCGCTGTGATGTCGACAGAAATAGAAGCAGAAAAAACGACCCCGTTTCGCAACCCCTTCACCCGAAAATTGGCAAAGATGGCATCTTTTTTGCGCGTGATATTGGTGAAGCGAATCAGATTGTTCTCTGCTAAATTTTTCACATGGACCTCATTGGAAAGATGTTATCTTAGTCTCTGACGTTTCTTTCTGTCAACCCCTGTTGACCTCTAAAAAGATTTGCTGATAAGCTCTTTTTCAAGATGACGTTGATGGCTGAAAAAATCGCTTACATGGAAACTTCTTGGCTTGCCAAACTGCAAGGCGAGTTCGAAAAGCCCTACATGAAAGATCTGGAAGCCTTTTTGGCAAAAGAAATCCAAGCAGGCGCTGTCATCTACCCTCCTTTTGATCTCATCTTCAACGCCTTTTGCCAAACGCCCTTTGATCAGGTCAAAATCGTTCTCATCGGTCAAGATCCCTATCACGGAGCAGGGCAGGCCCACGGTCTTTCTTTCAGCGTGCAAAAAGGGATCGCCCAACCCCCCTCTTTGCAGAACATTTTTAAAGAGCTGAAAGAGGATCTCGGCATTGAACCTCCGAAGCATGGCTGTTTGATCGATTGGGCAAAACAGGGCGTACTCCTCCTCAATGCGACCCTCACGGTAAGGGCCGGCGAACCCAAGTCCCATTTTGGAAAAGGATGGGAGGTTTTCACCGATCGGGTCGTTCAGCTCCTCTGCGAGCGAAAAGATCCTATTGTCTTTCTTCTTTGGGGCAAGTCGGCAGCAGAAAAATTTGAGCACATCCATTCCCGCTCTCACCACCACCTCGTCTTGAGCGCCGCTCACCCCTCGCCCTACTCAGTGCATAGCGGCTTTTTTGGATGTCGCCACTTTTCAAAGGCCAATGAGTTTTTGAAAAAAGCGGGCAAAGAACCCATCAATTGGGCGATAAGTTCATGAATCCAAAAAGACTCAGCTTTTTCACCATCTGCTTCACTTTTTTTGTCGACTATTTGAGCTGGTCGGTTGTATTCCCCATTTTTGCCCCCTATTTTCTCGACGTGAACAACCAAATTTTTGGATCCGAAGTTTCCGCAGCTACTCGAGCGCTTCTCCTCGGCTTTTTTCTGGCCGCTTTTTCCTTGGGACAATTTTTAGGAGCTCCTCTCATTGGAGAGTACGCCGATAAGTATGGGAGAAAAAGAGCTCTTCTCGTCAGTGTGTCGATGACGTTGATAGGACTTGTGATGAGCGCTTACAGTATGGGGATTCACAATCTCTATCTCTTATTTGCAGGTAGGCTTCTCACGGGAATTTTTTCGAGCAGCACGAGCATTTGCCTGAGCTGCGCGAGCGATCTCAGCGAAAGCGAAAGAGAAAAAGTCAAACATTTTGGAACTCTTTCCATGATCGGCGGCTTGGCTTTCATCGTGGGCGCCTTTGCCGGAGGAAAACTCTCCGATTCAACGATCGACGCCTCTTTTTCAGCAAATGTTCCCCTTTGGATTGCATCGTGTTTTACCCTCATCAATTTTCTCTTTATTGTATTTGGATTTAAAGAGACTTCTTCAATTCAAGCAAATGTGAAATACCATTTTCTCGAATCTTTCCATCACATCAAAATCGCTTTGCGAACGGAAAAAATCAAAGAGTTCTATCTCGCCTATTTTCTCTTTTTCACTGCTTGGATTCTTTTCTTCCAATTCATCCCCGTGCTCGCTGTCGAAAAATTTTTCTATACAAATTCCAATATTGGAGATTTGGCCCTATTCATGGGAATTTGTTGGGCCATCGGTTCAGGATATTTGAATCAGTATTTTGATCGCTATTTTTCCTCTATGGGATCTTTGGAAATTTGTCTCATTGGATTTTCAGTTCTTTGCGGCATCGTCGTATTTCCAAAACATATTTACATGGTTTTGGGGATCATCGGTCTTTGCGTCATTTTCGGAAGCATTGCCTGGCCTATTTGCACAGGACGGATTTCCAATGCGGCTCCTCAACATATGCAAGGAAAAATTTTGGGCTTGAGCCAATCGGTCCAGTCCCTTGCCATGACCCTGGGGCCTTTGATTGGAGCTCTTGCCTTTCAATTTTCTCTCAAACTCCCGTTTTTAGTGGCTGCAGGGATCGGTTGTTTATCTGTAATTTTTTACTATTTTCTCTTGAAAGAGCGATGAGCTTTCTCCTATTCTTACAATATGCGAGAATGGATTGATGAGATCTCCGATTATCTGCAAAAAAGAGAAGAGATTCCACCGCCGCTCTCAGACTTTTCAGAGGAAATCCATCAAGCGGCCTTAGAAACAGATCTGCTCTTGCAGGTCACGGGTGAACTCGAAATGGCCGTCACCTCAGTTTTGGAAAAAATGGAACATGCAACTTCCCATAGAGCTCCAAGCAGCCATCGACACCCTTTTTGACAAGGTATCCCCTGTTCATTTGCGCCAAGCGAGAGCAGCCCTCACCTCTACCTACCGAGAGGGGGGAGTTTCTCCTTTTCGCGATGAAGCGACGAGACTCGTCTATCTCGGAGCGCGGATGCCGGCGACCTATGCGGCCACTCGAAAAGCGCTCCAAAATGTGTCCCTAAAAGGGCACCTCCTCGATCTCGGCGCAGGACCAGGAACAGCCTCTTGGGCGGCCCTAGATCTCTTCCCTGAAATAGAGAAAATCACCCTCATCGAGAAAAGTAGAGACGCCATTCAATTGGGGAAAAAGCTCAGCGCCTCTCATCCGAAACTCAAAGAGAGCGTTTGGTTAGAACAAACGCTCGATGCTCCTATCCCGAAGGCGGATGCGGCCATTCTCTCCTATGTTCTTGGAGAATTGCGAGAACCTCAGCAGATCATCGAGAAATGTTGGAGTGCTGTGGATACGCTCATCATCGTTGAACCAGGAACGCCCAAAGCTTTTCAGAAGCTCTTAAAGGTCCGAGATCAGCTGATCGATCAAAAAGCCCACATCATAGCGCCATGTCCTCACGCAAAAGCGTGCCCCAATGATTGGTGCCATTTTTCTGCGCGTGTGGAAAGGACCCGTCTGGCCCGCCTGCTCAAAGAAGGGACGCTCGGCTTTGAAGATGAAAAATTTTGTTACCTCATCGTCTCAAAAACCCCTGAACCCAGGGGACCCAAGGTTTGTGGTCGCGTCATCCGGCAACCGCTTAAACTCTCGGGCCATGTCCGGCTTTCCCTCTGTTCCGAGGAGGGGGTTTTGATGGAAAAGACGATTTCTCGAAAAGATGGAGAATTTTATCGCGAGGCACGGGATTTAAATTGGGGAGATTGCTATAATAACACTAGGGTGGAGGGTTGATGTATAAGAAAATCATTGAAAAGCTATTGGCAGGCCCACAAAAAGGGCAGATCCAGATCGATTTCGATCTCAAGAAAAAAGTTTTCCGATTATCCGTACCGATTTATTCTTCCAAAGAACTGCCGACAAGAGTCAAAGACTATGTATTGACAAGGAAAGATTTGACTTTCAAGCCCCATACCACCTCTTTTTATCTCGCGGGAGAAAAGGTCATTTTGACCCAAGAGCTTCCTTTTCCTCTCTATTTTCAGACGACGACGCGAAAAGATGTCGATCAATTCTGTCTTCTTGCCAAACACTGTTATCGAATGCTCGCAGAAATTGCCCTAGAAGAAACCTACAAAGGCGCTCTGTATCTTTGATTTGACTCTCATAGAAAAAAGTGACAACATAGGTTCATGCGTTTTCATGGATCTTATGTAGCTTTGGTCTCCCCGTTTGATACAAAAGGGCGTTTAGATCGAAAAACATTGGAAAAACTGGTCGAGTGGCACATTGCCGAAGGAACCGATGGGATTGTCTGCTCCGCTACCACAGGAGAAGGCCCCACTCTATCCGATGCCGATCGAAAAAATATCGCCGAAATCTGCATTCGAACAGCAGCCGGACGCATTCCGGTGATTGTGGCAACTGGAATCAACGACACCCGAACTTCGATTCGCTACACAGAAATTGCCTTGAAATTGGGGGCTGCGGGTTGTCTTGCCGTCACTCCCTACTACAATAAGCCGAGCAATCAGGGCTGCATTTTGCATTTTACCGAAATTGCCAAAGTAGGGCTTCCCGTCATCCTCTATCACAATCCGCCTCGAACCGCAGTTCGATTGAGCGCGGAGACGATCCTTCATTTGGCCAAAGTGCCCCACATTGTCGCAATCAAAGATTCAAGTCACGATTTAGATCTCATTCGAAAAATTGCCAAGCAGATCGATGTCTTTTCCGGAGATGATGATCTCACTCTTGAAATCTTGAAAGAGGGCGGTGTAGGAGCCATTGCAGTAACGCCAAATATCCTCCCCCGCGGATGGAAACAGTTCGTCACTGCGTGTCTTGAGAAGAGATGGAATGAGGCTGAAAGTTTTGCCCAAAAATACTTTCCCCTCATCAAAGCCCTTTTTCTAGAGACGAACCCTCAAGGGATCAAATTCGCCCTCTCTTGGCTGAAAGGTTGTCAGCCCATTTTGCGCCTTCCTCTGACATTGCCTGCAGAAAGCACGAGGGCAGAGATCAAAAAAGCGCTTGTTCAGCTAGCTCTTCCTGCAGCAGCAGTTGATAGCCGCTCGAAAATTCA
>CAYRJU010000002.1:4863-94986 GCA_964424735.1 uncultured bacterium
CGCTTGTTCAGCTAGCTCTTCCTGCAGCAGCAGTTGATAGCCGCTCGAAAATTCAATAAATAAGATTGACCCAAGTTGCCCCCCAATACGGAAACAAAGATCCTTTTCATTAACGATATGTGAAAAGTATCAGCGCAGAGAAAAAAATAAATAGGGTAGAGAGCCACAGAGGGAAAATATAATCAAATAGGATAGAGATAGGACGGGCCCTGCCCTGAGGAAGAGAGTGGAACCTGGCCCTCTCCTTCTCAGGGCAGGGCCCGTCCTATCTCTACTTCTATATTTTTTTCTCCGTGGCTCTCTACCCTTTATTTTTTTCTCTGCGCTGATACTTTTCACATACTGTTACTGGAAAACTTTTTTCTGTATTGGGGGCAATTTGAATAAGATTCTTTCTAAATCTTTTTCAATTCAGCATCTAAATAGGCGATCCACTCTGGAGCGCTCTCTTTGAGATGAGAGCGAAATCGACTCGCATAGCGCTCAATTTCTACTTCGCGGCTATGGGGAGAGGGTTTAAAATTGCCAAAATCAAACTCTATGGCCCGATTGTCTAAAAATCCGAAGTTACGGCTTAAAGAGGGATCTGAATTGAAAATCCCCTTTTCGGTGCGGCTCACGAGAAGCTCGATCCATTGGTCAATTCTCTTTTGCATTTCTCGGGGGTCTGCCAGGGCCTCTTGGATGGCTTGAGGAAACGATTTTGCCCGTTTTTGGAGAGCAAAACGGCATTCATCGAGACGAAACGAATAGGATCTTCCGACGGCGTCTGTGCAGTGGATGGTGGGAAGATCCAACTGGGTGGGATTCAGGTGGATATAAAGAAGGCCCGTCTCTTCTTTGAGCTGTTGATAAGCAATGTGGGCTGCATTGAAGAGATCGGAGATTTTGAGTTCTGAATAGGGGGTGTGGAATCGGAAAAATTTGAGTACCACTGTTTGATCTTCACTTTCGAAGACGAAGGCCTGCGCTCCTTTAGCCAGGTAGCGAAAAGGTTGGTTGAGGAGGGGCAATAAATGGGGATCAAGAGAAACTTCCCATTCGGGATGAATGGGGTACTCCACACGCATTTTGGCAATTTTAAACCCATCTGTCAGATATTTTGCCAAAGCGGGCAGGGTCAACATCCCCGTTGTAAAAAGACAAAAGATCAAAAAACGTCTCACCTAAATCTCTATTTTTGTAAGCGGGGGCATTTTTTTATTTGTATGGCGCTTGAGAAAGGGGGTCAATTCTTCTTGGAGAAATTCCCGGACCTGATCTGGCGCGCGTCCAATGAGCGCTGAAGGATCGAGAGTTGAGGCAATTTCTTTGGAGTCGAGATTCAGTTCTTTTGCAAAATTGGGCTCTTTTTGGGTGGAAAGTTTTCGTAAAACTTCGTGGACCTTTTGTCGATCGGCCCCCTTTTTCACTGCGAGCATCAAGATATTTTCCATGGCCAGATGGTGGATTTTGCCTCGTAGATTCTCTTTTGCTTGGGCTCGATCGATTTGAAGATGGGAAAGGAGATGGAGGAGGAGGTTCAAAATGGCGTCTGCGCTTAAAAACGCTTCGGGGATAGAAAGACGGCGATTGGAAGAGTCGTCGAGACTTCTTTCGAGCCATTGCGTTGCATTTGTGTAGAGGGGATTTTGGCTCAAAGAGATACAAAACCTGGCCAGTCCGCAAAGGCGTTCCGCATAAATGGGGTTGCGTTTATAGGGCATGGCAGAAGAGCCAACTTGGTTTTCTTCAAATTCTTCAAATAACTCTCCCTCGTGGGCAAGAAGGCGGATGTCGGTGGCCATTTTATGGGCGCTGGCTGCGAACGAGGCGAGCGCGTTCAAGATGAACACATCGATTTTGCGAGTGTAGGTCTGTCCTGCAAGGGGAAGGATTTTAGAAAATTCGAAGTCTTTTGCGATGAGCTTTTCTAGTTCTTTGACTTTCTTTGCATCGCCTTCAAAAAGGGCCAAAAAAGAGCTCTGAGTCCCCGTTGCCCCTTTCGCTCCTAAAAAGGGAAGAGAGACGCTCAAACGCTCCCACTCTTCCGCATCCAGGAGAAAATCTTGGAGCCAAAGAGAGATTCTCTTACCAATGGTCGTGGGTTGAGCCGGCTGAAAATGGGTCCATCCCAAACAGGGAGTGGCAGCTTCCTCTTCTGCTAGTTTGGCCAAGCGGCGCATGGCTTCGAGAAGCTTGGAAAGAAGGAGTTCGAGCCCTTTTTTGAGTTGGATCAAATCGGTATTGTCTGTCACGAAGGTTGAGGTGGCGCCTAGATGGATGATCGGTTTTGCTTTAGGACATTGATCGCCAAAGGCATGGATGTGAGCCATGACGTCGTGTTTGAATTTTTTTTCGTACTGCAAGGCGAGCTCAAAGTCGATTCTTTCGACGTTGTCTTCGAGCTCGGCCACTTGCTGGTGAGTGATGGGAAGCCCTAATTTTTTCTCAGCTTTTGCCAAAGAGGCCCAGAGCTTGCGAAACGTAGAAATTTTGAATTGCAGAGAAAAGAGTTTGGACATTTCTGGACTAGTGTAGCGCGCCGAGAAAGGAGAGGTGTATTCTTCATGGCGCGCTTGCATGGCGTTTATTTGTCCAAAAGCGCTTCAATCTGACGGATTAGCCCGCGCATTTGCTGTTTCTCATTTTCGCTGGCATTGCAATTTTTATCCTTCAGCATTTCTCTTGCCCGTTTGAGATGGAGGATTGCGTTATGAGAGAAATGGGGCAGTCTCTTATCATCTTCTGCGAGCGGAAACTCGAGGCGGATGAGTTTCAAAAGCTCTTCTTTGGGCTGTCCTGTGTAATTTTTGACGATCTCTTCCTTTTTTTCAAAAGAGCCGGCGCGGCTAGCCAAACTGTAGACAGCTTGGCGGGGCATTTGGTCGAGTTTCGTATGAAGAGCTTGAGGGACGAGAGAGTAGAATTCGTAATATTGCAAGAAATTATAGGGAGTCTGACGATTGCCGTAGGTAGCAAAGAGCCAAGCGGTGAAGGCTCCGTCTCTATATTTTTTCAAAATGTCTTGGGCGCGCTTAATTCTTTCGCCGTGCAAAATAACAGCTTGGTTGGTGATCGCCTTGACTTCAGAAGTGATGGCTTGGAGCGCTTTTAAATCGTTTTCAAAAGAATCGGTTTCATTGAGTCGGTAAGCACGCAGGATCGACTCGATATCTGCTTTTTCTTTTTCGTTCAGCTGGGCCACGCGAAAGACACCAGAAAAACTCGAAAGTTCTCCGTTGCTTGCCCGCTCGACTAAAGCGGTCATTTTTTTTGCAGCCTCTTTGTTTTTGCTGAAGCGCAAGTGAAGAAGATCATTGAATTTTGACATCATCAAACCCTCGTAAGTATTTCCGACGTGAGATCCATGTAATCTTTTGACGCACGAGCCTGAGGCGCGGTCTCAAAGATCGGCTTTCCATAAATTGTCGCCTCAGAAACAGCGATATCGCGTCTCACTTTTGCTTGCAAGAGTTTTCCTGGAAATGTCTGCTCGATCACTTTTAAAAAAGCCTCATTGCTCTTGCCGCGCGGATTCCAAAATGAAAGAGCCACTCCCAAAACTTTGGTTCCATGCCTTTCGGAAATATTGTTAATAAAAAGCGAAAGCCTTTGTAATCCTTTAACACTATAAAACTCTGGCGTGGCGCAAACAAGAGAATAATTGGAGGCGATGAGAGAAGATTCGGTGAGCCAGCAAAGAGAAGGCGGCGTATCGATCAGGACGACATCGTAGGGAAGATCGCGCAAAATTTCTTTGAGTCTTTCATGTGAATATCGATCGGCTGCCAAAGAGCCCGACACCTCGACCCTTTCTAGCCAAGTATCTGCAGGAACAATGTGCATATTCTCAATGCAAGTAGTGAGAATCACATCTTGAATCGGCTTTTCTCCTTGCAAAACGGGAGCCATGCTGTCCTGTTCATCGGGATCAAATCCCAAACCTGTCGTCAGATTGGCCTGCGCATCGAGATCGATGAGCAACACTTTTTTTTTGTGAAATCGGGCAAGAGCTGCGCCGATGTGCAGCGATGTAGAGGTTTTGGCGGTACCCCCTTTGAAGCTGCTGATGGAAATCACTCTCATTTTCCCTCCATTTATGGAGCTGTCGAAAAGGGCGACATCAAAGCCCTTTCATCTCGTTCTCTCACGACTTTAGCAAGAAAATCGGAAATGTCAATCTCTCCGTGGACGATATTATCTCGTGTGCGCAGAGAAACTGTTTTATTTTCGAGCTCTTTATCTCCAACCGTCAATAAATAATTGGTCTTGCGCATTTGCGCTTCTCTCACTTTTTTGCCGACCGATTCATTCGATGCATCGACATCACAGACAATTCCGAGTTTTTCGATTTGTTTTTTGAGTTCGTACGCATAAGGAGCATGTCGATCGGCAACGGTTGCAATCGCGACTTGATAAGGGCTGAGCCAGAAGGGAAATTTTCCAGAAAAGTGTTCGATCAAGATGCCAAAGAAGCGCTCGATGGAACCAAAGATGGCTCGATGCAGCATGACGGGGCGCTCATGACTTGCATTGTTCGCTACAAATTCGAGCTCGAATTTTTGCGGCAATGACATGTCGAGTTGGACTGTTCCGCACTGCCAATACCTTCCCAGCGCATCGCGAATGTGGATGTCGATTTTTGGACCGTAAAAAGCTCCATCGCCCTCATTGATGCGATAAGTGTGGCCCCAATCATCGAGAGCGCCTTTTAGGCCACTCGTTGCATTTTCCCACTCTTCATCTGTGCCAATTGTCTTCGACTTTTCAGGACGGGTGGAAAGTTCGAGGCGATAGGGTAGACCAAAGGTCATGTAGATCTTATCGGCCAGTTTTAAGATGCGGTTGATCTCTTCTTTAATTTGATCGGGCCTCATGAATAAATGGGCGTCGTCTTGATGGAAACTGCGAACGCGAAAGAGGCCGTTGAGGGCGCCCGACGCTTCGAAGCGATGGACGTGGCCGATTTCGGCGATGCGAAGGGGGAGTTCCCGATAGCTGTGAATGGCTGTTTTGTAATAGAGCATGCAACCGGGGCAGTTCATCGGTTTAACCGCAAAATCGCGCTCTTCTACTTGCGAAGTGTACATGTTTTCGCGGTAGTGATACCAGTGTCCCGATCTTTCCCACAGCTCTTTACTCATCATGGTCGGGGTTTTGATCTCGACATACTCCCCTTCTTTCAAACACTCTCGCAAGAATTCAATCAGTCGATTCCAGACAATGAGCCCTTTTGGGTGGATAAAAGGCATTCCGGGGGCCTCTTCTTTGAAGGAAAAAAGCTCGAGAGCTGGCCCAAGCACTTTGTGGTCGCGCTTTTTGGATTCTTCGAGCATTTGGAGATATTCTTTCAGCCGTTTTTTGTCGGGAAAAGAGATGGCATAGACGCGGGTGAGCATTTCTCTTGCCGAGTCGCCGCGCCAATAGGCTCCCGAAGTTTTTAAAATCTTAAAGGCTTTGATTTTGTTGAGGGCTGCCATGTGAGGTCCTCTACACAGATCAAAAAACTCTCCTTGCCGGTAGGCAGAAATGGGCGTTTCTACGAACCCTTCGATGAGCTCACATTTATAAGGATTTTTTGAAAAAGCGGCCACTGCCTCGCCTTTGTCTTTGAACTCGAGGCGCTCTGTCTTGTAATTTTCACTCAGGATGGTTTCGACCTCTTTTTCGATCTTGGCAAAATCCTCATCGGAGATCACGAGGTTCCCGAAATCATAATAAAATCCATTCTCAATGGGAGGGCCGATGGTGGGTTGGGCGGCTGGCCAAAGTCGCAAGATCGCTTGGGCGAGTACATGAGCTGAGGTGTGCCAAAAAACCTCTTTTCCTTTTGGGTCATCAAAGTTCCAGAAAACGAGCGCATCTCCCTCGGATAAAGGAGCATTGAAATCGCGTAGATGCCCATTCACGCTCACCGTCACGGCTTGATCGGGTGCGGTTAAGTGGAGTTTTTCGGCGATCTCTTTAGGGGTAATGGGGTTCTGAAATTCGTGGATTTTGTCGTTGACTTTGATTTTCATATCGTTTCCTGAGAATATTTACTCAAGAAAGTGTACAAGAAAGATGAGCAAATGTAAATCCGCTTTACATGCTGAGGCAAAGTGCAAGAAATTTTTTTAAAGACGTTAAGAGCTCCCCTCGCTCAGCTTTTAGGTCTGGAATCGGAAGCCTTCGTTTCCCACTCGATGGACCTCAGTCCCGTTCAGGATTCTTTTCGCTACCGCGCTAAGTATCTAGGATTGAGGATCGCTTCCCTCGTACTCGATGAGCAAGGAGAACTGAACCGCGCTGTTCTCGAGGAGCTCTGCCGACAGCTTTCAAAAACCCCCTTTATCCTAGGGCCTGGTAGAGAAGGAGATTGTCTTCTCTACCGTCACATCGGTAATTCTTTGCGGCAATTGCAAGAAAATAGAGAAATTTGGCTGGCGATTCGAAAATTCTCTCCTCCTCTTTGTCATAAAAGCGCAGAAGAAATCATAAGGGAAACTCTTTGGCCGGAGCCCATTCGGCGGCTCGAAACGAAGCACGTGCGAAAAGCGGTGTTGGCTGCCTGGTTTACGTTTCTTCGACAGACGACCGGTTGCTGCTTTGCGACGGCTCCCGCCATTTTAGTGCAGCAAAATGAGCCGCTTCGCTTTTTTAAAGATCTCTATGATTTGTTGAGTCTTGGGCAGATAAAACGGGTTTTTGGAGGGAAAGAATATTCGGTTCCCTTGAGTTTCAGTTCTGGAGTTGGAGATTTACAAAAAGTTGTATCTGCTCCCTGTTTTGGAATGATTGCAGCTCTAGAGACTGTGGGGATTAAAATTTCGACAAGAGCTTGGGAACCACAAACCGTGGAGAGCTATTTGAGGAAAGTCCTCTTAAAAGAGATGGGGCTTACAGAGGAAGATCTCGAAGATGAAGCGCACCTTACCCAGATTCAAATGACGCCTCTTTTGGCAAGACAAGGAGCTGTTTACTATCAAAAACCGAGTGAAAGAGCCCAAAGGATAGCGGAGTGGAAGAAAAAGTTAGAAACGGTTCGTCTTGCTTTCAAAACGCTCACAGAATGCGCTCTTCTTCGTGCTTGGGAGTACACTCTTGCCTCTCTATCAGATGTCAAAACGGAATTTGCTCGGTGGAATTTATATATTGGATTGGGACTCCATCCCGATCAAAAAGAGGGAATTGGAGCTTTTCTCTACAACCAGATCCATGAACGGTTTCAAAAATGTCACTTGGAAATAGAAAAACTTGCACGCGAATATGAGCAAGAGATCGGGCGGATCCAGGCGATAGAGGTCATGATTCAAGGAGCTTTGAGTGATGCGCGGCTCAATCAGCTCAAAGCAGATTGGATGTCTTCTACCGCCTCTGCCAATACGATTGTAGAGATGAGGGATCGATGGATTGCAAGAGCTGAAGGGCTCTCGGGATTTTTCTCCTGGCTCATTTCTCGATACGATGAAAAGCTCCAAGAGCAATTTCAAGAGCTCTTTGATCCAGCTCTTGCCCGAGGGGATGCACATCTATACGAAGATAGTCCTGCAGGATTTCGGCTGGTTTATAAGCATGGAAGAACGGATGCTTCACAATGGAGCGCCATTCACAATAAAGGGGAATATATCGATGCGCTCCGCGATTTTTTTTCTCGAGTCGAAAATGAATTGGAACTGCCGCCTTTGATTGACAAAGAGCTCATGGGAGAAATCACAACGGCGCTCATTCAATTCATTCGCGGCGAGGAGTTTTTTAAGGAAGCTCTCATCCGCTCGAGGGAAAAGGGGAGGCTTTCTCCTTGGGATTATATTTCGGGGGGCACCCTTCAAACGCTTCTCATGGCCTATTGCAACCGTGATCGCCCCTTTTCTGAGGCCAGCCTCATCCCCCATTCTGCAGAAGAGCTCTTCCAATTTTTGAAAAGTCAAAGGAAACAGGCTCTCATGCACTCTCCGACACATGCCTTTACGTTTTACCCCGAATTTTTGGAAGAGACGAAATTCTCTATCCCCTTGAGAAAACAGACGTGGAATGAAGAGATGCAAGAACACATTGCGCATCGATTGAGTGAAAGACTTCCCCAGGAAGAAAGGGCCCTTTTTCTCCATCTTTTAAGACAAAAGCCTTTGACGAAGTCCAATGTTCTTTTCAGATCTCACTTAATCGAAACTCTGAGAATAAAAAATAGAGAAACTCTCGTCGATTCTGTCCTCTACGAAAATGCCCATTTAATGGACCTCAAGGAGGCCAAAGAAGTTTTGAGGCGCTTAGGAAAAGGAGTAGAGATAGAAGGGGCCTTTTTCAGCGCGGCAGATTTATTTCAGATCCTAAAAATGTCGATCCTCCAATCGAGCAACACTCCCTTTTTTAACTTGGATTGGGATCGACAAATCGCAACTTCTTTGAGAAAAGAGGGTCTTTTACCCGAAGCGCATCTATTTGGAGATACGAACTGGGCGAACTGGTTTTTTGGCTTTGTCCAGCATCCTGTTCTTGGCCATTTAGAGCTCTGGAGACTCAATCGAGTAGCTATCCAAGGATTTCCCATGACAGATTGGAAGGAGTGGCTCAATCCGCAAAATGGCTCAGCGTGGGCCATTCTCTCGAATCCAAACGAATATTGGCATTAAATGACCTTCGAAGTTAAAATTTTTCAAAACATGAAAAAACTCCTCATCCTTTTTGTATCTACAGCGCTTTATGCGGCTCCCGTCGGAAATCCATCTGCGCCTTCGATTATCCAACGAGGTTTTTTTACCTCCTGCAATGACTGGATGGATGTGCGAGCGGGCTATGAAGGGGACTTTATCTCAGATGGCCGAATGAAGCAGTACAACCAAGGAACGGGCCGCGTCGATACTTATGAACAGTGGACCAATTCTGGCACGCTGACGCTCAATTTTTTGGAGCGTCTGGATCTCTACAGTGTTTTGGGATCTTCTCGTGCAGAGGCAGATTGGAGATTTAGCGATCTTGCTTTAGACACGATCAACCGCATCGAAATGGAGACAGAGTACAATTTTCTCTGGGGAATTGGGGGTCGGGTCATCCTCTATGAGTGGTACCATGCTTCTTTAGGTTGTGGCGGGCGCTATTCTTCTTCAAAAACCAATCCGGCTTGGATCTCTTCCAACGGTGTCGTGGTCAATGCGAGAGATTCTTCTGTCCACTACCGGGAATGGCAAGTGAATCTCGACGTTTCTTACCACATCGATCTCTTTACGCCTTACATTGGGATTAAGTATTCAAATGCGCGGGTCTACCTCAGACAGTTTCCCACGCCTATTGCCGACAGTTGGTCGGGAAGCAATTCCTTTGAGAATCGCATTCCTGTAGGTCTTTACATTGGATGTACGCTTTCGAATGGGCAATACTTCATGCTCAACGTCGAGGCAAGGCTCATCGATGAAGAGGCGGTCACCGTTTCGGGTGATTTTCGCTTCTAGCGCGAGCTTCGGCAAGTTCTGCGAGTCTTTTGACCGCTTTCGGCAATCCCTTTTTCAAAGCTCTTCTCATGGTGAGCCAAAGAAGGGGGGCTAAAAGTCCCGACACTTCCACGCGATGGAGGATACGCACCTCTTGATGATGAGAGGGCGCAAGAGAGTGATTAAAGACGATTTCTGTCATAGGCATCACCGTTTTGTCACTATGAGATTTTCCCTCTTCTACAGAGACGAGGCGGAATTTTGAGGAGGGCCATCCTTTGGGTTTAAGCTCTCCCTCTGTTCCTACTTTGAAAGGGCCTTTTAGAGAGCTCCATTCGAGTTCATGGTCCCATTTCGGCCAAGAAGCCACATCTGTCCAGATTTCCCATACATCGCCTGCACTCGCCTTGGCTGTTGCTTCTGCTTGAAGACTCCATTTGAACATACTTTAATCTCCTGAGGATTTGTTTGCTTGTCTAGCAAGGTTTTTTAAAGCTATGGGAAGTCCACTTCGGATAGATCTTCCTAAAATACAGTAGAAAAGGGGAGCTAAACATCCCTTCAATTCCAATGGAAAATTCTGCAACCAACATAGCTAGATTCGTTCCTGAAAAAATTAATTTTAATCTGCCGAGAATAAAAAGTTCAATCCTTAAAAAATAGGGTATTTCTTACCCTATCGGGAATTGTTTGACCTTCATTACTATAACGTCTTTATAAAACAAAAAATGGAGGGTTAAATGGCTGCAATTGCAACGAGATACTGGATCGCTACCGTATCTAAAAACCATGTACTCATTGGAAGAGATGGGGGATTTTGTCAGGCGTGTCACGGGAAAAAAGCGCCGCTTGCTCGGATGCAACCAGGGGATTGGTTGATTTACTACTCTCCCAAGGAGGCAATGGAAGGAAAAGACCCTTATCAAAAATTTACAGCGATCGGACAGATTGCCGATGCTCAAATCTATCAGTTCGACATGGGTCGAGGTTTTGTCCCTTTTAGAAGGAATGTGAAGTATCTCAAAGGGACTAAAGAGTTGCCCATACATCCTCTCTTAAACCAACTGTCTTTTACGAAGGATAAAGAAAAGAGTTGGGGAATGGCCTTTCGCAGTGGAATGTTGGAAATCAAAAAAGAAGACTTTGATCTGATTCATGGCGGGATGGTTGGACCTTCTGAAGCGGGCAAGAAACATAAGCCTGATGAGGAAAAAAAGAGTTCTTTACTCAAAGCTTTGGATACAAAGAGAGCAAAAACCAAATAAGGAATCAATTTATGGCTATTGAAGTCACCCATACAGAATTCGCGAAAGCAGATCCGAAGAGTGTTTGGCAAATATGGAGCGATCTCACGACCTGGTCGAAGTGGGACCATGGAATCGAATGGTGCCGATTCAAAGAGGGCAATCAGTTTCAACTCCATGGAGAAGCTCTCCTTTTACCCAAAGGAGCCCCTGCTCCTTTAACCATTCGTCTCATTGAATGCACCCCTCTTCAAAGTTTTACCGATGAGGGCGTTTTTGACTTGGGTTCTATCCAGTTCTCACACCGTGTTATCCCTCATAAAAAGGGGGTTAAAATTACGCACACCTTGAAGTATGTGCCGGCGAATAGCGAGACAAAGAAGATCTTTGAAACGCGCATGCTACCCAAACTTCAAAAAGAGCTTCCCGAATCGGTAAAAACTTTGGCAAAGCTTGCGGAAGAAAAAACCCAAGCGCCACAACTAGTAAAAAGGATCGCATGAACCTACCTCGGTTGCATTTGTTTGAATTTGAAGATCTAAGATGGATGCCCAAACTCTTTCGCCGCTTTATTACCGATTTATTGACCTATCAGATCAATCGGTTTGGAATCTATGAGACAGTAACGGACAAAGTCGTCGAAGTTCTCAATAAAACGGGACAAGATACCCTTGTGGATCTCTGCTCTGGAAGTGGAGGTCCAGCGATTGGAATTAGGGAAAAAGCGGCAGCGGCTACAGGGCGAGATATTCGGCTCATTTTGACCGATAAGTATCCCAATGTAGCAGCCTTTACATCGATTCGGCAAAAAGGGGTCACGCCGATCACAGAGTCGGTCGATGCCCTTAAGGTCGATTCCCGTTTGAAGGGATTGCGCACCTTGTTTACGGCGTTTCACCACTTTAAGCCCGAGCAAGCTCAGGGCATTTTGAAAAATGCGGTAGATGGGCAAATGCCGATAGGTGTTTTTGAGATTACAGAGAGAAAATTCGCTTCTTTTCTGACCCTTCTCATTGCTCCTATTACCTGCCTCATTTTCTCTTTCACAATTCGGCCCCGTAAAATGAGTCGCTGGTTTTGGACCTATGTGATCCCCGTCATCCCTTTTCTCTATACCTGGGATGGGCTTGTTTCAAACTTGAGAACCTATACTCGGCAAGAGTGGCATCAGATGACTAAAAAACTACCCGATACATTTACATGGGAAACGGGAGAACTCATTTCTAAATTTCACATCAAGATTACTTATTTGATCGGCTATCCAAAGGGAGGAAAAAATCATGGAAAATAAGCCCTATCCAGAAAAGTGTTACTTGCCTTTTATTTTTTACCCAACAGCCATGTGGGGAAATCAGTATGGAAATTCATTTGTACAAACCCATCTCGATTTGCAAACACCTTGCGGTGACTACGTCATTTACATCTCGATTCCCTTTTGTCGTGTCCGTTGCAAAGGGTGTCCCTATTTTGTCGAGCTCTTAACAAAAGCAGATCCAGCAAATAAAGAAGAGCTCTATTTGGACGCCCTGATCAAAGATATCCGGAAATGGGGTCAATATCCGCGCTGGAGTCAAAGTCGTCTTCGCGCTGTTTATATTGGAGGAGGAACGGGCTCTATTTTAACAACGGCCAATTTAAAAAAACTGATCGATGCCTTGTGTGAATCTTTCCCCGTGACTAAGGAGACAGAAATCACGCTCGAGGGCAATGCCCGAGATTACGATGAAGAGAAAATGGACTACGTTGCGAGCTCTGCGATCAATCGGATCAGTTTAGGGGTCCAATCTTTCGATCCAGAGGTGCTGAAAATTGTCGGATCTCCGCACGCTGCAGAGGCGAGCGAAAGGGTCATTCGGGAGCTACAAAAAAGGGGAATGGTCAACATTCAGCTCGACATGATGTACAACATGCCGGGCCATAACATGGATGTTTGGCGGCGGGATTTGGAAAAACTCAGAGATCTGGGGATCACGCACCTCACGATTTATCTCTACCGAATCCACGAGGGAACTCCCCAGGACAAACTGATTAAAGAGGGAAGAGTGCCAAAAATGGAAGATCGAGAATCTCCCATGGTGAAAATGATGTACGGAGAAGCCAGAGAGATCGCCAAGGAAATGGGTTTTGAATTGTACATGCACAACCACTTCTGCAAACCGGGGTTTAGGAGCGTTTATAACGATTATAACTTGGAGCATGTCAGCGATACGTTGGGAATTGGAGCTGGAGCCTATAGCTTAATCGATCACTATCGTATGGGAACTTCCAAAGATGTAGCCAAATACATTGAAACGGTCAATGCCGGAGAACACATGGTGACGACCATTTCTGAGAAAATGGACTTTTTGAACCATAAAGAGCGCTACATCATGTTTACGCTTCAATACTTTCGCATTTATTTTAGCCGCTATCGCGAGAAATTTGGAGCTGAGTTGATGGATGATTTTGGCCACATCATTCAAAAGCTCTTGAAAAAGAAGTTGGTTTTTATGGCCGAAGACAGGATTGAGATGACCGAACTGGGAAGAGAGTGGTTTTTGAATGTGGTACTGGAATTCGTCAATCCCAAGTTCTGGGGGAATCGGTCTTCTCTTCATGAGCCAAATTGGTCGATGAACGTTGTTCTCGTAGACCTTTTGGCTGATAACCGAGAAAAGTGGCTAGGTCCAGTTGAAGAAGAAGAAGAGTGTTGTGTCTCTTAAGGAGTGATTTATGTCTTTGCAGATGCTAGAAGAAATGCAGCAAATGGTCGAGCAGGGAATGGGAATTAAATGCTCAAGCCTTCGATTCGAATCGAAATTGGGAGAACAGGATATAGGACTTGATTCGCAAGAAATTGTTGAACTGACGAGCCTGGTAGAAAAGCAGTTTAGCGTCAAGTTACCGGGAGTCTGTTTTACCAAGCTGAGTTCTATGGGTGATATCATTCAGCGAGTTCAAGATGCTCAAAGTACAAAATCTCCCAAATTCGAGGGAAAATTTGAAGCTGGCTTGAGTGTCCATTGTTCAGCCCAGGAAGCCTATAAGGCAATTTATGAAATGGAAAAATGGCCCGAGAAATTGCCTCATGTAAGGCGGATTGAGACGCTCTACAATGATGGGATTTACCAAGAGTTTTTGATGGATGTCTTGTCCGATACGGGACTCATTCATGTCCGCTCCATTCGACGCTGTGTGCCTGAAGAGGGCATCACATTTTTTCAACCTTCTCCTCCTCAGTTTTTAAAACATCACTGTGGAGGATGGAGTTTTGAAGAGCGTGGATCTGGCTGCTACATCAAAACTTGGCATCAATGGAACTTAAAAATAGAAAAAGCTCAAGAGTTATTCCCTCCACAAGAGGGAGTCACAACGCAAGATCGAGTCTCCCAATTACTGGGAGCCCATGCAGACCTAGCGCTGAATACCTGGAAAAAAATATTGGAGAATGCGCAATGGAAATTGTGAAAGAAGTGCTCATCCAAGCTCCCTTGAAAGCGGTCTATGATGCTTACGCTTTTATTCAAGGGTGGAAAGAGGTGCTGGGTGATGTAGTGGGCATCCATGTCTATTACGATGATGGAAAGCACCAAGAATTTGATATGACTGTACAGCGCGGTAACACTCAAGAAACGGTTCATGCGATCCGATTTTGCTATCCGCGCTCCTCGATTGAGATGTTTCAAACTCAGCCTCCCCCTCTTTTTAAGAGTATGTCTGGAGTTTGGAAATTTGTTCCTCAGGGTCAAGGCGTTTTAGTTCAAGCAATGCGAAAGTTTGAGCTCAAATCGGAAGGGAACTTCGACATTTTGATTTTGGAGCAATTTTTAGAAAAAAACCTAACCTCTTTTAAAAAATGGATCGAGAAAATTTGACGAAAATTTGTGTGAAAACAGAGATCCGCTCTTCCTATGAAAAAGTGAGGTCGGTTTTGTGGGATATAAGAGAGTGGACCCAATTTTGGTATCCCGTGCACAAGGTAGAGATCCTCTATGACGATGGGAAGCATCAAGATTTTGTGATGTTTCTCAATTGGCAAGCCAAAGAGACCAATATCCGAACGGTTCGGTTTCTAGATTCAGAGGGAAACATCGTTTTTTTCTCTCCAAAACCACCTGCTCCTATGAGAGTACATCAGGGATTGTGGCAGCTGAAAAGGAGCGAAAATATCGAATTGACGGCTACGCGCTGGTTTGAACTCTTTCCCGTAGAAAAAGAGAGCCCAGAGGCTTACCAAAAGAGGCGTAAAGAATTTTCAGATGGTTTTGTAGAAAGGTTAGAAAAATTAGTGATGTCTTTGGGGAAATTATGCGAGAAATCGATGTGATTGTATTAGGCGCTGGAATCAGCGGCTGTGTAGCAGGAGCTCTTTTAGCTAAAAGAGGCTACCGAACCCTGATCCTTTCTCGAGATGGGGGTACGGCCCACCATTTGCCTGAATCTTGGATCTACCGCTCTTTGCCCAGTATTGTTGAATTGGGACTCGAAGAAAAGATTCTCCCCGCTCTTAAGAAAGAGAGTCAGGCTGTTTTTTGCTCAGCTGACCATCAAAAGAGCATCGAATTTTTAGTCAGAGATACCGAAGAGATTCGAGAAGGAGATGTCGTTTGGGTGGATCGTAACCGATTTGATCGAATTCTATTGGATGCAGCTCTAGAGCAAGGCGCGATTTTTCACCCTTTGAGCCGGGTGACCGATTGCCAGATCTCTGAAGACGCTGTGACCCTTCAGGTTGAAGATCGAGAATTTAGAGCTTTTTGTCTCTTCGATGCCACGGGAAAGTCGTCTTTTTTATCGAATCATTTAAAACTTTCTGTAGTTGAGAGGAAATTGGATGCTCGGGCTGCTTATTTTAGCCATTTTGAATTGGATGACGGGATACCGAGCGCCATGCGCATTGTGGCCATTCAAGGAGGCTATCTCTTTTGTATCCCCGTTTCGGAGCATCGATTGAGCATTGGGTGTGTGATTGGAGAGCAGTGGATCCAATCTGCTAGCTCTCCCGATGAGATTTTTGCAGCTGCCACGGCCTCTTCTTCGTATGTGAGCGATTTAATAGGGAAATCCAAGAGAGTCTTACCCGTTATCCCCGCAAAGAACTATCAGCGCATTTGTCTAAAGCCTGCAGGATCTAGGTATCGATTGATAGGAGATGCAGCTGCTTTTTTAGACCCTTTCTTTTGCCCAGGGATAGAGTTTGCATTTTTTTCTGCTCAAGAGGCTGTCGATACGCTTGAGCCAGATGCGCCTCAAGCATATGAAGAAGCGGTGGCAAAATGGTTAGAAGGTTCTACCTCAAGTATTTATGAAAAAATCGAGAAATCGGAGTGGAATGGGATTTTGCGCCTTTTTGCAGATCCTCATTTGCCTTGGGTCGTGCCTCTGATGCTGACCCAGAGTTTTTGTAGAAAAAGCCCTATCTTTGAAGAGGGAATTCAATCGGCTAGGAGGGCCTATGAAGTGGCATCTCGTTGATCTCACCGTACCCCTAGAACCTACTCCTTCGGAGCCAGAACCCATCCAGATTGAACATATCGATCATCGTCAAGGGGCTGTTTTGCTCACGCAAGGTAGCGGAGTTTCTGCCGATAGTTTTCCTGAAGGGCTGGGGCTCAACTTGGAAAGAATCCAGTTGACCTCACATTCTGGAACTCATGTAGATGCTCCCATCCATTATGGACCTTTGACTCAAGGGAAAAAAGCCCGATCGATCGATGAACTCCCTTTAGAATGGTTTTTTGGTCCGGGTGTTGTCTTGGATTGCCGTAAAGAGAATGCGGGATGTGTGACTTCTGAAGAGATCAAATCGGCTCTAGACAGCCAGGCTTTGAGTCTAGAAGCGGGCGATATCGTCTTCATTCACACAGGGGCAGACACTCTTTGGGGAGCGCCAGAATATTTCACGAACTTTCGTGGGATTGGGGTCGATGCAACAAAGTGGCTCATCGAACAGGAGATCAAAGTGATTGGGGTCGATAGCTTTGGATTTGATCCCCCTTTCCACCAGATGATCAGGGCCTACCAAGAGACGGGGGATCAAAAAGCCCTATGGCCGAGCCATATGTTTGGGAGAAAACAAGAGTATTGCCAGATCGAGAGATTGGCCAATTTATCTCTTCTTCCAACCGATAAAAAATTTTTAGTTTCTTGTTTCCCTATCCACCTAAAAGGATGTGGGGCAGGTCCTGCAAGAGTAGTAGCGTTATTAGCGGAGTCAGTTTATGCATAATCAAAGAGTTGTTGTCACGGGAATAGGAACGATCAATCCTTTAGGAAAGAATGTTCCCGAATTTTGGAAAAATTGTGTTTCGGGCTCATCTGGGATTCGCAACATTGCGGACCTATTTGACAAGCCCATCCCTCCTCACATAAGCCAAATTGCTGGCGTTTGCCCAATTCCTTTCGAAGAGAAAGGGGAAGATGTGCAAGGGCGCAATCTCTTGTTTGCCGAAAGCGCCGTTGAAGAAGCTCTCCGGGATGCAGGACTATTCGATCAAGGCATAGCTGGCAAACGTTCAGGTGTGTTCATTGCGACGGCCATTGCCGAAATTGCCTTAATGGAAAGGTCGTTCAATCGTTACAAACAGGGAATAGGGCATGTCGGTTTTGTCCCTCCCGATCGTCCCTATTTTGACAAGAGCTTTTTCTTCAATCACATCGCAAGAGCCCTTGCTTCAAAATATGATATTCAAGGCGGAGCTGTGACTCTTGCAACGGGGTGTACAGGAGGAAATGATGCCATTGGATATGCCCTACATATGATCCGAGGAGGCAAAGTAGATGTCGCCATTACAGGAGCTACAGAAGCTCCGATTACTCCTTTAGTCATCACCGCGTTCAATAAGATTGGGGCCACCTCAAAGAGAAACGATCAGCCCACCAAAGCCTCTCGCCCCTTTGATAGGGATCGGGATGGTTTTGTGCTCGCAGAAGGGTGTGGAATCTTGATTTTGGAAAGCCTTTCTCATGCGCAAAAGCGAGGGGCTCCCATCTATGCAGAGATTAAAGGAATGGGCAGCGTGAATAATTGCTACCACATGACCGACATTCCTCAAGATGGAGAGTCGATCGCTAAAGCGTGCTTGCTGGCTCTAAAAGATGCTTCTTTAGAGCTGGATCAAATCGATTACATCAATGCTCACGGCTCTTCAACTCCTCAAAATGATGTGGCAGAGACGCGCGCCTTTTATCACGTCTTTGGCCAGCGTGCGGCAGAAATTCCGGTGACTTCTATCAAGTCGCAATTGGGCCATGCTCTTTCTGCAGCGAATAGTCTTGAGGTGATTAGCTCTGTTTTGTCGATTCGAGATCAAATCATTCCACCAACGATCAATCTCGAAGCTCAAGATCCGGCATGTCCTTTAAAGGTT
The DNA here is from genome assembly GCA_964424735.1 of uncultured bacterium. GTDB lineage: Bacteria > Chlamydiota > Chlamydiia > Chlamydiales > SM23-39 > REEB52. The sequence goes on from CAYRJU010000002.1 coordinate 22,846, forward strand.
GTAGGAAATAAGGCCTTAGGAAATAAGGTCTCAGCGATCTTAAAGACGAGCAGCGGGTTTTCTGGCATCCATTCAAGTTTAGTGATAGGTCAAGTATGAATATCTATGTTACGGGATGTGGGGTAGCCACTTCAATCGGTTGTAATACGGCTCATTTTCTATCGAATTTAGTAGAAGGGAGAGCTAATTTTCAACCTCATCGACAGATTGATGCAGTTGGGCCACAAGTCCCAAGAGTGGCTTATGTGAACGATGAGAGTTTAGCTGAGGGAATCAACCCTAGGATTTTACGTAAATTGGATCGGTTTAGCCTTTTGGCGATCCAGGCTTTTCAGCAAGCTCAAAAAGAGGCTGCTTTAAATGAAAAAGCCATTCATCCTTTTGGCATTCTTCTTGGAAATTGCACAGGAGGATGGACCTTTGTCGAACCTCAGATGGAAGATATCTATAAAGGCAATTACGACTCTTTAAGCCCCTATGTTGCTACAGCTTGGTTCCCGACATCTCCACAAGGAGAAATTTCTATTCAGAATAAAATCTATGGATATAGCAAGACCTTTGCAGCCGATTCTCTGAGTGCAGGGTATGCTCTAGAGCATGCCTATTATCTCATCGAGCAAGGGTATTTGCCTGGGGCTTTTGTCGGAGGGGTGGAAGCTCCCTTATCTCCTTTAGTTTATAACAGTTGTTTTCGATATAAGCCGGTTTCGGTTTCTGGAAACTATTTGCCTTTTCACGCGCAAGCCGATGGGTGTCTTTTGGGAGAGGGAGCGGGCATTCTCACGATTGAAAGCCAAGAGCATCTCCAAGAAAGGGGGGCAGCCGCTTCAGTCCGCATTGCGGGCTTAAAGGTAGGAAGTACGCTCATAGAAGCGATAGAAGGGTGTCTCGAGCAAGCGAAAAAGCGTCCCCAGGAAGTTCAATGTATCTTTTTGGATGCAATAGGAAGTCCTGGCGCCGATGAAGAAGAATACGCGGCATTGAAACATTGTTTCCCCTCTTGCCCAAATCTGTATCTCACAGCCACAAAAACGCTCTATGGCAACTTATTGGCAGCAGATTTTGCAGTCCAACTGGTAGCTTCTTACCTAGCTTTAATCCATCAGAAAATCCCTGCTGGCTTGTCTTCTAAAAACAATCATATCAAGCCTCCTGTTGGCCAGTTAGTCCTGGACCAGGCTGTAAACCAGCCCTTAGAAAACATTTTGGTGTATGCGAGAAATCTGGATGGATCTAGCGTGAGTGTTCTTCTCGAAAAGGAGGCATCGAGATGAGTGTAACTTTAAAGCGCGGCTTGTCAGAAAAAGGGGCTGAACAGGGCCCGCTCAAACAGAGAAAGCTGCCCACGAACGTTGATCTGCCCAGTTTGCCGCTCGAGCTTTTTTCGAAGATTTTATCCTTTTTATCGGTTCCAGAGATGCTCCGATCTGTGACTTGTACAAGGCGTTTATACCCATTCCGTAGAGGAACTGTTTTAGAGGCTTTAAGAGCTCAAAAGGAATCTTTGGGCATCATCACCGAAAAAGACGCACTCTTTTTTCAGCAGGTTGTGATGCATCTGAATCCCCAGCTAGATATTCGCAGGTATGCTCTGAGAAGCCAAGATTTAGAAGCAGCAGTAAAAGCCCACCCTCATTTGGAATATTTAGAGTTGAAAGGGAGGGTAGCGAGCTTGGCTCCTTTGCGGCAATTGAGAAACAGTTTGCAGAGATTGAAAATAGAGGATTGTAAAAACATGAGGGCTGAAGACTTAGGTGTTATAGGAGAATTACCTCAGCTCAGAGAATTGCGCTGCCTTCGGTGTCGTTTGCTTTCTAGCACGGATGCCCTTTTCGATATTTTGGGAATGCAGATCTTAGATTTGACGGATACGGAGCTTACAATAGAACAAGAAAGGCCTTTAAGCGGATTGCAAAAACAGACAGAGTTAGTTTTTCTGTCTTTAAGCGGCTGGAGCAGCATAGAAGATGCGGATCTGCAGGCTATAAGGCCCCTTAGCCAATTAGAAGAGTTGGATCTAGCAGATTGCTCTCGGTTGACGAGCAGCTCTTTTGAAGAGATCGGTCGATTGGTCCATTTAAGAAAATTGAATGCAAAGGGAATTGGAAATACCTCCTCTGCTGATTTTGTACATTTGAGGAGATTGAAAAAATTAGAGATTCTCTACTTGAGTCTTTCAGAAGTTACTTTAAAAAATGTGACAGAACTTCTGATCTCTATACCGAGTCTTAGAAAGTTAAAAATTCTTGCTGCAGAGCACTCTATCAAAGAGGGGGAACTAGCGCAGCTAAAGACAACCTACCCACAGCTTACCCTTTCTTTAGTCCCACAAAATTGCAATATTTCATGAGTTTAAATGAGGTGTGGCATTTCTCATTGAAATAGAGAAGAAGTATAGCGTGTTAGGCGGTTATTTCGGTAGGCAAGAAAAACTTTCTTCTTAAAGCCAAACTACATATAATCCGTACCCATGCAGCTCCTTCTCTTTTTTTTCTTAATTGCCTCTTTTTTTCTCCAGGCTGAAGAAGCAACGCTTCCGCAGGCGCCTGTAGCTCAGGGCGATGTGCAGTTTGATGAGAAGAGAGATCCCGATGTCGACGATATGGAAGCGCTGAGAAGATGGATCCGCGACAAGAGATTCATCACCGTCAAAGAAATTGGCGGCGATCTTTCAATCAGCGGTGAAGTGCGAACAGAATTCCAAGATACGAGCGAAGTGCGAGATGGAGTTCGCCAAAGAGGGAAAGGCACTCCCTTTGATAAGCCCCAGTATGCCTGGGACGTCGAAGTCAATATCATGATCGATTACCGAACTGACCGGACTTGGGCTGCCATTAAACTCGAATTCGACGACGATATGGGGGTGGCGAGCGGCACTCTCAATAAGATCAAATTGGAAAAAGCTTACCTTGGCGGCCGCATCATTCCCGGCGACACGTTTACGTTCGATGCAGAGCTCGGGCGGCGCTATCTCTTCAATGTCTATGAGTCGAAACTCGAATTTTCCTCTCTTTTTGATGGAGTTCTCTTTCGCCTGAGTAAAGCCTGGCCCTCTATCGGGAATTTCTACCTCAATCCAGGGGCGCTTCTAATCAATGATCTGAATAATCATTACGCCTTTGTAATGGAGCTCGGCGCTCTTCAGATTGCCAATCTGGGACTCAATATGAAGTACTCCATCATCGATTGGTATAAACCGGCTGCCAATACCATCAAAAATCTGCGTTACAAATTCCTCGTGTCCCAATTCCTCACCTATTACCAATTTTATCCCGACTGGATTGGCAAGAGGCTGATCAAATTGTATGCTGCAGGTCTCACCAATCACCTAGCTGCTGGTGTGCCCCAAACTCATGGAAAAAGGCAAAATTGGGCCTGGTATGCGGGCATGACGATCGGGCTCGTGAAAAAAGCCTACGATTTTTCCTTCGACATCAACTATCAGTGGTGTCAGGCGCAAGCCATTCCCGATTTTGACAACAGCGGCATTGGTCGAGGAAACGCTGCCAAAGTGGGTTTTTATTCGAATGACGCCGACGGAGACCCAGCGAGCGGCCAAACCACTGCTGAGACGGCTGTTGGCGATGGCAATTTCAAAGGTTTTGAGATCGATGCCCTCTACGCCTTTACCGACAATCTCACCGTCTTCCAATCGTTTAAATATTCAAACACACTCAACAAGAACATCGGCCCCAATCTGCGCTACAAGCAGTACGAGATCGAATTCATCTACGCTTTTTGAACTTAGAGCCTTAGAGGATGTTTACAAATTCAGAAAGAACAGGATATGCAAGATCGTAAACGGCAGGATAAGAAGGATAATACACTCTCTTAAATTTTTTCCCTGTACATCCTGCCACTTGTGATCCTGCAAATCCTGTTCCTTCTAGCAAACATCCTCTTAGAGACTGTTTCTTATGAACATAGAGGCCCTTAGTGGTTTAGATCTAATGGATGAAGAGGCCATTAGGTGGCAAGGACAATTAAAAGGACAGATCCTGCAATTTCTCTTCAGCCAGGGTCTTACCAGTAGCGACTTCCAGAAGATGGTGGCTCAGCTTGCCTGGTTTGGTACTCGTCCAGAAAGCAAATGGCTCTTGCAAAGGAAAATCCTAGATCTGGCAAGCGTCACGTTTGTCATTCCAGGCATGAATAGAGGATATATTGGCTGGATCAATGGGATAAACAATACATTTGAAGTTGCTAAAAGGAGCGGAGTCTACCTTCAAACCTTAAGCGATGGCCATACGATTTCTGGAATTTACAACCGCACCCACACCGTGGCGATCGATCTGTTGGAATCCAGCCTTTTAAACCATAACGGGTACTCTCCTGTAACGAATCAATTGCTCCAGAATGAATGGACAGCTTTTCACGAAACAAATAGGGGAAATTCCAGTGCGAAACTATTGCAGATTTGCCATAGCCAAGGTGCCCTTCACGTGAAAAATGCGCTGGAAAATTGTCCTCCCGAGGTTCGGGATCGCGTCATCGTGATTGCAATTGCCCCTGCTGCAATTGTTCCCAAAAGACTCTGTTTTAAGTCGTATAACTACGCGAGCGAGAAAGACATCATCTATCAATTTGACCCAACTTTTAAGTACCCTTTAGTAAAGGGGGTTGTCGACGATGTATTGGTTCCCCGTTTTGGAGAAATATCGCCAGAAGATTTAGCCGAGCTCGTTATTTTGAAGCCACATGCTGAAGCTACCGGCCTCGATCACAGTTTTCAGAGTCCGACTTATCGAAAGGTGTTAATTGAAAAGCTTGAGGACTATCTACAACATGCAGGAGAATATGAACCATGTAGCACCTCTTTTCCCTTGTAAAATTTTAAGCAAAAGGAGTATTCCTACTTTTTGACTTTTCGACCGGGAGTGCAAAATGAGTGCATTGACAAATTATTACGAACGAACAAATGGATTGATCGCTGGACAAATCTTATCGGAAGAGGGAAACCAGCAACCGAGGACTGTGCGTTTTTTGTTTGAGACGGCAGAGCAGGCAAATGCCTATAGGCAGGTTCTACAGGGAAGCCAGAGGATCAGGGAAATAGCAGAGCTGGCTGAAGGGGCAGACAATCAAATCTGTTTCCATCCGACCGAAGAGGGCGCGAGCCTTTCAATCTATGACTGGATCAATCAGATCGGAGCCGTCATCGCAGACCCAGTGAAAAGACGCCGCATTTTTTAGGAATTGTTTGCTTGACTAAATTTTCTATTGAGCAAACTAAGAGGAGCTGCTAATCTCGCTTTTATCCAGTTAACAGCAAGTTGATTGTCTGCAATCATTTTTGCTAAATAGCTTCTATTTGTGAAGCACTTCACTAGATCAGGTCTTGTAATTTGTTTTGCTTCTTCAGTTGTTAAATGTTCAATCTTTTTTAGTTCAGAAAGACTTAGTTCATACGAATTTAAAATTTGATGAGTGAGATTAATAATAAACTTTAGTTGGTTGATTGATGTTTGTTCTGAAACGGCATCGATCAATCCCTTCATAGTGCTTATTCTAGCGGAATCATCCGCATCTCGATCAGGCGTCTCTGCCTGCTTACAGATAGGCCGATGCTCCTTCCAGTCCCTTTTTTGATGGTCTTTAGAGCAATAATGAGCCGTTTCACAAGGACACATTTTTGTGTTTGTTGATGGGCAATTAGAAAAAGAACAATAAAAAAAAGACATAAAACTGAAACTCCTTTGCAAAGATTATACAACAAAGGTGTTTTTAATTTAAATTATAATCTTTCTAAAAAACCAGTTTTTATCCCTTTAAACTCTCAATCTTTTGAAAAGCTTAGCGTGATCTGCTTTTGCGTATAGCGGAAAAAGAGGAAGCGTTTTTGGATTTTTTCCTTCGTTCCGTGAGCATAGAGGATGGAGAAATTGAGCTGTCCAAAAATCTTGCCGTAGGCATCGATGATTTCGGCGCTGTCTTCGCGTTTATGGAAGAAAAGGCAGACGGAGGAGTTTTGCCCTTGGAACCGCTTTGCCTGGCCAAAGAGGGTTTTGAGAGTTGAGCGTAAGTCTGGATCTGGCGGGATAATCCGGATCGATTCGAGAAGGCCATTGAACCAGGGAAAATGGCGGAAGTACTTATCGGGAACGAGGATTTTGAGGCGGGGTAAACAAGAGTAGAGGAGAAGCGCGTCATACCAAGAATTGCTGCGCAAAATGATGATGGTGGATGGATCGGGGATCGGAGAGGCGAGTTTTAACTTGCGAAAGCGCTTGAGGATTTTATTCACGAAAAAGGGAAAAAAGAGACTCGAGAGCCTTCCCGTCGTGACGATATTGGAAAGAAGGGTCAAAATTCCCATCCAAGCAAACCCACTTGCCGCTGTAAATTGCAATTTGACGCTGAGAAAATAGAGGGCAAATGAGGCCAGTAGGACGCCAATAAAGCTAAAGAAATTGGCGGCAGCGATGATTTGACCTCGCTTTTCATCGGGACTACTCACCTGGAGAAAGGCGTCGAAGGGAATGAGATAGGCTCCTCCAAAAATGCCGAGCAGTCCTAAGGAGATGATGGTCACCGTGAGAGACCAGGAGAAGAAATAGAGCATAAAGAAGAAAAAGGCGATGAAAAATCCGCAGATGCAGGAGATGCCGGGTTCGACGCGATCCTTGGAGAGCTGTCCGGCTAAAACGGCTCCAATGGCAATGCCAATGGCGGTGGGAAGAAAGAGAAACCCTCCTCCCACCTCACTTAAGCCCAGAGACTCCATGGCGAAGGGGATGATGTTGAGCTGAGTGAAAGCCCCAATGAAGAGGAAAAAAGAGGAGCTGTAGATCGCGGGGAGTAAATGGGGGATTCTCCAGCTGATTTTGAGCGTTTGGTAGATTTCATAGAGGAAGACGGGGTTGATTTTTTTTGTCGACTTTTGTGCCTCCGTTTGGCCGATCCCCAAACTCGTGAGAATCCCAATGCCTGCGATCAGAACGCAAATCCCCGCTTCGAAGACAAAATTTTTATGGGTGACGTGGGTGATGAAGGAGGCAAGAAAGGTTCCGAGAATGATTGCGAGATAGGTCATCGAGGTTAAAGAGCCGTTGGCTTTGGATACTTTTTTTGAATCGACGAGTTCCGGGATAATGCCATATTTGGAGGGACCAAAAATGGCACTTTGGGCCGCCATGAGAAAAAGAGCTGTGTAGGAGCCAAATTCCCATTGAAAAGAAACGGCGAGGAGACCGAAGAGCATGACGGCAAGTTCCAAAATTTTGGTAAAGACGATGATCGATCGCTTACTGAGTTTATCTGCGAGAACCCCAGCTCCTGAGGAGAAGAGGAGAAAAGGGATCACAAACACTGCGCCGGCAATCGAGAGGATAGAGTTAGCGGCTGCGGGGCCTTTCACATTGATCAGGAGATAGATGACGAGGAGTTTGAAAATATTGTCGTTGAGCGCCCCGAGAAACTGGGTTGCATTGAGAAAATAAAAGGAGCGAAATTCGTTTCGACGTAACCAACTCATCATTCGGGGTGCGGCTCCAAAAAGCTTTCTTTAGGGTAGCGGTTTAAAGGGGCTGTTTGCAACAGAAAAAGAAAATTTTTACGGGTGGTCTGGACCTTTACATTTTGGTTCAGATCCTATACAATCCATAGGATCTAGCAAAATGCATTTTGAAAACAGGGAAAACATGGCCTCAGTAAAGAAAAAAAGACGGGCAAAAATCGCACGCCACAAGCGTAAAAAGCGCAGAAGACGCGATCGCCATAAGAAAAAATAGTCTTCAATTCGATCGACGCCCCTTTCAAAAAAGATTTTGATAGGGGTTTTTTATTTTTATGACATTTAAATACCCAAAAATTTTTGATGTACTCGTAGTCGGAGCAGGGCATGCTGGATGTGAAGCTGCCCATGCAGCTGCACGTATGGGAGCGGAGACGCTTCTCCTCACGATGAATCTCGATACCATCGGCAAGATGAGCTGCAATCCGTCGGTAGGGGGAACGGCCAAAGGGCACATTGTGAGGGAGATCGATGCTCTGGGCGGTCTTATGGGCAAAGTGGCCGATCGAAGGAGTATTCAATTTCGGATGCTCAATGCATCAAAGGGGCCCGCTGTGCGCTCGCCGAGATCTCAGGCCGATAAAGCGCTCTATGCCTTGGAGATGAAGCATCGACTCGAAAAAACCCCCCATTTAGAAATCAAGCAGGGTACGACCGAGGTGCTTTTAGTGGAGGGGGGCAAAATCGTAGGAGTGGTGACGCAAGAAGGAATTGAGTATCGATCTCGCACCGTCATCCTTTCTTCTGGGACTTTTATGCGCGGTTTACTCCACATTGGACAGACCCATTTTTCAGGAGGACGGGGGGGCGATAAGGCGTCTATGGGCTTGAGTCCGAGTTTGGAGGCGTTGGGTTTTCAGCTAGGGAGATTGAAGACCGGTACGCCCCCTCGCATCAATAAGCGGAGTATCGATTTTTCAAAATGTGAAGAGCAAATGGGAGACGAGGGGGTTCGCTTTTCTTTTGATGAACCTGAAGAGCGGATGCCGCAAGTTCCTTGCCATATTACCTATACGACCCCAGATGCCCATGAGGTGATTCGTAAAAATTTGCACCGCTCTCCCATGTACGGAACGGGGACGATTCAAGGGGTTGGTCCCCGTTATTGTCCCTCGATTGAGGATAAAGTGGTCCGTTTTGCCGATAAAGAGCGGCATCAAATTTTCCTGGAGCCCGAAGGATTGACGACAGAAGAGGTGTATGTAAACGGGATTTCCTCTTCTCTTCCCTTCGATGTGCAGCTCGATCTGATCCATAGCTGTATTGGGCTTGAGAGAGCGGAAGTGATGCGGCCTGCCTATGCAATTGAATATGATTTTGTCAAAAGCGATCAGGTATATCCCACTTTAGAGACCAAAAAAGTAGAAGGGCTTTTCTTGGCAGGGCAGGTCAATGGAACCACGGGCTATGAAGAGGCGGCAGGGCAGGGTCTTGTGGCGGGAATCAATGCCGCTCTGAAATGTCAGGGCAAATCTCCTTTCATCATGAGGCGCAGCGATAGCTACATCGGAGTCATGATCGACGATCTCATCCGTTTTGAGCTCACAGAACCCTACCGGATGTTCACGAGCAGGGCCGAGCATCGTCTCTTGTTGAGACAAGACAATGCAGATCTTCGCTTGAGAGAGATCGGATATGAAGTAGGAGTTGTTTCGAAAGAGCAATATGAAAGAGCGAAGAGAAAGCAGGAAATCATCAAGAGCGAAGTCGAGAGATTGGGCCGTCTTTTTAAAATGGTAGATGGGCGTGGAAGCAGCTTGGCGCAGCTGATTTCGAGACCCGATTGGAGTTATCCACAGGCAAGGGAGCAATTTCCCGATGCTGTGACCGATTTTGGAGAAGAGATCAACACGCAAATCGAAATGGAACTCAAGTATGCCGGTTATATTGAAAGACAAAAGAAGGATGTGGCTAAATTAGAGCAGTTGGACGGCGTTCGAATTTCTAGAGATTTTGACTATCAGAAAATCGTTGGGCTGAGGAGCGAAGCCAAACAGAAATTTTCCAAATTTACCCCAGAAAATTTGGGGCAGGCTTCGCGGATCTCAGGGATCACTCCTTCCGATATTTCGATCTTGCTCATTGCCCTGGAAAAGAGGTAAAAGAAGTTCATGTCCAAATCATTAAAACTTCCGACTCTATTAGTGGTTGCAGATAATCCAACGGTCCGTTTTTGGGTCAAAAAGCATTTGGACGAACGGTTCTTTATCTTGGCTGCTGAAAATCGGCAAGAGGCCATACAGGCCCTGAATTCAAGACTCGATTTCATCATCGTCGATGCGGCCCTTGAAAGTACGGATGCTTTGAGTTTGTGCAAAGATTTGCGCGCTATGGTCAAACTCATTCCCATCATCCTCATCACCGGAAGGCTCAAAAAGAGTTTTCGGGATCAGGCTTACCGAGCAGGTGTGACCGATTTTTTGAGCGATCAACTCGATGAAAAAGAGCTGGAAAACTACATCTCAGCAGGACAAAAGGCCGCGACAGTTCGGGAAAAAACAACAGATCTCAGTCAATCGATTCCCGCTTTTTCAGCCGCCTCTAACGGTTCTCTCAAGAGTAAAGTCGTTCTGACCGATAAAGCGCTCAAAATTCTCTCGGAAGCAAAAGCAAGTAAAGTTCCCGTAGCTCAACTCCTGATTCAAATCGATCATTTTGAAAAATGGGAAACGAAAGAAGAAATTTGCGATGCCCTGGAGAGATTCATCCAAAATTTATTGAGAGAAAAGGATAGTTTGATTCCGTCGAAAGAAGGGAGATACATTTTGCTCTTGTTCAACACTCTTCCCGAAGCGGGGAAAAAGGTTGCGATAAGGCTCAAAGAGAGAATCGGCGATCACCCCTTTTCAGCTATGCGCAGACTGACCGTATCGATCGCTGTTTCGGCGCTCGAGGCAAGCGAAAAGAGATTTCAGAAAATGATCGATGCAGCGACGAAATCGTTGAAAACACGATCGGAAACCAATCTCATCATCTCCTTCGACGAGGATAAGGTATGAAATACATAACTTTTTTACTCATGATCCAGGCATTACTGGCCCAGGACCCTCCCAAAACAGCGCCAGAAGCGGCAGCGGCGAAAGCAGATTCTACTAAGAGCATGATGCTCATCGATCCAAAAGCAAGAGCAAACGATTTTGCTCAGGCCTTTGAGTTTTTGCGCAAGGATAAGCCGACGCAAAAGATCCAGATCCGCACCTCCAATACAGTTTTACAGAGTGTCTCCGAGGTGAGCGCTTCTTCGGGAGGCACATTCCTCATGATCAAACTCCTCACAAACCAGGGAGTGCGGGTAGAATTTGTCCCGATTGAACAAGTCATGGAGATCCAGTATTCGCCCTGAAATCAAACTCATTCACTTAAAAAATGTGCCTATTTTCGAGCAGTTACAGCTCGAAGAGTCGCTTTTGCGTGGCTCTGATGAGAACTATTGCCTTCTCAATCAAGGCTCTTCACGCGCGATCGTCATGGGCATTTCGGGTCAGCCAGAAAAACTTCTCAATCTCGAGAGTGTCAAGCGAGAAAAGATTCCCGTATACAAGCGCTTTAGTGGAGGAGGAACGGTCATCGTCGATGAGCAGACTCTCTTTGTCACTTTTATTTTCTCTAAAAATTTGCTACCCATTCCCGCCTTTCCGGAACCGATTTTGAAGTGGACAGAAAATTTATATAGGGAGAGTTGGCAAATCCCTCAGTTTGCGCTGCGGGAAAATGACTACTGCATCGAAGATAAAAAATGTGGAGGGAATGCGCAGTATATCCGCAAGGAGCGCTGGTTACATCACACCTCTTTTCTCTGGGACTATACGCCCGATAACATGAAGCATCTTCTTCTGCCTGAAAAAAGGCCAAAATATCGGCAAAACCGCCCACACGACGATTTTTTGACCCGCTTAAAATTCCATGGAAAAAACCCAGAGACCCTATTCGATCAACTCAAGGAAACTCTAGATCGAACAGTAGGCCATGTAAAGCCGCTTTACAACTTAGAACCAAAAAGATCGCCCAGGCAATCTGTTCAGCAAATCCATTTGTAAGAGACAGTCTGCGAATTCAGAAGGAACAGGATTTGCAGGATCACAAGTGGCAGGATTTGCAGGAAAAAATTTGAGATTTAAGAGGGTGTATTATCCTTCTTATCCTGCCGTTTACGATCCTGCAAATCCTGTTCTTTCTGAGTTTGCAAACAGCTTCTAAAGAAAAGTCTCCGCCGAGAGGGGCCTGACACAAGCTCAGTCAACCGTGTTTATGCACGTGGGACCGCTTCCCAATGGGGTCTAGAACCCTAACTGGCGTCGTGATCCCCTAATGATTTATATCGTTGAGGGGCATTTGGTGCCCAGGGTATCCCAAACAGCAGAGAGAAAGACAAATTTTCCCCCAACCCAGCATTTTAAGAAAGCATTATTTTAACATCTAACGGGCACGGTGCAGATCTGAGCCTATAATTGGATTGTAGGATATTGCCTAGGGTGCTAGAATCGAGAACTTACATTTTAAAAGGGATGAGATATGAGTTTAGAACTCTATTATTTTGTGATCTTTTGCGCTATCGCCGCTCTCGTATATGGCGCCATCTTGGGATCCTCGGTCCTGTCGAAAGGAACGGGATCGGAAGCCATGCAGCGCATCGCGCGGGCTATCCAAGACGGAGCCTCTGCTTACCTCAACCGCCAATATCGGGTCATCTCCATTGTGGGTCTCGTCGTCTTTGCCCTTCTGTCATGGAAACTGGGACTTCTAGTCGGTGTTGGATTTGCCATTGGGAGTATCCTTTCTGGAGCAGCAGGCTACATCGGCATGAACATCTCTGTCAGGGGGAATGTTCGAACCGCAGAAGCAGCTAAACAGGGATTGGCACCAGCTTTAGGAGTGGCTTTCCGCTCGGGCGCCGTCACCGGATTTCTCGTGGTCGGACTGGCTCTTTTGGGAATCACCCTTTATTACCTCTATCTCAAGAGCCTTGGAGTCGGTCAAAGAGAAATTTTTGAAGCGCTCATCGCCTTGAGTTTTGGAGCCTCTCTCATCTCGATTTTTGCCCGTCTCGGTGGTGGGATCTTCACAAAAGGTGCCGACGTCGGCGCAGATTTAGTGGGTAAGGTCGAAGCGGGTATTCCCGAAGACGATCCTCGCAATCCAGCTGTGATTAGCGACAATGTGGGAGATAACGTCGGAGACTGCGCGGGAATGGCAGCCGATCTCTTCGAGACCTATGTGGTGACTATTGTAGGAACCATGCTCCTCGGAAAAATTTTCTTTACAGGCCCAGATCAAGAAACGCTCATTCTCTTTCCGCTGGCCATCTGCGCCATTTCAATTTTAGCCTGCATTGCGGGCTCGTTCTTTGTCCGTTTGGGCAAAAAGCAAAACATCATGGGAGCTCTTTACAAAGGGTTCATCGCGAGCGCCGTTTTATCGGTTACCGCCATCGGGTATTTGATCTATTCTTGGTTCGGGTTTACTCGAGTCTTCCAAGCGGGCTCTTTGAGTTTTACAGGGCAAAATTTATTCCTTTGCGCTTTCGTTGGAATGGTGGTTACGGGTCTTCTCATGTGGATCACCGAGTACTACACCTCGACAAAATTCCGCCCTGTCAGACACATCGCTAGAGCTTCTGTCACAGGTCACGGCACAAACGTGATTCAAGGACTTGCCGTTTCGCTGGAATCGACCGTATTGCCGGTTGTTTTCATTTCAGGAGGGATTTTGGCGTCCTATCTGCATGCAGGTCTGTATGGAGTGGCAACAGCTGCATCGAGCATGCTCGCTTTGGCCGGCATGATCGTGGCTCTGGATGCCTATGGTCCTGTGACGGATAATGCAGGGGGAATTGCAGAAATGTCCAACTTGCCTCAGGATGTGCGAAAAGTCACTGACGCGCTCGATGCGATCGGCAATACGACAAAAGCCGTGACGAAAGGATACGCGATCGCCTCTGCTGCTTTCGCAGCTCTCGTGCTCTTTGCAGCCTATATCGAAGATCTCGTCTTCTATTTCCCGACGCTCAAAGTGCAATTTTTGCTACAAGATCCCTATGTCGTCGTTGGGCTTCTCATTGGGGGATTCCTCCCCTATCTCTTTGGGGCCCTCAGCATGACATCTGTGGGTAGAGCTGCATCGGCTGTGGTCATCGAGGTGCGAAGACAGTTTAAAGAAATTCCAGGCATTATGGCTGGAACTGCTCAGCCCGATTACAAAAAAGCGGTTGATATACTCACAAAAGCAGCGATTCGAGAAATGATCATCCCATCGCTTTTGCCAGTCGTTGCGCCCGTTGCTCTTTATTTCTGCATCTCTTCGATTGCGGGAAAACAAGAGGCCCTCATTTCCTTAGGCGCTATGCTTCTCGGTGTTGTCCTCACGGGGCTTTTCCAAGCTCTTTCCATGACAGGTGGAGGGGGCGCATGGGACAATGCGAAAAAATATATCGAAGCGGGCAATTATGGTGGAAAGGGCTCTGAGGCGCATAAAGCGGCGATCACAGGCGATACCGTTGGCGATCCTTACAAAGATACAACTGGACCTGCGATCAATCCGATGATCAAAATCGTCAATATCGTAGCGCTTCTTCTGCTCGCGATCCTTTCGCAGCGCTAGATCCAGAGGGGGGAGGTTTTGCCTCCCCTCATTTTTTGGCGTCTGGTAGACCGAGAAAATTCTTGATGGCCTGTTTGGTCGCCTCTCGTCCGATGAGAGAGAGCGATTCGGTGAGGGGGATATTTTTAGGACAAACTTTGACGCAGTTTTGAGCATTTCCGCAGCCTGCAATCCCCTCACTGGAAAGAGCCGCGTTGAGCCTTTCTCCTTTTTCTAGGGCGCCTGTCGGATTGGCGTTGAAAAAGCGGATCTGCGACATGGCAGCAGGCCCCATAAAATCGGACTTTTCATTGACCTGAGGACAAGATTCACTGCAGCAGCCACAGGTCATGCAGGTAGAAAGAGCGTACATGGCCTCTTGCACTTCTTGACTGATGGAAGGACCAAATTGTCCCGTATCTTCTGATCCATCTACAGAGACCCAAGCTTTGACTTTTTTAAGGGCTTCAAACATCTGCGTTCGATCGACACAGAGATCGCGAATGAGAGGGAATTTCGTAAAAGGAGCGAGCGTTAGGGTGTGCGATTTTGAGGCAGCCAGATAGGGTTCGATGAGAGCGGTACAGGCTTGGCGAGGCCTCCCGTTGATGAGCATCGAACAGGAGCCGCAAACCTCTTCCAAACAGCCTTGTTCCCAAGCGACGGGTGTCGTTTTTTCTCCCTGTTTATTGATGGGATTTTTTTGAATTTGCATCAGAGCAGAAATGACATTGGCTTGAGGGTGTCTCGGGAGTTCGAATTCTTCCCAATACTGATGGCCGAGCGTTCCTCGATAGATTTTGAGAATGTAAGTTGTTTCCATGCTATAAAGGGAGTTGGATGTTGGCCGGTATATTTTTCAAAGTGGGTTTCACTTTTTTGGCCTTTGTATAATCTCTCTTTATCGGATCGAGGTGTCTTGTGTCAATCGGTTCGTAGGTGATGACGGGCTCATCTCGTTTTGGATCGTAGGTGGCGATCGTGCTCTTCAACCAATGTTCATCGTCTCTTTCGGGAAATTCGGGTTTAAAGTGAGAACCTCTAAACTCATTTCTGAGAAGCGCGCCCTTAGCAATGATGAGCGCCACTTCGAGCATGGCCTTAAATTGATGGGCAAAGGCGTACGTTTGGTTCAAGAGTTTACCGTGATCAGATAACCCAATCTCTTTGTAGCGCCCTCTGAGGCTCTTGATCGTCTGAATGGCTTTTTGAAGATCGTGATTGTCCCTTTTTACGCTGACATAGCGGATCATGCAGTCGGCAAGCTCATCGTGCAGTTGATGGACATTTTCGGGTCCCTCTTTTGCGAGTAGATCTCTTTGGATCTCTTCTTCAAGGGCAAGCGCCTCGGTAAAGATTTTTTCAGAACCGTTTTCTTTCAGAGTATCGATATAGCGCGGCACTTCGCAGCCTGCGACGAGGCCACTGAAAATGCAAGAGAGAAGAGAATTGGCGCCGAGTCGATTGGCTCCATGATACTGATAATCCGATTCTCCGATATTGAAACAGCCGGCGAGATTGGTCATCTGGCGAAAGCGACTCCAGCGATCTGGGTCATCTGCAGAAGGCCAATCGACCCAGGCGCCTCCCATTGTATAGTGTACACCCGGGGAGATTTTCATTGGTTTTTTACGCGGATCATCGCCTGTGAATTTATAGTAGATGTCGAGAACAGAATCGAGTTTGTGATGAACATGAGAGGGAAGATGTGTCACATCGAGATGCACTTGCAGTTTCCCATCAATTCCAAGACCTGCTTCGCAGATTCTCAACACTTCTCGAGAGCCGATGTCTCGGGGCACTAAATTCCCAAGCGCGGGATACATCTCTTCTAAAAAGTACCAGGGCTCGCCCGTTTTTCCGCAAGGCCGCATGCTTCCATCGGGAAAAGCAATGGTTTTGGAAGAGTTGCCAAAAACCCAAACGCGGCCTCCCTCTCCTCTCACCGATTCAGAGATGAGCCGCATCTTATCTTCTCCTGGAATACAAGAGGGATGAATCTGGATGAACTCTCCGTTGCCGTATTTCATTCCCTGCATGTAGAGCCGGCCATTTGCAGCGCCTGTGCAGAAGGTGGAATTGGTCGATTTTTTATAGAGCCATCCAAGTCCCCCTGTCGCTACCACAACGGCATCTGCTTTGAGAACTTGCAGTTTTAAGTTGAAGAGATCGTGCATGACAATTCCACGTGCACGCCCTTCAGAATCTTGAATGAGACGCAAAAATTCGTGATTTTCAAACTTTTCAACCATTCCTTTGGCTTCATAGCGTCTCACCTGTTCATCGAGGGAGTAGAGGAGCTGCTGTCCGGTGGAGGCTCCGCAAAAAGCGGTTCGGTGATACAGAGTCCCTCCAAATCTACGGAAATCGACATGTCCTTCCGGTGTGCGGTTAAAAGGGCAGCCAATCCGGTCCATCATGCGCAAAATGCCTGGACCTGCAAGGCACATCTCCAAAACGGGAGGTTGATGAGCGAGAAAATCGCCCCCTTTGATCGTGTCGTAAGCGTGGATGATGGGAGAGTCGTCTTCCCCTTTTAAATTGATGGCGATGTTGATGCCTCCCTGTGCACAGACAGAGTGGGACCTACGCACTTTTGTGACAGAGATGAGCTTGACAAAGCACCCCTTTTCGGCCAGTTTCATAGCACAAGATAGACCGGCAAGTCCTCCTCCAACGACAATCACTTCTCTTTTTTTCATCTCAATTCCGCAAGTTTAACCAATAACTTCCCCAGATAGCTGTAAGGCCCAAAAAAGCAAGGAGTCCCGCACCCATCCAGCAAATGGGTAAAAAGGCCTTTTGAGAGCGATAGGAAAGCAGCGCTCCCCAAGTGATCAACGAGGTCCAAAAGCCATTGAACGCGTGAAAGGCGGCAGCCAGTACAAAGATCGAATAGGCGATGGACCAAAGGGGGCTTTTAAAAGTTTCTCGCACCATGAAGAGCATGGCTTTTCCTGGACTTTTTGCCTTTGCGATGAGCTGATCTCCTTGAGATTCCAATTGAACATGGACCCTTTTTGCAATCGATTCTAGTCCGGGATCGCTCGTGACCCGAACGGTGTACCAAGTGGCGTCTTCTCCTCGAATTTCTTTAGGGGCCGAGAGAAAGCGCATCTGCGCGACATGACCCAAAATACCCACGAGGAGAATCCAAGAGGTGATTCTTTGCCAAGAAAAGGATCGATTTCTTCCGTAGGGAAGAGAGGGGGATTTGCCGTCATTTCCACCCGCATTCGTTTTTGCAGTGAGAGCCCGTTTCACACCCCAAATCAGGTGCAAAGCGAGGGGGATGGCGATGAAGATGATTTCGATCACTTGTAAATAGGGCAGCGATTCCAGAGAATTGACGAGCCTGACAAAACCGATCCCGTCATCGCCTAACCAAAGGGTTGCCTGTGAATTGACGATGAGATGCTCGATCAAATAGATGACGAGCCAAAGTCCCATTAACGAATGGATCCGTCTCCAGGCAAAGGCGCCCGACATCGCTTCTACTTTCGTCGACATGGTTTTTTTTGTAACCCCTAGAGAAGAATTTGACAAGAGATAATTTTTTCTGAAGTGCTTGCAAAGAAATCGAAAAATTTCCTAGGATACCTGCTTCTTTTAACTCAACCTAAGGAAAAGTTATATGTTTGTTGGAGAAGTATGTTTTGAAGGGATCGACAGCAGCGATTTAGACGATAGAGAACTCAAAAAGGGGGCTTCGGTCTGTAAAACAGAGCAGATTCCAAATTTATCGTTCGGATGTGCTCAACAAGGAGGGGCGAGTCTGCTAGGGCGAGTGGAGATAAAGCCTATGATGGAGATTTTAAGGAATGTTAGTGAGGTTGAAATTAAATATACAAATACAAATTCAGAGGGCGGATCTAATGAAATTTCATTGGTAACGAAATTCAATAATAGGGAACAAGATAAAGAGACCTCAAACAAAGAGAGCGACACGAAAGCAAGAGATGTGGACTTTAGTGATCGTGATTTTGATAGAGACACGGATTAGGGATAAAAACTAAAATGAAAAAAAAGAGGCTCGTTTTTTTCTTCACTTTACTGGGTGTAGGGGTCTCTTTTTTTGTCTTCTCTTTGAAAGACTCTCCTAGAATCAATATTATTTTTCAGGATAACGCTTATCGTCCCTTCGTCATTTCAGCGATTCAAGGAAAAAATTATTATTTTTATCTCGATTCGGGACAGTCTAGGGGGTTGTGTCTTTTAAGGCCCGTTTTAGAAAAACTGAAAAAAACAGACTTAAATCGGATCGCCGACTTGATGGATTTTAAGGGGAATGTATACCAATCCCCTACCTATTCTGTCCCAGATGTAAAAATGATGTCTCAAGAATCTCGCGAAATCGAAGTTGAGTGGGAAGATTTTGATTTTCACAAAAATACAAGCTTGTGGATGAACAAAAGAGACTCCAATCCCTCTTATCATGGTTGCATCGGTTTGTCATTTTTCAGTAAACCTTTTGTCCTTTTCGATTTTCCCAATTGCGCCTTGTTTTTAGGAGATTCATTAAAAGATTTAAAAAAGAAAAGCCGTTTAAAGATAGAGAATTTTGTATCTGTGCCTTTTAAGATTGAAATGGGACTTTTAGTGGCTTTTATCGAAACAGATCTCGGTAGGCATAAAGTGATTTTAGATACGGGAGCTTCCTTTGGACTTTTGAGAAAAAGAGTAGTTCCCTCTGAACGAATCCGTTCTTTTGGCGATCGGAGTTGTTTCAAAGCCAGGAGATTGCAGATTGGGGATTGTGAATATGGGAAATGGAAATTTGCTGTAGCAGATTTCAGTGAAAAAATGGAAGTAGATGGTATTTTGGGAGTCGATTTCTTTTTAGAAAATGCGGTGCTATTTGATTTTGAAAATCAGCTCGTGTATTTCGCAAAACCCCAAGGTCGCTTAGCTACTCAATGGAGAAGGGCCAAGTTTTATGTAACTCGGTTTTTCGTCAGAGAATTTTCTAAACTCACAAAAGTGGAAGATTTAGGATGGAAATAACAGAATGTTCTGCCTCTGACGTGGGAGATTTTGAAACGAACAACTCTGACTTCTCTAAAAAGGGCATTCTATTCTCTTCGGAAGGGATTACTATAACAATTACGTGGGAATTTCAACACCTTCAATCGGTATCCATCAGCAACATTTTTAATCGAATCTTTCAAAATGAGGGAGGAAATGATGGCAAGTAAAATTGCTCCGGTTTCTCATCAACCGCTGTCTCTCGATATCCAAAGTGTTCGGGATCTTCCGGGGGCTTGTGTGGAGATCGCTCAAGTGTTGGAGAACAATCCGCCTTTCTTTGGAGAGTGCGAAGGGCGCGTATACAGAGCCGTTTCTTTAGAAACTCTAGATGACGCAATGATCTTCGACTTACTTACCGCAAATGCTAGAAGGGTTCTTCGGGTTGCACATTGGCAGGTGTCTTTTTTTGGATTAGGCACTCCATCTTTATTTACGGAAACGGGGAAGCGTATCCACCAAGGAGCCAGGCTATGGGTTGACGGATATTACGGGATGGGCGATCCCGATACTTTGAGAGGTGGATATCGGAAGGTATTGGAAGAGATGAGGGCTGGCTGGATAAGAGTGAACCCAAAGGATCTGCCTGTTGAACAGTTCCCACGAGTGTACGATCACGATCATGAAAAATTTATCCTCTTTAGCAAAGAATATTCTTCTGATAGAGGATTTATAGAGGAAGACTGTCTGATTCGTTTTTTAGCTTCTAAATTATCTTTGCATGAAGATGTCAAATGCTATACCGAAGGAACTGCAGTAGCCATCCCTCCCATCGTTTCTACCGCGGGCAAAGTTTATTTGTGGGTAAAAAGGACAGCCTATGAGAGATTTATGGAAACCGTTTTCTAAATGTAAAGCGGCTTTACATGTGGAAGAGAGAGGAGGCCGTTTGGAAGGTTGCGCGGGCCACCTCTTCTACGCTAATGCCTTTGGCCGCGGCAATCGCAAGCGCCGTTTCGGGAAGAAAGGCCGGCTCGTTGGGTTTGCCTCGCTTGCTTTGAGGGGCTAGATAGGGAGTGTCTGTCTCGATGAGGAGTTGAGTGAGAGGGGCTCTCTTCGCAACTTCACGTAAGAGAGCGCTTTTTTTAAAAGTAATGATTCCGCTGAAAGAGAGATACCAGCCTCGAGAGAGCACCCCTTCGGCCTCTTCTAGATTTCCAGTGAAGCAATGCAAAATGGCTGGAGCGTTTTTGGGATATTCGAGATCGGTGATGGCAAAGAGATCGGCAAAAGCCTCCCTGCAATGAAAGACCACCGGAAGTTTGCACTCTTGCGCTAGGTTTAGATAGCGCACGAGAAATTTTTTTTGGATATTTCGATCGAGATCTTTGTAAAAGTATTCGAGACCTGTTTCTCCCACTGCACGAAGTTGGCCCGCTTTTGCAGCCTCTCGAAAAATCGGAAAGGCTTCTTCTCCCTCTTTTTCTACATCGTGGGGAGGTGTTGCGCCTGCATTTCGGATGGAGGGAAATTGCTTTTCGAGTTTGAGTCCCTCTTCGAGAGTTTTTGGATCTGTGCAGATATTGAGAATGCGAGAGATGTTTGCGCTCTTAGCTCGACCCATGATTTCTTGGATATGGGGAAGGACCTCGGAAGAACTCAAGTGAGCATGGGAGTCAAAGTAGGACATCCTCTCATTCTATCCGATTTTACGCTGGGAAAGCGATGAGAAACTTGACATTTTGCCTCTTTCGACTAGACTAGAGGGATCATGCTATTACTCGCCGCTGGCAATCCGTTCATCACTTCGTATGTCCAATCCGATGGGTTTGGGAAAATGATCTTTTGGGGACTTTTTCTCCTCTCAGCTCTTTCCTGGACGATTCTCGTCCACAAGGCTTGGGTGTATATGCAAGTACGGAAATTGTCGAGTCAGTTTTCCGATCTCTTTTCAGAAAAAGATCCGCTCAATCTCCAGTTTACAAGACCTAAGGCAAGTCTATTGGAAGTGCCTCATCCTTTCTTTGAAATGTATCTCACTTTGAAGCAAAAGACTTTGCAACTCATCAGCCGCAACCACCTCTACATTCCAGAGACTGTTTTGTCAGAGGCCGATTTAGGTCTCATCGACTCTCAAGTGCAGACCACTTTGGCCAAACAGCACAAACTCCTCGAAAAGAATCTGTTCGTGTTGTCTACGATTGCAACGCTGGGCCCTTTTTTAGGGCTACTTGGAACGGTGTGGGGAATTTTGCTCACCTTTTCACAGCTCCATGCAAGGGGATTTTCATCGAGCAATGCGGCGATGCTTACTGGACTTTCAATGGCGCTTGCGACAACGGTCATTGGCCTTGTCATCGCGATACCGGCGTTTGCAGGTTACAACTATCTCAAAAATGCAGCTCGAGAATACCGACGGGATATGGAAGACTTTTCTCAACTCCTCATCTCCGCCGTAGAACTCCAATACCGTAGGCCAGATCATGCGCAAAAGATCGGGATCACAAGCTGACGACACTTCTGTCGAAGAACCTTTCATCAATTTAACGCCTCTCATCGATGTGGTCTTTGTCGTTCTCATCACGTTCATGTTGATTGCCCCTGTTTTGGATATCGACTCGGTCGATTTAGCGCTGAGTGGAGGAACCGAAAAAAAAGAGGTGCAGGCAGGTCCCGTTTCGATCATTGTCCATGCAGATAATACGCTCTGGTATCAGGGTAAGAAGGTAGGCTTTCCCGAGCTGGAAACGATCTTGAGACAAGAGAAAAAACGGCAGCCGCGGGCAATCCCTCAGCTCATTCAAGATAGACAGGCCCATTTCGGCACCTATCAAAGCGTCAAAAATCTCCTCGAATCGATCGGATTTGAGCAAATGGATGTGATCTTAAAACCCGGATGAGAAAATTCCTTCAATTTTTTTGGTCCCTTCCGAAGGGAAAACAGATCGCTTTTTCTGTGATGGCTATCCATTTGATGGTTCTTTTGGGCTTGATGAGTCACCACCTCTTCACGAGTCGGCTCCGTCCTCCAAGGCCCATGGTCATCAAGACCATCTCTCCTCTTCCTGTGAATGTAGAAAAAAAGATCGCAAGTAGGGAGATGCCCAAAGAACGAGTAGAAAAAAAACAGACTTCTGAGAAAAAAAGTGCAGCACCTCCTCCCAAGAAAGAAAAACCGAGTTCTCCTAAATTGACATTGAAACCGAAGGCGACTGTAGAGCCAAAAGTAGAAGAAACTCTCCTCAAGGAAATTGCCGAAAGTTTTCAAGCAATCAGTTCAGAGCCTAAAAAAACGGCCCGTCCTGTTCTGAATATCCCTACAAGAGCTGCCTCTAAACCATCTGAAGAGGTGCCAGAAGAGAGCGTGCAAGATGTGAGCTATGAAGAATTTCTCATCGCCTTTTTGCAAAATGCGCTCGATCTTCCCGAGTTTGGGGAAGTGAGGGCTAAACTTGAAATCGATGCATTTGGAAAATTGATAGAATGCCAAATCCTAGAGGCGAAAAGTGCGAAAAATGCGCAATTTCTCAAAAACCGGTTGCCAGAGCTCGCCTTTCCATGTTTAAATGATTTCGGCATTTTGAATGGAAAACAGACCTTTACCATTACCTTTCGCAATGTGGAAATTCGTTAGTTGTTTCCTCTTTCCCTTTCTCCTTTTTGCGCAGGAGCTCGAGGTCCGTTTGACGACCCGTACGCCCCTCACTCCGATTTATTTAAGTGCCTTTCACTCTGCGGATGGCAAGCTCGAAGAGATGCGAGAGATTTTAGAGGCCGACCTCAACCATAGCGGTTTTGGGGTAGTAATTCCGAGAGAATCTTATCTCGAAGATAAGCTCCAAGATCTATATGTAAAGGGCAAATTTGATGTGATGGCTTGGAAAAAAGAAAAAATTCCATTCTGTCTGAGCGCCCAAATTCTTCAAAATCACTTGGAAATGACCGCTTTTAACATAGAGCAGGGCACGACGAAGAAATATCCGGCAATTCCCTTGGAAAGGCAGGCCATTCATAAACTGGCCGATGCGATCCAGAAAGATTTTTTCGGAGTCGAAGGCATTGCCTCTTTGCGTTTGATCTATACGGTGAGGAGTAAGAATCGGACCTCCAAAGGGCTCGATTGGCTATCAGAAATTTGGGTTAGTGATTCAGATGGAGCAAACCCTGCTCAAATCACAAGAGAAAATAGCTATTGCTTGTCCCCTTCCTTTTTGCCTGGATCTAGTACAGAATTTTGCTATGTTTCAGAAAAAAATGGCCAAGCAAAGATTTACAGGGCTTCTTTTGCAAAACCAAAAGGAGAGCTCATGGTCGATCTTAGGGGAAATCAAACACTCATCGCCTTGAGAGGAAAACAGATCGCCTTTATCACCGATATTGCAGGTAGACCCGATCTTTTCCTCCAAACATTGGATGGAGTTGGAAAAGCGCGTCAGCTCTTTTCTGCGCCAAGAGCCACTCAAGCCTCTCCTACTTTTAGCCCAGATGGGAAAAAAATTGCCTTTGTTTCGGATAAAGATGGACCGCCTCGTATCTACGTGTTGGATATTGTGGAGGCGAATAGCAGACGTAAATCCCAGCCGCAGCTCTTGACCAAGCGAAATCGAGAAAATACCTCCCCTTGCTGGTCTCCCGATGGAACCAAGTTAGCTTACAGCGCCAAAGTAGATGAGGTCAGACAAATTTGGATCTATGATTTCTCTACAGGCGAAGAGACTCCTCTCACGACTGGACCCGAAAATAAAGAGAATCCTTCCTGGGCACCCGATAGCTTTCATCTCGTCTACAATACAGAAAGTGAAGAGCATTGCGATCTCTATCTAACTCACCTCAATCAGGGAGACCCTGTCCGCATAGGCTCTGGAAGATTCGCCTCTTGGCAACAAAGGTAAGTCCTGTTTAAATTGGAGATAGTACAGTTGAGGACATTCTATGAAACGTTTGGTTCTTCTTTTATCTTTCCTAATCGCCACCAGCTGCTCGCGCAATAGCAGTGAGACGTGGGAAAACATGAAAACGGCCGGCCGCTATATGCAAAGGGGCGTCGATACCATGTTGGGAAAAGATTACGATTCGAAGATGCTCTCTTCGAGCGATGAGTTCTATGGCCCTTTTGATGAGGATTTTATCCCTCTTGAAGATGCCGATTTGAGAAATCAATTTGCCGATTCTGCTCTGCCCGCTCCGAAAGGAACTCCTGGGCAATTTGGGATCCCGAATCTCGATACTTTTTACGCGCCTCCAGAGGCCTTGAAAGGAGTCTTTAGCTCTGTTCACTTCAACACTGATGAGCATGTGATTCGAGACCGCACGGAGATTTCTATCCTCCTCAATTTGGCAAGCTATTTGAAAAAACATTCAGAAGTCTATGTCGTTGTGGAAGGGCACTGCGATGAGAGAGCTTCGGCGAGCTACAATATGGCCCTCGGACTGAGAAGAGCCAATGCAGTTCGTTCTTTTCTAGTGAAAAATGGGGCCGACTTGAACCGCATCTATACCCTTTCTCGAGGAAAAGAGCAGCCGTTTATAGTGGGGCATTCCCCAGACGATTGGAAACTCAATCGAAGAGCTGAATTTAGGATTTATCAAAAATAATGCTTTCTGTTTTAGCGATTTTTTTTCTCTTGCTTGCGCTGCCTTCTTGCTCGCCCTTGAAGTCGTCCCCCAATGATGAGAAACATCAGCTCGAACTCACTTTGCATGAAGTGAAAACGAGCTTGGATGATGTGAAACACGATATCAACTGCTTTCAAACGGAGCTGCAGATCCTCGATGGCCGGATCAAATATTATGAAAATACCCTCACGACTCTCAAGCAGCACGATTTGGAAAAGCAGCAGGCAAGAATCGAGCAGCTCGGCACTCAGGTTCAAGCCCTTGAGAAAAAGTGGCTCTCTTTAGAAAAGAATCAAAAAGGCGATTCGAATGAGTTAAAAGGGCTTTCTACCTATGCCGATGAAACGAGCGCAGCGTTAGCCCAGTTCAAAAATCGCCTTACAGAGCTCGAGCAAGAAATTCAATCCCAGAATCGGAAATTTGAGGAGCTGGGAAGATTGAAGGGACATATCGAGAATCTGGCTAAGGGACTGCACGGAGATTTTAAGCTCTATCGAGTCAAGCCAGGGGACTCGCTGGATAAAATTGCAAGAGCGCATAAAATTTCAGTAGAAAAAATCAAAAAATTCAATAGTCTGGAACACGATCTCATTGTCGTGGGTCAAGAGTTGAAAATTCCCGTGGATTGATGGACGCTCCCATCGGACTTTTTGACTCCGGTTTTGGCGGCTTGACGGTCATGCGGGAGATTGTCCGGCTTTTGCCCAACGAGAATCTCATCTATCTCGGAGATACGGCCAATTTGCCCTATGGCAATAAATCCCCCGAGACCATTATCCACTGTGCTAGAAAAAATGCCGCCTTTTTACTCAAACAGGGAATCAAATGGCTCGTCATTCCTTGCCACACCGCTTGTTGCCATGCTCTAGAAATTTTGAAAAAAGAGCTCCCCATACCTGTTCTTGGCGTCACTGAAGCAACTTTAAGACTTGCGGGTCAGTTTTCGCGTCTTGCCATTTTGGGAACAACGAGTACGATTGAATCGGGATTTTATCAGCGGAATCTTTTAAAACAAAACCCCTCTCTTTCTATTTTTGCTAAAGCATGTCCTCTCTTTGTGCCATTGATCGAAGAGGGATTTCACGAGCATGAGTCTACCCTTCTCATTGCAAAAACAGTCTTGGAAGATCTCAAAGGAAAGGTCGATGCGGCTCTTCTAGCTTGTACGCACTATCCTTTAATGCGACAAGTTTTGCAAAAAGTATTGGGTCCCGAGATCTCTTTGATCGAGCCCGCTGAGCTTCATGCTTTGTTGCTCCGGGACCTACTCGAAAAAAATCAACTCCTCAATTTGGGAAAAAAGAGGCCCCAATACCAGTTTTTTTCCACAGATGATCCCGCAAAATTTCAAAAATTTGGAAAATTATTTTTTGGTTCGGATATCGGAGTTGTTGAAAAAAATGTGAATTTGTGAAATTCTAACTTCGATTTTATGTCTCATAAAAAGCGAATTATCTTAGTTGAAGATGAAGAGGATATTGCTGCTCTCATCAAGCTACAGGCCGAATTATCGGGTTATAAACTTCAGGTCGAAGTAGATGGGAGTAGCGGCTATAAAGCCATTGAAAAAGAAAAACCAGACTTGGCAATTCTAGATGTCATGCTTCCCGGAGAAAACGGTTTAGATATCTGCCGTAAAATTAAAAGTCATGCCGAATTGAAAAATATTCCCATCATTATCTTGTCTGCAAAAGGAGAAGAGCTCGACATCGTTTTGGGGCTTGAACTTGGGGCGGATGATTATGTCCAAAAGCCCTTTTCACCCAGAGTGCTCTTTTCTCGAGTGAATGCTGTCTTGCGCCGAGGAAAAGAGTCAGAAAAAGTCAGCAAAGTCGTGAAATTTGGCGACTTTCTCCTCGATATTGAGCGCTATAGTTTAAAGAAAGCCGATAAAGCGATCCCTCTCACTCTTTCTGAATTTGGGATTTTGCGAAGACTAGTCAGCAACCCCGGAAAGGTGCTGACTCGGAATCAACTCCTCGATGATATCAACAATGACGATTCTTTCATTGTCGATCGAAATATCGACGTCCATATTGCCTCTTTGCGCAAGAAACTAGGCCCTACCTTTGATTGGATTGAAACAGTCCGAGGTGTGGGATATCGTTTCCGCGAAGATCCTGCCAGCCTAGTTTAATAACGTATTGCCTCCCCCCCTTGCCCATGCCCTATTCTAAAATAGGCAGTCGGGAGAAGCCCACTGCTCCTCATCGAAAAAAGTCGCCCCGGACTTTTTTCGAGTATCCGCAGCCCCATCGGGCACGGGCATGGGCATGGGGCTGTAATATATAGACAAAAAACACTTCAGCCGTCTAATTCATAAGAAAAGAGGGAGAAAATTCATGAAGATGGCCGTTTTGTTATTCACAACGATGTTGAGTTCGTGCGCTTCGAATACG
Organism: uncultured bacterium; assembly: GCA_964424735.1. GTDB lineage: Bacteria > Chlamydiota > Chlamydiia > Chlamydiales > SM23-39 > REEB52. The sequence goes on from CAYRJU010000002.1 coordinate 49,915, forward strand.
ACTACTGGAATGATTGCTGGAACTGTTCTGGGGGCCGGAATCGGAGGGTTAGCTGGTGGAGGTAAAGGAGCTCTCATTGGGAGTGCAGCAGGTGTCATTGCGGGAGGACTCATAGGAGCGGCTCTGGATGAACAGGACCGAAAAGTCATCGAACGAAATAGTCCACGTACTGTGGACCGAATGGATCGAGGTGAACCGCTCACCATCAATGACGTGATTAAACTGAGTCAAGGTGGGGTGAGCGATAACGCGATCTTGCGCTACATGCAAGAGACTGCGAGCTACTATTATTTGAGCCAGGCCCAGGTGCGCAGACTCCAAGAAGCAGGCGTGAGTCAACGGGTCATCAACGAAATGATCGCATCTGGAAAATAGGAAAATTGTTGATCAAAAAACAAGAAAGCATACACGATATGAGGCAACCAAAGAAAAAACCTATGTCGATGCAACTCGAAAAACCTGAGATTGGCGGTACCGCTTTTTTTGAACACAACTTGCCCCAATATTATCGCGCCGTGCTAAAAGATTTTAGAAAGATTGCAAGCGGATTCGTCAATTTCAACCTCCTCTTCTTGCTCCTCTTTACTACAGAGCTTTTTCTCTTTTTCTTTTTTCTCCCTTTTTTATCTCAATCGGCCTTTTTTGCCTTTGCTCTCGGCGCCCTTTTTCTCACCGGTTTTTCCTACGTAGTCCTCCTCTTCTACAACCAAGCAAAAAAACCAGAGCAGATCGTCCAATTGAGGGATCGATTTCTGGAATCTTGCAGACAGATTTTGTCTATCCCTCAAGGAGAAGCTGGGCATCATCTTTCGATCGCCGACGCCCTTTCCAAATTGTCTCTCTATTTACAGGATTTTGAAGCAAATTTTTATAAAGTGCCCAAAATAGCCAGGGCCATTTCGGGGCTGATCTCGAGATTTTCTGCTTATTCTTATGGGGAAGATGTATTCAAGATGAAGGTTCTTCTTTTGCAATCGGCGATCGATGAACATCTCAAACAGGTCCGTGTCACGCCGACAGATTTGGAGGTGCATGCTTCTTTGGCTGGCACCTATGTAGCCCTTTCCAAAGTTTACAAGGCTGCCAATTTAGAAGATAAATACCGTGGGATGGCACGTCTTGCCATCGAAGAGTTTTCAATTTTGAGCCATTATGCGCCGAACGATCCTTGGGTTCATGAGCAGCTTGCTGCTGGCTATCAAGACCTCGAGATGCCCCAAGAAGAGATGCGGGAAATTGAAACGCTTCTCAAGCTACGCAGCAGTGACAAGGAGATTCTCTACCGTTTAGGCAATCTCTATTTCAGGCAGGGAATGAATGCTAGGGGCCTGCAAATTTATGAAGAGCTCAAAAAGGGCAATTTTAAAAAAGCCGAAGATCTCATTGCCTCTTACGGAAATTTTTCTTAAAAGGCCTGCTTGACGCAAGGATCATAAATCGTTATGATCCACCTCTTCAATGGAGGTGTTCATGCGGCTGTTTCTTTTCCTTTGGGCAACCCAAGTTTTTGCGGCTTTCAATTTGACGTGGGGAACTCCCGCAGTCAGTCTCGATAGCAACCCTCCTTTAGGAGATACAGATAGCAACGCCTACATCGCTATGGACCCAATGGGCAATGCTGTAGCGACTTGGAGTCGAACGACGGGCAAAGGGGCGACCGAACATATCTGGGCGGCTGTCTATAATCACTCCCAGAGAATTTGGACGGGAGCCGTCAAAATTTCGGGAAGTGGAAGTGCCTCGAACTCCCAAACAGCGGTTGATGAGTTGGGAAATGCCATTTTTGTCTGGGAAGAGGGATTTCCTACGCGTATTCACTACCGAATCTTGAGTCAGGAGGGTGTTTGGACCCCTGATCTTTCCCAGCCTGCCGGCATCATTCATTCTTCAAAAAATGCCCAAACACTGCCGCAAATTGCCATGGACTCGAAAGGAAGTGTCCTTGCCATTTGGATGGAGTTTTTTGGTGGCCGTCAGCATGTTTTTTCGGCCAAAAAAGAGTTTAAAACTCCTTGGACTACTCTGGGGGAGATCTCTTTAAGTAAACAGGATGTTCTTCTCGTCCCTTCAAAAGCTCTGGTCATGAACGAAAGAGGAGAAGGACTTGCTGTCTGGGAAGAAGCAAAAGATCAGATTTGTGCAGCTCACTTTGTCGGGGGAAGATGGCTAGCTCCGATGCTCATTGCGGTGGGGCATGCCACATCTCCAACAATTGGGCTCGACGGATTGGGAGATGGGGTTTTTGTCTGGTGTCAGGATCATGCCATTTTCTCAAAAAGGCTTGAAAAGGGACATTTATCAGAAAAGGCTCTCGCCATCTCCGATCCCGATTATTTGGCGGAGCGCCCCCATGTCGGTGTCGATGCGGAAGGGAATGCAGTGGTGGTCTATGAGAGGTATAATTCCTTGCATAAATTCATCGCCTCATCCTCTTTACCTAAGGAGGATGAGAATTGGACAGCGCCCATCGATATTTCTGGGCCAAGTCCAACAGACGCAAAATCTGCTGGATATCCGACCTTTACGATGAATGAAATTGGAGATGGTGTGGCCATTTGGAAGGAGTGGATAGAGGGCAGTACTGTGATTCAAGGAGCCGGTTTTTCTCTTGGAAGCTGGTCTTCGATCCGAACCCTTTCTTCTCTTTCTGCGGATGCAGGTAGCCACTTGCCTGCTTATGATATTTGTGTGGCTCTCAATTCCGCTGGCAATATTTTAGCTATTTGGCCGGAAGACCCTCTGAAAACAGGGGCTCAGCAGATCAAAGCGACAGCGGGAGCAGGTCTTGCCAATCTGGGTCCTTTGCCGCCAATCCCAGCTCCTACGACAATTATGGAGGGGATTGTGACGGGGTGGCAGATCAAGCACGCCTTTCCTGCCCACGTGGATTTGATCAATATCTTGACTTGGGATTCTCCTCACACAGTGGATCATTTCAATATATATCGAGGCCGTCTTTCCTCTCTCATCGCTTCGACAAAGGCCATGCGATATGAGGATCACCAGAGAATTCCGAAACAGCCCGAAACCTATCTCATCACATCCGTAGATCACAACGGACAAGAGAGTAGCCCCATCACAATTGTGGTGAACCCTCGGTAAGAGATTAAAACCGGATTCCGATGCCAAGGCCGAGGCTGAGACCGCTGACGTCGACATCGTTGTCTAAGCTGCTGACTTCGTCGGGTTCGATGCTTAACTTTTTCCAAGAGTAGTCGGCAAAGGCATCGAAGAAGAAAGTGGGCCACTGGGGAATTGGGAAAAACCAAAAACCTGCGTCAAAACCGCCTCCGATGCCAATTTCATTGTCATCCCCTCTGACGAAGGGCGAATCGTTGTGAAGCATCATCATGAAGAGCCGTGGACCTGCTCCTCCGTAGATCGTGATATAAGAATTGAAAGAATAGATCGCTTTTAATCCGAGTGTCAATGTGGCCAATTTGAGATCTAATTTCTGTTCTCCGCCAAGAGCCGTTCCCTCTTTTTGGAAATAGCCGGCATCGATCCAAACCGTTAAAGGGCCATAGAATCGATATCCCGTTGCTGCGCGCATAGTGAAGCCGCCATCATCGAAAAATTTGCGCATGTCGGGATCGGTGAAGAGGTAGTAACCGGGCTCAATTTCGAAATACCATCTCTTTTCCGGATCACGCCAAGGATCGTCGGCGAACCAAACTTCGGATGTGCAAGGTTCTTCTATTTCTTCAATAGGGCAGTCAGTTTGTGCGAAAAGAGGAGCAAAAAGCAGGAAGGGTAACCATTTCATATGTAGATTAAAAATAGGGGAGTTTTCGGGATTTTGTCAAAGTCTTAGTGGTGTAAAAAATTTTTTTATTTTCAAAAAAAATTTTTGCAGCTAGAATTTCATCCTCTCTTACAAAAGGTAGGGCATCATGATCACCTCTTCTTCAGAATTATACCAATTACAGGTCAGCTTTCATAAAAGTTATGCGGAAGACTCTTCTCTAACTGGAACTGTCATGAGGGAATTGGTGGGGAGAGTGATCTCATTTGGCGTGACGCTGCTTCTCCATGCACAAGCCGTCTGTATGGCAGTTGCTGCTTGCTTCAATAATATTCGGAGCATTTTTTCGATGACAAATGAGGAACTTCTTCGAGTCGGAGATGATCATAAATTTGGTCCTGCAAAAGTTGCACTCGGTCGAAGTTGGAAATCTTTTGAGGCCATTTTTAATCGAAGTGTTTTAAAAGAAGAAGAGCCGGGCTCAAGCGGGCAAGAAAGTATTTCGCTAGCGTCCGAACCCCAGCCCGCGGCTCCTCGTGAGATGGCATCTTCACAAGAAGCAGAAGACTCTGATGATGAACCGCTAAGTGAGATGCTGAGACGCTCAGCAAAACCCGTTTCAGCTACAGAGCCTTTGAATGTCGTTGAACCGGCTCATTTTGCAATGCCACCGATGGCGGCGCCTGTTCCAGTTGCAGCGCAGCCGCTGCCAAGACGGGAGGTCAAGCCTTTGAAGCCTTTGAACTTTGAGGACCTCCCACTGAATGTTGTTGAACCAGCCCATTTTGCAATGCCACCGATGGCAGCACCTGTTCCAGTTGCAGCGCAGCCGCTGTCAAGACGGGAGATCACGCCTTTGGTGCCTTTGCACTTTGCGGACCGCCTATTGAATGTTGTTGAGCCAGCCCATTTTGCAATGCCGTCAATGAAAGAGCCTGTTCCAGTTGCAGCGCAGCCGCTGTCAAGACGGGAGGCCAAGCCTTTGGTACCTTTGCACTTTGCGGACCTCCCGCTGAATGTGGTTGAACCAGCCCATTTTAAAATGCCGCCGATGGCAGCGCCTGTTCCACCCCAAGCCGGCAATATGGAAATCGATCTTCCCTCTCCTATCGGAGCAAGGTTGGAACATCAGCCTGGTACATTCAGTGGATCTAAGGAAGAAGGGGCAATTTTACGTCTTGACCGGAATACAGTTGTAAGGACGCTGGGACAGAAAAATACTCAGGCAGCCACTCGATTATCTCTACCACCAAAAAATATTGAGTTCCGTTCAGGGGAGTTGGCTGGAGGGAAAATATCCAAGGGAACGGTGGGAGGATATCCGATCGGAGGATGCCATTTTGGAGGCGCTATTGAGCATTTTGCAAGCACTTTAGAGCTGCGAAGGGTAGGCGCGCCTTTGATGGGAATGTTTGAACCTCAAGGAAATAACCCAGCCACTGCAACATTTCTGAGAGCCAATTTCCTCAAGGCCTTACAAAACCATTTGAACTTCCACAATCAAGGTGAATGGAGTCCCGATGGGATTTATAGAGGAATTTCACTTGCCTTTTTGCAGCTCGATCGATCCTTTCGTCAAAAGTTTCCCCAATTAGTGGGTCAGCCATCTTCGCTTACGGTTGTGTTGGAATTGGATGGACATCTTTGGATCATCAACATGGGAAATTCTAGGGCAGCTCTCAGTAACCGAGGAGAGGCTGTTCAATGTACCTCAAATGAAATCCAAGGATTTGGTTCACAAGTTTCGATGCAACCAGAAATTACTTGTTATGAACTAGCAAAGATTGGGGCAGATAGCCACTTGATTATCGGAAGTAGGGCTTTATTTGCCAATGTAGGGACTACTAAATTGGTCGGTTGGACCCATCAATATCGAACCTTATCTATGGAAGAGCTGGCTCGAAATATTGTCCATTCAGTTTCTCGAGTGACAAGAGACCCTCTTTCTTGTTTTGTCATGAGTCTCAACAATCACGAATGGGAATTCGTGTGAACCTGAGACCGTTGCATAAATATAAAAAACAGGATACGCAAGATCGCAAGCGGCAAGATGAACAGGATGGATTCATTTATCCTGCAAATCATGTCGGCGCTTCGCCGATCATTTTCATCCTGTCTTTATATTTATGCAACGGTCTCAACCTATACCAGCAATCCCCGTTTTGCTAGTATAGAAGCATGACCGATCTTTGTATTGATGCGCGCATGGCTTTTTGTTCCGGAATAGGGACATATATCCGAGAAATCGTTCCCTTTTTGAAGGCTGCATTTAGAGTGATTCTCCTTGTCGATCAAGAGGGAAGAGATTGGTGTAAGGATTTTGAGCAGATCGAGTTTTGCAAAGAGATCTATTCCTTAAAAGAACAGCTGCAGTATCCATTCAAAATTCCAAAATGCGATCTTTTCTGGTCTCCTCACTATAATGTCCCTCTTTTGGCCATCAAAGCCAAAAGAAGAGTTGCAACGATCCATGATGCTTGCCATTTTGTATTCGGGTCTTTTTTAGACAAAATCTATGCCCGTCTTGTCATGGGAAAAGCTCTTCAATCCGATCGAGCCATTACCGTTTCGAATTTTTCTAAACGGGAGATCGAAAAGCGTTTTGGAAAAAAGAAATTGGACGTGATTCCCATCGGAGTCAACTTGGACCGCTTTTCTCGAGAAAAGGTTCAGGTAAAGGTAAGACAAAAATATCAGCTGCCCAAAACATTTGCTCTCTTTGTGGGCAGTCAAAAACCGCATAAAAACTTAAAAACATTGCAAGAGGCAATCGCTCAAATCGACGATTTAGAACTCGTTGCCGTTGGAAAAGATCTCCTGTGGGTTGCTGAAGAGGATCTCCCCACTCTTTATAGCATGGCTGAAGTCTTTGTGTATCCTTCTCTTTATGAAGGGTTTGGGCTGCCTCCTCTCGAGGCAATGGCATGTGGCTGTCCCACGGTGGTGTCGAGCGTTGCCAGTATCCCCGAAGTGTGCGGCGAGGCGAGCCTCTATTTTGAACCGCAAAATGCTGAAGAAATGGCCCTTTCCATCCAGATGGCGAGGAAAAAAAGAGACGTTCTCATTGAAAGCGGATTGCAGCGCGTCAAACAATTCAACTGGGAAAAAACAGCGGAAAGACATGTGCAAGTTTTTGAAGAGGCTCTCAATGCGTAGCGCTCTTGTACATGACTGGCTCCTTTCGGGAATTGGAGGAAGCGAAAAAGTGCTCGAAGCCATTCACCGTCTCTATCCTTCCAAAATCCATACGCTTGTAAAGAGTGCTGAGGGGCTCAAAGGGAGCTATTTTGAGGATTTGGAAATCGTCTCTTCGTTCATTCAGAAATTGCCGAGAGCAGAAAAGAAATACCAGAGCTATTTGCCCTTTTTCCCGCTTGCTATCGAAAATTTCGATCTCTCTAGCTACGATCTCATCATCTCTTCTTCTCACTGCGCAGCCAAAGGGGTGATCACGACCCCAGAGCAGCTTCACATCTGCTATTGCCATACTCCGATGCGCTATGCGTGGGATTTGATGCACCAGTACTTGAAAGAAGCGAATTTAAATAGAGGCGTGAAAGGGTTTTTCGCCAAGATGGTTTTACATTACTTAAGAGGCTGGGATGTCCATTCGGCCCATCGAGTCGATCACTTCATTGCCAATTCGCGCTATGTTGCGCGCCGCATTGAGAAATTTTATAACCGAGAAGCGGAGGTGATCTATCCACCGATCGATCTTAAAAGTTTCAAAGAAGAGCCAAAGAAAGAAAATTTTTATCTCACCGCTTCGCGCATGGTTCCCTATAAGAGAGTGGATCTCATTGTAGAGGCGTTTTCCAAAATGCCCGAAAAAAAGCTCGTTGTCATCGGAGATGGCCCCGAATGGAAAAAAGTGAAGAAAAAAGCGGGGAAAAATGTAGAACTCCTCGGATTTCAAAGAGATGAGGTTTTAAAAGCTCACCTACAAAAAGCGAGGGGATTTGTCTTTGCGGCGGTGGAGGATTTTGGAATCCTTCCCGTTGAGGCCATGGCCTCTGGGACTCCTGTCATCGCTTTTGGCAAAGGGGGCGTTTTGGAAACGGTAGTGGAAGGGGTTACGGGCCTTTTTTTCCCTGAACAGACGATCTCAAGTCTCATCGAAGCGATTCAAACTTTTGAAACCAAAGAATTCGATGCCGCAAAATGCCGTAAGAGAGCCGAGTGTTTTTCTTTGGCGCTCTTCAATGAGAAAATGAACCGGTTTATCGAGAAACGAAGATGAAAGCCATCGTTCTTGCAGGAGGAGGAGGGGTGCGACTTTGGCCGCTATCCCGCGACGATTTCCCAAAGCAGTTTCTCGATCTTGGACTGGGCGCCTCTTTACTCCAAAAAACGGTCGAAAGGCTCAAAAAAGCCCCTTTCATCGATAAAATCCTCGTGGCAACCAATAAACAATACCTGCCTCTCGTCGTCGAACAGCTCGAAAAGAGAGGGCTATCCTGTCCCATTCTCGTAGAGCCCTTGAGAAGAAATACTGGCCCTGCCATTGCTTTGGCGGTAAAAACGCTCCAAGAAGAGCATGGCGCACTTCCGCATGAACCCATTTTAGTTGTCCCATCGGATCATCTGATCGAGCCCGAAGAGATCTTTTTAAGCGCTCTTGAACAGATCAGGCCGAATGATAAAATCGTGACTTTTGGGATTCGTCCCACAAAACCCGAAACGGGCTATGGCTATATCGAAATGGGGCAAAAATGGGACACGCTCACTTTTTCCGTAAAACGCTTTGTTGAAAAACCCGATCGAAAAACGGCAGAACACTATGTGCAAAGCCCCCGTTTCTTTTGGAATTCGGGTATGTTTCTCTTCACGGTAAAAACGTTTTGGAAAGAGCTTGAGCTCCACTCTCCTGAGATCTTTTCCCTTTTTGAAAAAGTGGATTTTGCAAAAATGCCCGACCTTTCCATCGATTACGCCCTATTGGAAAAGACGCAAGAGATGCTCGTGTGTCCCCTTGCCATTACTTGGTCCGATGTGGGCTGTTGGGATAGCGTCTACGATCTTTTTGAAAAAGATAGCGACCAAAATGTGAAGATCGGCCAGGTCCTCACCATGGATACGACGAATAGTCTCATCATTGGGGGAAAGCGTCTCATTTCGACGATTGGGTTAGATGATCTTCTCATCATCGAAACAGAAGAAGCGCTTCTCGTCAGCAAAAAAGGGGAATCTCAAAAAATCAAAGCTCTTCTTCAGCAGCTAAAAAAGGATGCCTTAGAGAAGCAAAACAGAGAAAGCAGACAAACCAAGTAAGATGGTGGTTGAGATTGTGATTGCTCACAGCGAAAAAGAGCACATGGATCAAACCTAGGGTCCGGATTTTGTGAAGAAAACAGGTGTCTTTATCGACCCTAGAGCGCAAACGGGGCCCCAGAAGAGAAAAAAAGAGGCCGCCTAAAAGAAGAATCATCCCAACAAATCCCAATTCGAAAAAGAGTTGCAAATAGACATTGTGAAGGTTTGTGAGTGAAGCAAAACCGGCGCCCCAAAAAGAATATTTTTCTACTTTTTCAGTTGCCTGAAGCCACATGAGATACCTTTCCCCTAAAGAACCTTGATCCAATCTTTGGCTAAAACCAGTTGCTAAAATGTGGAATAGATCGATTTTCACAAGGAGCAAGAGGCTGAAAACAAGCAGGATAAAAAGAGCGAGAAGGACCGTGATCTTAAAAAAACGCCCCTCTTTCCAAGCGATATAGAGGATAGCTATTGCGAAAGAGAGGTAAGCTGCGCGAGTCGTTGTAAGTAGAAGAGCTACAAAGGCCGTTGAAAAGAGAAAAAGGAATCCTTTTTTGGAAAAATCATTTCGATTTTCTAGGAAAGCACAGACGAGAATAGAGAGAACAAAGCTCGACACAATCCCATATTCATTTGGATAGGATCCAGGAGAAAAGCGCAAAAGACCGAATCCGAATTGCGTCAATACATTGAAATGGGCAACGGTGGCAAGAGAGATGATTTTTAGATAGTAGCCAAGGAAGCAAAAATACCCAATAGCCAGAGAAATGAAATAGGCAAACAGATAGGTCTTGAGAAGGACCGTCAGCTGCTTTTTTTCTCTTAAATGAGAAGCTGCTCCCAAAATGAAGAAAAATTGGCAGAAGAAGAGAAAGAATCGAAGGGCCGTGTGAGGTTCGTTGGGACTTCCAAACTGTGCGACGATCATGGCCGAAACAAAGCAATAGATAAAAAGAGGGAGGAGGAATGCGCCTATTTTGGCCAGGCGCTCTTTCACGAGGAAAAAGAAAACGGGAAAGCAGGGTAAGAGGAAGTAGTAGGCTCGAAAAGAAGAGGGAAAAGAGGGAGGAACGAGCAGATGGCCGAGGGGTCCGAGCGCTGCAAAGAGAAAAGTGAGCGCCCATTTCACATCAAGTCGAGCGATCATTTTTTCAAATGCTTATTCAAAAAGGAGGAGAGTTTCATCATATCAATGGACTCTTTACCGATGATTTTTGCAAGAGCCGCATCGGGAATGATGCGCCGTTTATTGAGCGGATCTTGGAGCTTGTGCAATTTGATATAGTCCCAAATTTTCTTAGTGGCTTCCGTTCGGCTGATTTCACTTTGTCCGACGATCTTGGCAAGATCTTGAGAAGTCTTGTAAGTCGGTTGAGTTCGCGCTTTTTTAGTCTTTCCCGCCTTCATCTTCCCTTTTTTAGCGCCATATTTCCCTTTTTTTACATAGGGAGTTTTGGGATGGTGCGCATCGTACTTAGCTTCCAACTGATCCAGCGTAGAGACAATGACATCGCAGTCGGGGAAGTTGGAGCAGGAGAAAAAGGTTTTGCCAAAGCGCGATTTGCGAGCGGTGAGCCGTCCGTCACAACCGATGGCAGGACAAGCGGGAAGCTCTTCAGCGCTATAGACTTTCTCTCCTTTTTTCGGAATGTTGACAATTCCCTTGCAGTCGGGATATCTGGAGCAACCTAAAAAAGCGCCATATTTCCCGTGTCTGACCGTCATGGGAGAGCCGCAGTTCGGGCATGGCTGGTCCCAGTTGAACTGAGGATCGTAGTCCTCTCGGTTGAATTCGAGCGCTTCTATTGGAGCGGTGTAGTCACAATCTGGATAGTTTGAACACCCATAAAAATACTTGTTGCGCGACCAAATTTTTTGCAGTTTGTGACCACATTTAGGACAGTCGATCTCCGTGAGGATTTTGGGAACAACTGCCTCTTTATCTGCTTTATCTACAAGCGGAATGAAATCTTTCCAAAACTCACGGATGAGCTCTTTCCAATTCTTGTTGTGTTCAGCGACCTGTTCGAGCTGGTCTTCCATCTGAGCAGTGAAGCTCACGTCCATGATGGGAGGAAAATTTTCCTCGAGCATGGCGCAGATCACTTTTCCAAGCTCTGTAGGCTTTAGGGCCTGATTTTCTTTGACCGTGTAATCTCGGCTTTGGATCTTGTTCATGATGGCAGCGTAAGTCGATGGTCGCCCGATTCCTAAACGCTCCAGTTCTTTCACTAAAGAGGCCTCTGTAAATCGAGGAGGAGGCTTTGTAAAAGATTGTGTCGAGCTCACTTCTTTGAGTTGAAGCGGCATATTCGGTTCTAGAGGAGGCAAAATTTTCGCATTTTCGTCCTCTTCGTCATGCGCTCCACGGTCTTTCTTTTCCTCATAGACGGCTAAATAGCCATTGAATTTGACGACAGATCCCGTAGCTCTCAATAGCATATCTTGGTCGGTGGCAATGTCTGCTGAAACGGTATCGTAAATGGCCGGATTCATTTGAGAGGCGATGAATCTTCTCCAAATGAGTAGGTAGAGTTTGTATTCATCTGCATTCAAGTATTGACGAATTTTCTCGGGATCTCGATGAAGACCTGTAGGACGAATTCCCTCATGCGCTTCTTGCGCGGTTTTCTTAGAGGCGTAGATTTTGGGCTGATCGGGCAAATACTCGGGACCAAATTTTTCCAAAATGTATTTACGGGTTTGATTGATGGCTTCAGGAGCGATGTTGACAGAATCGGTACGCATGTAGGTGATGAGACCTTCTGTTCCCTCGGAGCCCATATCAATCCCTTCATAAAGACTCTGGGCGATGTTCATGGTGCGAGAGACGGAAAAACCGTAGTGCCTGCTCGCCTCTTGTTGGAGTGTGGAGGTGATGAAAGGGGGGACTGGATTCCGTTTTTTCTCTTTTCGATCAACTGTGCTCACGGTGTAATGAGCTCTTTTCAGCTTGGCTGTGATCTCACCCGCCGTTTTTTCATTGGAGATCAGGAAACACTCTTTATTTCCCTTCTCTTTTTCAACCTTCAATCCATGAACAGAATAGAGAGCCGCTGCAAACGTCTTCTCATTCTTGGGCGCCAAGAGAGCTCCGATATTCCAGTATTCAACAGGGATAAAGGCATCGATCTCTTTTTCTCGATCGACGACCAATTTCAAGGCCACAGATTGAACCCTTCCTGCCGATGTGCCGCTACGACCCCTTTTTACTTTTCGCGTCAAAATGGGAGAAATTTTATAACCGACGATCCGGTCAAGAAGCCGGCGGGCTTGCTGCGCATTGACGAGATCCATGTCGATGTCTCGCGGGTTGTCGAGCGCTTCTTGAACAGCAGCCTTGGTGATCGATTGAAAGGCCGTTCGCTTGATCTTGGTTCCCTTCGGCAAAATGGCTGCGATGTGCCAGGCGATCGCCTCTCCTTCGCGATCGGGATCGGGAGAGAGGTAGACAATGTCTGCTTTTTTGGCTGCTTCTTGGAGTTTCTTGATGACCTCTTTTTTATCAGAGAGGGTGACGTACTTCGGTTCAAAGTCGTGTTCGATATCGATCCCGAACTCTTTTTGAGGCAGATCGCGGATGTGACCGACCGAAGATTCAAAAATAAAATGAGACCCCAAAAATTTTTTGAGCGTCTTGATTTTCGCAGGTGATTCGACGATGACGAGGGCTTTGCCCATTTTTATAGTCCCCAAAATTGGACAGATAGTACCGGATTTCCCATTTTTCTAGAAAGATTTGTCATTTTTTATCCCAAAAAGTGGGGGGGATAGCGCAAAACAACTTTTGAATTTATTTAAATTAATTGGTTTGTTATAATTTACATGTATGACTAAAGTTAATGTTTTTACATCTCCAGTTAAATCAGCCAATAAATCAACTCAAACCGAAGAGACTTATCTAGGGCTCTATCGAGTCGCCGATATTGGCGATCCAGAACCGGGCTGTCTCGGTACTGTGGGAGTGATATTGAGCCTTTCCATGATGATCTTGGGCGCTCTCTGTTTTTACTATAGAAATCCCCTCCGTTACTAAGAGAAAAACCGTTGTGAAATTTGTCTTTTAATTTCATAATGACCTCTTATGACAGACCAGGAATTATTGAAATTCGATCAGATAGGGTTCATTCCGGGTCCAGACGAGAGCGAGGATGAATTTCTCGCTAGGATCGATGCGTCTAAGAAACGGTATGAAAACGGCAGCTGGATTCCTGAACCGCATTGGGACTGGGTCCGAGAATACCTCTTTGAGCTCTTCCATGTAAAACCGCTTTACATTTGCGCCTTTTATTCCAATCGGAATTTGGCTCCTTGGCAAGGGGCTGCCGCCTGGGTGGAGGGAAGGAATCTTCACTCTGTTCAAATGAGAAAAGGGCTCGAAAAGGGGGCTTACTTAAATCTATACCGGCGCGAAGAGATTTTGTCGCATGAAGCGGTTCATGGAGTGAGAAGCTCTTTCAATGAAAATTCTGCAGAAGAATTTTTCGCCTACATGACGTCGGAAAAAAAGTGGAGAAGAGTATTGGGCCCCATCTTCCGAAGGCCCTGGGAAGCGTGGCCCTTTTTGTTTTTCATGCTGGGTGGCATTCTCTATGCGCCACTCTATTTAGGAGGGGCTATTTGGGCGGGGTTTGGTTTTTGGCGGTTGATCCAAGGACACGCGAGACTTAAAAAAGCGGCAGAGCGCATTCACCAGATCACAAAAGAGCCCCGCAAAACTCGGGCCGTCCTTTTCCGATTGACCGATGAGGAAATCAGGCAATTTTCTAAAGGGATCTCTATCGAGAGTTATGCAGAAAAACAGACCTGCTTGCGCTGGAAAGTGATCCGTAATTACTTGAGGTGCGGATGAGATCTCTCGTTGCTGGAGGAATGCTTCTCATGATTGCGGTTGCAGAGGTGGTATTCATTGAGGGAAAACGGGTGTCTACCCATCGCTACCTCAAACAGGAAACGATGCTCAAGCATCTCACAAATGAATCCTTTCTAACCAAATCTCCAGCACCTTGGATGCTCGAGCAAATTGAAGAAGATTTTAAAGGCATAGAAAAGATCGCAAAAGAGGATGTCGATGAAAGCTTTGCCAAAGTGAAGGCTTTTTCTCCCATGCTGGTGCGCTATCGCATCGTCGGCAATGAGCTCTATCGCTATTTTACCGAAGGAGAGCCCATTTCGCTCGAAGACAATGGCACGGAAAGAGCCATCAAGACTTTGATCCAGAAGGCAGAGCTTCCCAATATGGATTTTATCCTTTCCTACTATGATGGGTACCCGTGTGCGGGGATTTGCCCCAAAGATCTCAAAGCGCCCATCCTCGTTTCGGCAAAATTGAAACAGGCCCCTAACGGCATTCTGATTCCCGATTGGAGATCGATTGGGGCTTGGTGGATATCTGACATCAAATCGGTCAAAAAAGCTCAGGTTCCCTGGGAAAAAAAGAAAAATTTTGCCCTTTGGCGTGGGGGATTGACCAAAACCATTCGGTATAAGCTCTGTCAACTCTCTTTGGATTTCCCCGACATACTCGATGCTCGCTTGAGCAGCTACCCCGAGGATCCAGACTTAAGAAAAAAAATTGATGAGGAGGGGGTGATGGGAGATCGATGTTCTTGGGAAGAATTTTTAGAATGCAAGTATTTGCCCTATGTCGACGGGGTGATGTGCGCAGCGCCTGCTCTTCAGTGGAGGCTTCTTTCTGGTTCTGTGACTTTCAAGCCCGATTCTAATGAAATCCAATGGTTTTACCGGGCTCTAAAACCCAATATTCATTATGTCCCTGTAAAAAATGATTTGAGCGATTTGATTGGAAAGCTCAAATGGGCAAGTGCTCATGATGCAGAATGTAAAAAAATTGCTGAAAATGCGCGGCGATTCGCAGAAGACAACCTCATGTATAACGATGTCCTCAATTATTTTTTTTATACTCTCAAGCGTTATGGAGAGTGCCAGGGGCTGGAAACCGATGTCTTGAAAAAGGAGATCGACCGAGACCCTAGATGGGTGAAGATCCAGTTCCGGGGAAAGCTCCGCGATCTTGTCGATAAAGGGTGTCTCAACGGCTACTGCCTCGAGGGGACCCCAGCCTCTCTTTAAAGTCTGGAAAAAAAGGCCGGGGCCATGATATCATCCCGACTCTAGTAAATGAGGTTCTATGGCAGTTAAAGAGCGGACAAATTACCGATGGTTCATTGCAGGGTTGATCTTTTTCATTACCCTCATCAATTTTATCGATCGATCTGCCATTTCTTTTGTCATCGCCCCTCTTAAAGAAGAATTTCATTTCACAGATACACAGTTTGGCCTCATCCTCTCGGCTTTTGGGATGGGGTATGTCTTCATGACCATTCTAGGAGGGTGGCTTGTGGATCGATGGGGAGCTCGCTTAGTTTGGCCTGTGGCTGCCGTTGCTTGGTCTTTATGTGTCGCCCTTCTTGGGATAGCAGGCAGTTTTTGGGGATTTATTTGGCTCCGCTTTCTCTTAGGCGTGACGGAAGGACCCCATTTCCCGGCTATTACTCGGTCGATTAGCCATTGGCTTTCCCCATCAGAAAGAGCGACGGCTCTGGGGTTGGGATTGGTGGCCATCCCTCTTTCTGCAGTGATTGGAGCTCCGATCACCTCTTATCTCGTCGCCGATTTTGGGTGGCGCATAATGTTTTTCATCATTAGTTCTGTAGGAGTCGTGTGGGCAGGCATTTGGTATTTTTGTTTTAGAGACCGTCCTGAAGATTGCAAATGGGTTTCAAAAGAGGAGAAAAGCCTCATTGCGACCCCATCTCTTATGTCCTCTGAAAAGCAAAAATCTCCTGTCGATTGGCGCTTTATCCTCACCCATCCGGCTCTCATTGCCAATAACATTGCCTATTTTGCCTTTGGTTACATGCTATTTTTTGCCACTCTTTGGCTCCCTGGCTATTTTCTGACTCAACACAATCTCAATCTGAAGAGTGTGGGGTGGTATCTCACTATTCCTTGGCTCGTCGGGGCGATCTTTTTGAAAGCGGGGGGATTTCTCTCCGATTATCTCTACCGAAAGACGGGAAGTGGCAGGTTGGCTCGGGCGCACCTCATTTGGGTGAGCCAGCTCATTGCCGCTATTTTCTTTGTCCTCCTCAGTTTTACCACGACGCTAGTTCCTTCTCTGATTTTCCTGAGTCTGGGCTTAGGGTTTGGGCTCATGCCGCAGCCCGCCTTCTTTAGCGTGAACATCGATGTGGCCAAGCACAGATCGGGAACTGCTCAAGGACTCACTTCGAGCTGTCTTTCTCTTGGGGGGATCGTGGGACCTATTCTTACGGGAAGCCTTATCGATATGACGGGCAATTATCAAGGAGCCTTTCTCTTGCTAGCCGGAATCATTGGAGTTGCCGTCATTGCCGTCATCTTTTTCCATCATCCCGACCGAGAATGGTCCCCCGCCTATTGATTGGGTCAGAAGACAAAAAATCGCGATGCGTTGAGAATAAAAAATAGCCAGACTCCTACTAACCAATGCGATACAATAACTCCAACCAGAGATTTTTGCCGCTCATATAAATAGCCCCAATACATTCCCACCAAAAAAACACCCAGTGCGAAGAAAAGGCTATTGAGCGCATGAACGGCCCCAAATAGCAAATTGGACCCCAAAATAGAAATAAAAACGCGATGCTTGTTCACAAAAAAATTGCGAAGACACCCTTGAAAGCATCCTCGGACGACGAATTCTTGCACAGGGACTAGGAGTAAATAAATAAAGATAAAAGCGAGATAAAAGTCCAAATATTGCGCCTTTTCGGGAAAGGGCTCGAAAAGAGGATTTGCGTGAAAGGTCGGAATCGATTGGATCAAAATCCATTTGATCAGAGTAAAGAGAGTCAGGAGCGGTATAGAGTAGAGGATTCCTTCCCAAGCTTCCTTTCGGAAACCTTGGAGGGTAAGACCGTAATATTTTAGGGGATAATTTGAATACTTGATGAGAAGGAGAGCCGCAAGCCCTTGAAAAAGCACCGTTCCAAACCCAAAAATAGAGGTAATTATAGCATTAAAACCACCGTAGAGATTACTGAGTAATGTTTTGGTTGTAAGATAAAATGCCGTGGAAAGAATCAATACAATGAAGAGATTGCTTGCTTGGGCCCGCAAATTAAATTCCTGTATCTTACTCTGAAGGAGCTCGACTAAATCTTGATTCACCTTTCTGAGCGCTTTGCTGAGCTTATTGCCCAGTGCACTATAAATTTTCCCATTCAGAGTCCCCATTTTTAAAATATCGAAAATAAGGACGGCCGATTCTTCTAATGCCCTTACAGATGCAGAACGGGGATTTTGATCAAACAGAGACATTTCCCCAAAACAATCACTGGGTTTGATTAGACCAATTCGAAGCGGAGGAGAGGTGGGAGAGGTAGGAGAGTCTTTGAGGATTTCTGCTTGTCCACTTCTCAAAATCAGTAGAGTTTGATCCGTATCTCCTTCACGGAGAATATAGTCTCCCTCCTTGTAGATTTTCTCACTCATTACATTTAATAGGAGATCGAGCTCTTCTTCATTTAAATGTCTGAAAATATGTAGGTTTTTGATAAAAGAAACTAGATCTTCAGGAGTCATAATTTTATTTTATCTAAACATTGCTTTGTCTGCCAAGCGAAATATGGGTGTGTTGCCCAACCCTCACTTGGGAATTGAGTGACAACCGCGTCTCATGAGATTTTTCTTTGGGAAGCGGAGCCGATCTTCAGTTTATTCCGATATTTCGCAATCGTGCGCCTCGCAATTTTAAATCCCTTTCCTTTAAGAGATTCGGCCAATTGATCATCTGTGAAGGGATAGTTTTTGTCTTCAGCTCGGATCAGTTTTTCTAGGAGTTCTTTGGCTTGCTGGGCTTCTGGGTCATTGGTTACTAGAGATCTAAGGGGGAGAATCCCGCGAGGTGTAGCGGCATATTTTCCTGATAGAGCTCTTGAGAGGGTCGATTCGTGGATTTCCAGTTTGGCTGCTAGTTCGCTCATGCTCAAGGGGGTAAGGGGGCCTTTCTGATCGAGAAAAAGGGCTTGTTTGCGGATGAGAAGATGGCCAATTTCCCGAAGGAGCTTACGACGACGGTTCAAAGAGCGGAAAATCCATTGGGCCTGCGTTTTGAAGGACCGGAGTGATTCTTTCTCCTCTTTGCTTTCTGGTTCAATGTTCAAATAGTCTGTTTGAATGTGAAAGGGTGGAAGATCTTCCTCGAGCAGTTCTATTGTCCATCCACCCTCAATTTTCTGGATGAGAAGATCGATGCAAATCGGCCCTCCTGCTGGATCCTGCAGGAATTGGTGGACGGGACGCAAGGTCAAACGGGATAGATTCTGGATTGCCTCTTTGAGATTCTTTGTTTTTAATTTTTTTTGCATTTGAGCATATCTTCCGTGGAGAAGATCTTCATAGCAGTGTTCAATGAGGCGGTAACTCAAAGTGCCCAGCTGGCCTTTGGCTCTCAGTTGTAAGAGAAGAGATTCTCGCAAATTCCTCGCAAAGACTCCCGGAGGATTGAAGGTTTGCAGAACCTCTAAGATCCTATCTGTTGCAGTTTCTAAGGGAAGAAATCCTCTTTCATCGAGTTGATGCATGAGAGCAAAAGCGAACTCTTGATCTTGCGGATCGTCAAAATGCTCTCGGATCTGCAGACTCAAGTGCTCCTGAAGAGAAATGGGAGCAGGAAAGTCCCCTTCAAAGCGCCGTTTCAATTTGGGGGGCCCAAATTCTAGAAGGGGGTTTTTCTCAATTTCACTTGTGAGCCATTCCCCTAACTCGAGCTGAGGCATTTGGAGGATCTCCAATGCTTGGCGTAAAGCAAAGGTCAGAACCATTTGTCTTTCTGGAGCCAGATTCAAAAAGGGGCGTGCTTTCATAATTGCCTATTTTCCCCATAACAGAACACCTCTGGTTAAACAAGCCGATTGATTCTGTTTATGCGAACCATTTAAAATGCATCGTTTTGGAGGATTTTTCTTATGGGACTGAGGACGGGGGTTTTTTGTCACAATGGCCTAGGCGATGGCGTCAACTGCTTGTGTCTATCCAACAATTTGCATCTCAATGGTTGGAAAGTCGATACCTATCAAAACACTCTTGGATCCATGCAGAATTGGTTCCCCCACCTCTCCGTATCTCCCTATCCGCCTCTCTCTGAGCTGTCTCGTATCTTGAGTTCCTATGATTGGTTCTTTGTCGTGCATAATGATACCGATCCTTTTGTGCAGCAATTGATCCAAGAGGGAAAAAGGCGATTTCCCGATAAAATCAAAGTCATTTATCTCTACCCATCCCCCAATATCGTCAATGAACCCTTCTATCGCGATTGCCTCACAAATCCAGGGGTATCAATTGCCGATAATATGCGTCTTTTTTGCGAAAGGGTTCTCCATTTGCCCAAAATCACGAAGAGCAATGGCTTTATCCCTCCCGAAGGCCTTATTCCTAGGAAATTTTCCAAACGGGTTGCGATCCATCCGACCAGTGCAAGAGAGACCCGCAATTGGCCGAAAGAGAAGTTTTTAGCTCTAGCGGAATATTTAAAGAGTCAAGGATATGAACCGGTTTTTATTCCGGGAACGAAGGTGGGTTGGGAAGACATTGGCTTTGAGGTGGCTCTCTTTCCCTCTCTCGATGCTCTTGCCCGATTCCTCTATGAATCTGGCTTTTTAGTGGGGAACGACTCTGGGCTTGGACATCTGGCTTCTGCTCTCGGAGCGCCTACGCTGACTTTCTGCAGACGGAAAGCTTGGGCCAATATGTGGGCCCCCTCTTTTCAAAAAGGAGTCGTCGTAACCCCCAGTTCCTGGATTCCCAATATTCGGGGATTACGACTCAGAGATCGTCATTGGAAAAAGTTCATTTCTGTGAAGAAAGCCAAAAAGGCTTTCGACCGTCTCGTTGCTTTAGAGAGTGTCTAAAAATTCAGAAAGAACAGGATGTGCAGGATCGTAAACGGCAGGATAAGAAGGATGATACGCTCTCTTAAATTTTTTTCCTGTACATCCTGCCACTTGTGATCCTGCAAATCCTGTTCCTTCTGAATTTGCAAATACTTTCTTAGAGAGCAAAGTGACCGGCGCCTAGAGAAAGAATCATGAAGAGTCCGCCGATGATCGAGACATCTTTTAAGAAAAACAGTTTTTCCATTTCACGCTCAGCACCTTGCTTTTTCCACCAGTCATGCATTCTGAGAAGCGAGGCTATTGAGACGATCAAAAGTAAAAAAGCGCCGAGATGAGCGTGCCATCCGAGAAGGACCATCAAGCCACCGAGAATTTTCAATCCAACCCCTACAGGCAGAACGACGTTCAGCTGAGGCACGTTCTTTGCTCTCATGTAAGTGACTGTTTTGTTCCAGTGGGTGATCTTTTCATAGGCGGCCCATAGAAACATGCCGCTGATCAGCACTCTGCCGATCAAGGCAAAGATATCTTGTAAAAATTCCATAACGCCCTCTGATAATTATTCTATTAATATAATTATAACATCCTATTATTTTTTGATAGTTATTTTGTTATTGTGTTAATTATGTGTAACTTAATTAATTTGGGTAGGGTTGGAGTTTGGCGTATTTAGCGACGAGGGTGCGGGTTGTTTCGGCATCGGTGAAATGAACTTCATAGGTGATCCCAAAAGAGCCGCGGTAAGCCTTTTGCACAATCCCTATTCCAAACTCTTTGTGAAGGACCTGATCGCCTGTCTGAAATCCTTCTACCTGAGTCTCATCGTAGCTGTTTTCTCTATGCAGAGTCACGGGAGAGAAATTTTCGAGATATTCAGAAGGGATTTCCTTCAAAAAGCGCGAGGGGCGCATGGTGCGGGGGGTTCCCCACATAAAGCGATAAGTCGCAAGGCTTAAATAGAGCTTTCTCTTACTCCGAGTCATTCCCACATAACAAAGGCGCCTTTCTTCTTCGATGGCTTTGGGCTCGTCTTTTGAGTTCACGTGGGGAAAGAGATCTTCTTCCAGCCCTACGAGAAACACAACCTCAAATTCGAGTCCTTTGCTATTGTGCAGGGTCATGAGTTTGACAGAAGGGATGAATTTCTCTTCATCGGCATTCGTGCGTAGACACAATTCCTCTAAAAATTTGGGTAAACTGGGATTTTCTGTCTCTTGTTCCCATTCGGCCGCTTTGCCGATGAGCGCATTGCAGTTTTCTTTGCGGTCTTCAGCGGTTTCTGGATCTTCATCTAGATAGTTAAAATAACGGGTGATTGAAATCGTTTCACTGATGAGCTCGTGTAAGGAAAGGTGCGCCCTTTTTGCTCGAAGCTCATGGAGGCTACGAATGTACTCTTTGAGACCCTCTCTTTGTTTTTGACCCAGTTTGAAGAGTGCGGGGTAATCGCTGGCCTCTTCGCAAAAAGTGAAAATGGGCATTTCTCTTGCGGCTGCGGTTTCAACGAGTTTTTCCAAAGTGGCGTTTCCAAGACCGCGGCGCGGCAAGTTGATGGTTCGCAAAAAGGAGATGAGATCTGTATTGGAAAGAATCATTTTCAAATAGGCGAGTAGATCCTTGATTTCTCGCCTTTGGTAAAAGGAAAGGCCGCCAATGATCTGATAGGCGATATGGCGAGAGAGAAGGGCATCTTCTAGATCGCGCGATTGCGCATTGGTCCGGTAAAAGACGGCAATTTCTGTGAGAGAGTGATCGAGCGCTTCTTTCAGAATCCGGTTGGCGACGAATTCGGCCTCTTGCTTTTCACTTTGGGCGACAAAAACCCCTACCTTGGCCCCTTCTCCAAGAGAGCTCCACAGCTTTTTGTCATAGCGATCGGAATTGTGTTGGATGAGGGCATTGGCAGCTTTTAGGATGAGGTTTGTGCTCCGATAGTTTTGATCGAGAGCGATGATTTTTGCCCCAGGGAAGTCATTTTCAAAATTCAAAATATTTTGATATTTAGCGCCCCGCCAAGAGTAAATGGATTGATCGGGATCGCCTACGGCAAAGATGTTTTGATGTGTGGCGACGAGGAGTTTTGCGAGAGTATACTGAGCTGTATTGGTATCTTGATACTCATCGATGAGGACAAAGAGCCATCTTTTTTGATAGATACTGAGAATGGCGGGATGCTCTTGGAAGAGTTTGACCGTCAAATAGAGAAGATCATCAAAGTCTAAAGCGTTGCACTCTCTTAATTTTTTTTGATAGAGGGGGTAGATTTCTGCAATATCGGGATCAACCTCATCGAGAAGGTCATTTTTTGCAGAGGAAATCGCATGTCTTGCCTTGCGCAAAAAACTCTTATCATCCGTGATCTGGAGTTCATCGAAACATTTTTTGAGCAGTTTTTCACTATCTTCCTCATCATAGATCGTAAAATCAGAGGTGTATCCGAGGGCATGGATCGATTCCCGCAAAATCCGGGCTCCTAAACTGTGGAAAGTGCAGGCGAGGACCTGCGTATTTTTGAGCGTTCGGATCCGGGTCCGCATCTCTTCGGCCGCTTTATTGGTGAACGTCACGGCGAGAATATCGGACGCCAAAACCCCTAGATCTAAGAGTTTGGCAATCCGGTAGGTGACGACGCGGGTTTTCCCAGAGCCGGCGCCTGCCAAGACGAGGAGAGGCCCTTCGACATGCTGGACAGCTAATGCTTGTTGTGGATTGAGTTCGGACATATGCGTATGTATAGTAATCAAAGAGAAATTGAAAATCGCTATTTTTTTCGCGCCCATATAAAATAGAGTCCATGGAAGAAAGCGCTCTCATCGTGATCCCGGCCCGCATGGCCTCGACCCGTTTCCCAAATAAACCGCTCGCTCGCATTGGGAGAAAAACCATGATCGAAAGGGTTTGGGCAATCGGGAAGGCTGTAGCAGGGGCCAAGGGTGTTTGGATTGCGACCGATGACGCGCATCTCGAAACTTTTGCAAAGCAATTTGGAGCGAACGTGGTCCTGACGAGTCCTCTTTGCCAAACGGGTACAGATCGGGTGGCTGAAGCAGCTAAACTCTTTCCAAACACCTCTATTTTTTTTAGTTTGCAAGGAGATGCAGTCCTCACGCCCCCTTGGGTCATAGAGGCGGTGTTGGAGGCGATGTTGAGAGATCCAAAAATACAGATTGCGACCCCTGCAGTGAAGTTAAAGGGGAAAGCTCTCCTCGATTTCATTCAATCCAAAAGAGGAGGCTCTTCCAGCGGGACGACGGTTGTCTTTGATCGATTCGGGAAAGCTCTCTACTTTTCAAAAGCTCTTCTTCCCTACGCCCGCGAAGAATCTCATCCAGAAAGGCCAATCTATCGGCACATCGGTCTTTATGCCTATCGAAGAGAGACCCTTCAGAAACTCAGTCAGCTATCCGAAGGTCCTTTGGAAAAATCGGAAAAACTCGAGCAATTGAGAGCTCTTGAAAATGGCATCCCCATGCAGATCGTAGAGGTCGATTATCGGGGACGAACCCATGGTTCTGTCGACAAGCCCGAAGATGTTGCTATCGTAGAGTCTATCATTGCCAAAGAGGGAGAGCTATTGTGAGCCGTCTTTTCTTAATGCGGCACGGCAACACGTTCGAAGAGGGACAAACTGCTGTTCAAGTGGGCGCGCGAACCGATTTGCCTTTAACGGCAAAGGGGCGTCAGCAGGCCCTTCAAATGGCGCATTACCTAAAGTCAGAAGGAATCCTTCCCAAAAGGATCTTTGCGGGAAATCTTCAACGGCAAAAGGAGTCGGCTCAACTGATCGCAAAAGAGCTTAAGCTAGAAGTAGAGATCCTTTCGGCTCTCACAGAAATCGATTACGGTCTTTGGGAGGGTTTAACAGCTAGGGAAATCGAGCGAAAATGGCCCAAAGAGCAAGCCGAGTGGTCTGAGAAATTGCAGTGGCCCTCCCACATTTTTCAGGGGACGTTTGAAAATCACCAAACACAACTTCACCTGTGGTTAGAAACTTTGAAAAAACAGTATCCAAACGAAACGATTTTGGGAGTTTCGAGCAATGGCCTTCTTCGTTTTTTTCGAAATGAAAAGGTGAAGACAGGACATTTTTGCGAACTCCACTTACAAGGAAATGAGGTCTTGATCCATCGATGGAATCAATCTCCCTCATTGGATGGGTTTGCGGAGTTCTCCTTCACGAAGCCCTAGGTTGCCATAGCGATGGTAATCGATGCTGATTGATAGCTCACGCAAATAGTGGAGAAGTTCGAGTCTGCCATTGGCTAGAACAGGGGCTGCAGCCACATAGGTCGTCGATTCAGCGGCGGCTCTCAAAAGAGCCTCATTCGCAGCTTCCAAGAGGCGCACTCTCCCCGTTTCCCCATTTTTAAGACGTTTTAAAAACTCTTCTTCGGTTTCTTCGATGATGGGTAAAGAGCTGAGTTGTTCGAGCCACTCCAAGCTAGAGGGTTTATCGAGAGGAAGGCTGAGAGTCATTTTTGCCTCACAGGTAAGCGCTGCTGCGCAAACGCGTAAGACATCGAGGGGCTTTGCATGAAGAGTGATGCGAAATGTGAGATCTTTTCTCGGGAGATAGCGGAAAAAATTGTCTTGTCCAACAATTTTTGAGGGATCTCGATCCTGCTTCATCCGTCTCCACCAGTAGGCATAATTCGCGCAGCTCGCGGTCCAGATGCCGAGCTGTTCTGCAGTGAGATCCATTTGGTCTAAGAAGGTCGTCAAGTGGTTCACCGCTTCATTGACCGGATGTCTTTCTTGAGGAAGCCCAATGGGCTCTGCAATCATGAATTCACGGGGGTAATTGGGTCCTCCCGCTTTCGCTCCATTGCCGATACTCGAAGCTTTGCAACCTCCGAAAGGTTGTCTGCGGACAATCGCTCCTGTTGTGCCCCGATTGATATAGAGATTGCCCGCTTCGATCTTTTCAATCCACTCTGTCTGTTCTCGATCATCGAGGCTGTGAAGACCCGAGGTGAGACCATACGGAACGGCGTTTGCCAGCTCAATGGCATGCTTTAAATTTTCCGCTCTCATGAGTCCCAATACAGGCCCAAAGAGTTCCGTCATATGGGTAAAACTACCGGGCCGGACATGCAATTTGATGCCGGGACTCCAAAGGCAAGGATTATCTGGATCTTGTTTGGGTTCTAGCAGCCACTCTTCTCCCTCTTCCAATGTGGTGAGGGCTCTTTTGAGGACGCCGCGGGGTTCGTGGATGAGAGGATTGATCTTTGTCCTGAGATCCCAGCTGGGACCCACTTTGAGGGAGGCGGCAGCTTCTCTTAAATTCCTGAGGAAATGGGTGTCGTCATACACTTCGGCCTCTAGGATGGCTAGTGAGGCGGCCGAGCATTTTTGCCCAGAGTTGCTAAAAGCAGAATGGATCAGATCTTTAATGGCTAAGTCCCGATCCGCAAGAGCGGTGATGATCAGGGAGTTTTTTCCGCCCGTTTCTGCTGCGAGATCGAGATGGGGGCGCATTTTGAGAAATTTTTTAGCGGTGTCGGTGCCTCCCGTCAAGATCACGGCGTTCACCCTTTCATCTCGGAGAAGCTCGCTTCCGGGACCCTCCCCTGAGCAAGGGACAAACTGGAGCACTTCTTTGGGAATTCCCGCATCCCAAAGAGCATTGATGAGATGCCAGGCCACGAGCACGGTTTCCGAAGAAGGCTTGAAGAGGACGCAGTTTCCCGCTACGAGAGTAGCTAGCATTCCCCCTGCAGGAATAGCGCAAGGGAAATTCCAGGGCGAGGCGACGAGAACGGTTCCTTTGGGCTTCCATCGGATATCTTTCATGAGAGACATTTTTTCTGTCTGACGGCGATAGTATTCCGCGAAGTCAATGGCTTCTGAGATTTCAGGATCCGATTCTGAAACGATTTTTCCCCCATCGATCATCATGGCACCGATGAGCTCTCCTCTTCGCTGGCGCAAAATCTGTGCGACTCTAGCTAAGAGCTGGCTGCGGTGTTCAATGGAAGTCGAACTCCAGGAGGCCTCATGCTGTTTGGCGCACTTTAGGGCCGCGTCGATATGCTGCTTATGGGCTTTGGTATAGATGTAAAGCGGTTTTACATTGGATAGATCGTTGGGATTTTTCCCTTTTCCTTCCTCGTTGTCGTGGATCTCTTGTCCGGCAATGACGAGGGGGATGGGCTTTTCCTGGTGGTGTTTCCAGTGTTTGGCGATTTCTTCGGCCCACTTGCGATTTTGAGGCAGGGAAAAATCGGTGTCTGGTTCGTTGTCAAAGGGGAGTTTTGGGTCATGGCTCACAGGTTCGATTTGCCGATTCTGTCCTCGTCTCGGCTTGTCACTGGCCCTATCGATCTCTTCGCAGCTTTGAGAAAATAGAGCGGTTTGGCTCTCCCATGCATCGGTTCCCGGTTTGAGTCCAAAGACATGGCGAAGAAAGTTTTCGGATCCCGTATTTTCATCGAGACGTCTAATGAGATAGGCGATGGCATGCTGGAATTCCTCTTTCGTCGCGACAGGACAGTAGAGGAGCATGTCGCCCGTCAGTTTCTGAACCACTCTGCGGATGTGATCGGCCATTCCCTCCAGCATCTCGAAGCCCGTATAGGGCTCCACCTGATTTTCCAAGCGAAGGAGCATGGCAAAAGCGATATCAAAGAGATTGTGGCTCGCGATCCCGAGTCGTACGGCGCGCGCATTTTCCGGAAGGCAACCATAGACGAGCATTCTCTTGTAATTGGCATCGACGTCGACTTTTTGGGTGTAGGGGGCTTGCGGCCAGCCTTTGAGAGAAGCTTCAAATTGTTCCATCGCGAGATTGGCCCCTTTGACAATCCGCACCTTGATGGGCGCGCTGCCGTTTTTGACCCGTTTTTTTGCCCATTCGGTGAGATTTTTTTGATAGGAATGTGCGTCGGGTAGATAGGCTTGTAGAACAATTCCTGCCGAAAGAGAATGAAATTCTGGCTCGTCCAATACTTTCTTGAAAACGGCGACGGTGAGATCGAGGTCGCGATACTCTTCCATATCGAGATTGACGAATTTATGAGGCGTAGAGCTCAAAGATGCACGATAGAGCTTTCTCAAACGATCTGCAATTGCATCGACCGTTTCGTCAAAGGCAAGGAGGTTGATCTGACTAAAGATCGTTGAAATTTTGACCGACATGTAGTCGATATCGGGATTTTTTAAATCTTCGAGGTAGGTGTGGAGCCTTTTTTTTGCCTCTGCTTCACTGAGAATGGCCTCTCCCAGATGGTTGATGTTTTGTCTGACTCCTTCTGCTCTTCTCTCTTTGAGGTGTTTGGTGAGGAGTTGAGGCTCGCCGGGAAGAATCACCGTTTCTGTCTGTTTTCTCAAAGCGTTCATGGCAAAGGGGACGAGAAACTGAGCTAGTTTGGGGCCTAGAGTTCGAAAGACTAAGAGTTCTGAGCGCTTGAACCAATCCAGATATTGCGGGACCCCCAATTGATTGAGGAGATAGATCATTTGGTCGGCAATCCGTTTATGAGAAGTGGAGCGGAAACACTCATCGGTCATCGCAGTTGTAAACGCTTTTCCCACGGGATCGCGCATGAGCCGGGTCAGCTGCTCTTGCACGCTTTTTTCAGCAGACGTCATTGAAAGACTGGCTTCGTGGATCATCAGAGCAGCGAGTTCGATGGATAGGCGCTGACGCTCTCTAATGGAGAGAGGTTTGGCCTTTACGCTGTCTAAAATTTCGATTGCTTCTTCTAGATAACTCATATCGATTTCTATACCACAATCAGAATTCTGTTATAATGGATTTTGATGATGCGAGCGATCCTTTTTTTGGTTTTTTCTTACTCTCTATCGGCCTTTGGCTCCGTTTTACCAGGTGTGGATGTCTTTTTTGAAGAGGGGCACCTCTCCCATTTGAAGGGAAAGAGAGTGGCCATTCTGACAAATCATACGGGAGTCGATCGTCAAATGCGCTCTACAATCGAGAGATTTTTGGAAAAAATCGAGTTAAAAGCTCTCTTTTCGCCGGAACATGGTTTAAACGGGCAGCACTATGCTTGGAAACGGGTAGATCACGGAAACGAGTTCGGGATCCCCGTGTATAGTTTACATGGAGAGACCCGTAGACCCAAGCCAGAAATGCTGAAAAATCTCGATGTGATCATCTACGACATCCAGTGCACAGGCGTGAGGGCCTATACCTATCCGACCACTCTTTTCTACACCATGGAAGAGGCGGCAAAAGCAGGGATTGAAGTGATCGTTCTCGATCGGCCGAATCCCATCAACGGCCTCATTGTCGACGGACCGATGCTGGAGGAGAAGTGGCGCTCTTATATTGGATATCTCAATATCCCTTATTGCCATGGAATGACCATCGGAGAACAGGCGCAATTTTTCAATGAAGAATACCAGGTGGGTTGCAAGTTGAAAGTGATCCCGATGAAGGGCTGGAATCGGTCTATGAGCTATCGAGATACGGGGCTTGCCTGGATTCCCCCGAGTCCCAATGTACCCGAACCCGACACCCCTTTCTTCTATTCTACAACGGGTTTACTGGGCGAGCTCGGCATCTTGAATATTGGAATTGGATTCTCTCTTCCCTTTAAAGTGGTGGGGGCACCTTGGATCCAAGCGAAAGAGTTTGCAGAAAAACTCAACGCTCAAAAAATTCCCGGGGTACACTTCCAACCCTATACGTTTAAGCCTTTTTTTGGACGTTATAAGGGGCTAGATTGCAATGGAATTCTCATTCAGATCACCGATGTAAAAGTCTTCAAACCTCTTTCTGCGCAGTTTCTCATCTTAGGAATGCTCAAGAGCCTCTACCCGAAAGAGTTCGCGAAAAGCCTCGAAGAGGCGCCTAGAAAGGAGCTATTTTGCAAGGCGAATGGAACGGACAAGGTCTACGAAATTCTCCTAAAAGAAAAGTATCCTGCATGGAAGCTCATCGAGCTACATAAAACGGAGCGTGAAGCCTTCCTAGAAAAGAGAAAAAGGTATTTGATCTACTGAATATCAGTTTCGAATGAGAAATAAGAGGGAGTAATTCTACATGTCGGGGACAAAGCGGATACGCTCCGAAACGGGGCCCCGTTTCGGGGCGTATCCGCTTTGTCCCCGACTTGTAGAATTACTTTCTAGTATTTCTTGTTTCTTATTCGTTGTTGATTATGTTTTCTAGGGGTCCAACGAGGACCGCGTCTGTTTCCATGTCTTCGCTTTCGCAGATCTCTTTTTCTACATCCCACCCTTGGCCAAGCGCTTTGTAGAGATCGATCAAAGTGAGATAGAGATCCCCTTCTGTCGAAGCAGCTTCCAACTGGGTTAAAAAGAGGCTTTTTTCTGCGTCGAGGACAGTCAAATAGTCATTCTGCCCGTTGAAATAACGCAAATTTGCCAACTTCAAATAGTCTTTCAGCGCCTCTACTCTCTTCTTTTGGATTTCGTATTTTTCCTTCGCCTTTTCATGAGCGATGAGAGCATCGTCGACCTCTTGAAGAGCGGTCAAAATAGTTTGCTGATAAGAATAGAGCGTCTCTAAGAGGATGGCCTCGCTTTCTCTCAATTGGTTGGTGAGTCTCCAGCCAGTAAAGAGGGGCTCAAACGCTTGAAGTCCCAAATCCCAGAGATTGGCTGAATTGTGGAAAAAATTAGAGGTAGCGGTGCTTCTTTGGCCGTCAGAGCCTGTCAGGGTAAAGGTGGGAAAAAAAGCAGCCCTTGCAACGCCGACATCGGCATTGGCAGCTAAAATCTGTTCTTCAGCCTGGCGAATATCGGGTCTATTCTCTAAGAGATCTGCTGGAAGGCCTGTCGGAATAGAGGGAGGAATCGCGAGATCGCTGAGCAAGAGTCCCTGCTGAATAGGACCAGGCGTCTGGCCTAGAAGGACGCTGATGAGATCTTCTTGTCTTGCAATGAATACTTCGAAATTCTTGATCTGCGCTTCGGCACCTAGCGTTTCCGACTCCGCTTGCTTGACTTCGAGCTCAGATACGAGCCCTGCATCGAAGCGGAGTAGGGCAATATCCCAAGACTCTTTTCTCGATTCGTAGGTCAGTTTCGAGATCTCGAGTTGGTTCCAATACTGTTTGAGTAGAATATAGGCAGAAGCCACAGAACTCACAAGGGTCAAGATGACGTTTTGTCTGGAATAGACTTGAGCGAGATACTGCGATTTAGCAGCTTCTGTCTGATTGCGGATTTTGCCCCAAAAATCGATCTCATAAGAGAGTTTGAAGAGAAAAGAATAGAGGGGATTGATGCGGGGCACACCGGGAATAGGAGGCTGGAAATTGACATCCTCGGAAAGTTTGAGCCGATCCACATTCCCCACAGCATCGATTTCTGGAAAAAACTGGGAAAAAACGACTTTGTACTGGGCATAGA
Source organism: uncultured bacterium (assembly GCA_964424735.1). Taxonomy (GTDB): domain Bacteria; phylum Chlamydiota; class Chlamydiia; order Chlamydiales; family SM23-39; genus REEB52. The sequence goes on from CAYRJU010000002.1 coordinate 80,161, forward strand.
ACTCCAGAACGCGAGCGGTTGCCACCTGTAGATTCTTATTGTTTTCTAAGGCTACATCAATCAGGTAATTGAGCATTGGATCGTGGAGTTGTTTCCACCAGGCAAGATTCGCATACTCGCCCGCATTTTCGATCTCAAATCGATAGGCTCCACCCATATCGAGTTCGGGACGCTCATAGTGTGGCTTGAAATTACAGGCGGTTAAAAGAAGGGCCAGAAGGAAGATTTTGCGCATCATTCCTTCCTTCGTTGAGAGAACCTTTCCATTGCTTTATAGAATAGGGGAACGAAAAAGATAGCCAAAAAGGTCGCTGACAGCATGCCTCCGATGATCCCCGTTCCTACCGACTTGCGGCTGATGGCTCCAGCACCCGAAGTAATGACGAGGGGCAAAGCGCCCATGATCATCGTCAAAGAGGTCATGAGAATGGCCCTGAATCTGAGACGAGCTGCCTGAAGGGCAGCTTCATGGATCTCTTTCCCCTTTTTTCTCTCTTCTTTGGCAAATTCGACGATCAAGATCGCATTTTTTGCGGATAATCCAATCAGTGTAATGATGCCAATTTGGAAATAGATATTGGCCTCTCCTCGAGAAAGCCATACGGCTAAGAGGGCTCCGAAAATCCCAAAGGGAACCGTCATGAGAATGGCGAGAGGCAGAGCCCATCTTTCATAAAGAGCTGCCAAGACTAAAAAGACGAGGATCAAGGACCCTAAAAAGGCCATATAATGAATGCCGCCTGTTTCCTTTTCTTCAAAAGCAAGTCCTCCCCATTGATAGGAAACCCCGCGGGGCAAGATCTCTTTGGCGATTTCTTCTATGAGTGAAATGGCTTTTTCTGGACTTGCATTGGGAACGATGGAGATGAGGGCGGCCGGCGATCCATTGAATCTCTGAACGAGATTTGGACCCTTAGAAAATTCGGGGATAATGAGAGATTTGAGAGGGATCATCTGATTTTGGTTCGATCTCACGTATACGTTTCCAATGTCCTCAATGTTCTCTCGTGCCGTTGCCTCTGCTTGTGCAATGACTTGGTAGACGTGGCCATATTTGTTGAATTGATTGACATAGATCGAACCGAGAAGAGCCTGCAAGGTCTGATAAACTTGATCGACGTGTACGCCAAGAGATCGAGCTTTGATGAGATCGAGTTTGATAAATAGCCTCATACTATTGGCTTGGATCGAGGTGATGAGGTGGGAAAATTCTGGTCTTTGTTTTGCTTTATCTATGATTTTGTCGACGAGAGTGTTGAGCTCGGCGTAGCTGAGATCGAGATCATTGACTACCCAAAACTCAAAACCTCCAAATACTCCAACTCCAGGAATGTCTGGCGGGCTGAAGGCTGTAATGGAAGATTCGGGGATATTTCTCAATTGTTCATTGATCGTATGGATGATCGAAGAGGCCGATTGTTTTCGACGGTTCCAGTCTTTGAGATTAATGAAAAAGGCGCCTATATTTGTTCGGGGAACAGAATCGAGAATGCTATAGCCGGAAAAAGAGAGAACATCTGACACTCCGGGGTTTTGAATCACGGTTTTTTCTATTTGTTCAGAGATTTTTTCGACTCTGGAAAGGCTGGCTCCATCGGGTAGATCAGAAGAGATCATGAAAATACCCTGATCTTCTTTGGGAACTAAAGTGACAGGGATGCGCATACCAAAGCCAAAAATAGCTAGGAGGACGAGGAGGCAAAAAAGAGAGGGGAAAAGGGGTTTTTTCAAGACCCATTCAGCGCCTTTCAGATAGAGCGCCGTGATTTTTGAAAAAAGAGCATTGAAGAGTTCGCCAAACTTTATCCTTTTCAAAGAGGTTTTAAAGAGAATTACTGAAAGGGCTGGAGAGAGAGTTAAGGCGACAAACCCAGAAATCAACACAGAAAAAGAGATGGTGATGGCAAATTGCTTGTAGAATTGCCCTGGAATCCCTCCCAAAAAAGAGACTGGGATAAAGACGGCGCCGAGAACAAGAGCGGTAGCGATGACAGGTCCCGTAACCTCTTTCATCGCTTTGGAGGCGGCCTCTTTCACGGCCATCCCCTCTTCTCGCATATGTCTTTCAATATTTTCTACGACAATGATGGCGTCATCGACGACAATTCCCACTGAGAGAACCAACCCAAAAAGGGTGAGTGTATTGATCGAAAAGCCGAACAAATAGATTCCAATAAAGGCCCCAATGATCGAAACGATCATGGCAAGGATGGGAACCAAAGAGATGCGCAAGCTGTGAAGAAAGAGAAAAATGACCAAGGAGACGAGGAGGACCGCTTCGAGAAGCGTTTTGAACACTTCTTTGATCGAGAGCTGGATATAATCGGTTGTGTCATACGGGATGTGATAGGTAATTCCCTCAGGGAAAAATTGGGATATTTCGTCCATTTTTTCTCTGACGAGTTTAGCTACCTCTAAAGCATTGGTTCCTACATCTTGATAGATGGCTATAAACGCTCCTGTTTTCCCGTTCAATTTTCCAATGAGATCGTAGTTTTGCGCTCCGAGTTCGACTCTGGCCACATCTTTTAAAAGAACGAGAGAACCATCACGTTCAGCCCTCAAGATGATCTCCTCAAATTCCTTGGGATCTTTGAGTCTTCCTTTGGCTCCCACGGGAAGAGTCAGTGGATTCGAATAAGAAGTTTGAGAATTTCCCCCGATGGATCCAATCGAACGGGCTCCATTTTGCTCTTCAACAGCGGCGATCACATCCGCTGCTATCATACCAAACTGAGCCAGACGGTCTGGTTTCAACCAGATCCGCATCGAATAGTCGCGAGCATTGATCACTTTGGCTTCATTGACGCCATACAGCCTTTCGAGTTGGTTGGAGACATTGGTATTGGCGTAGTTGGAAAGAAAAATATTGTCGTGGAGTTGGTTTTTTGATTCGAGGGCAATGAAGAGAAGAATTTCCGAGAATTGACTCCCTACTTTGACTCCCTGTTTTCTCACTTCGGGAGGAAGAGAGGGCAAAGCTAAGTTGACCTGATTTTGGGTGTTGATGAGGGCTTTATTGGGATCGGCGCCGATTCTGAAAGAGACGATGAGATTGAGAAGGCCTTCAGATGTGTTTTGAGAGTGCATGTAGATCATGTCTTCGATTCCGTTGATCGCTAGCTCGAGAGGCGCTGCAACTGTATCGGACATGGTTTCGGCAGATGCCCCCGGAAAACGGGTTGAAACGAGGACTTGGACATGACTCAAATTGGGGAATTGCTCCACGGGCAATTGTTTCATACAGACAAGCCCGGCCAGGATGAGGGTGATGGAAATCACGATGGAGAAAATGGGTCGATCGAGAAAAAATTTTACCATTACGTTTTCTTCTTATACACCCGGACAATTGTCCCTTCATTCACCTTGTTGACGCCCTCTCGGATCACCTCATCCCCTTTTTTTAGCCCCTCTTTGATGATCCATTCATTTTCGTACCATCCTCCTGTTACGACATTGCGCCTTTCGACTACATTCCCTCGAACGACATAGACAAAACGGCCGTTTTCTCCTTGGACTACAGCGCCTTGAGGAACTAAAATGGCATTCGGTCTCTTAGCGCCGGTTGCTTTGACTTTTACGAATTGACCCGGTTTTAAAAGAGCATTGGGATTGGGAAATACGCCGCGTGCCGTGAATGTTCCCGTATCGGAGTTCAAGACAGGAGAGATGAAGTTCACCTTTCCCGCAAAAGGATATTGCGAGTCGTCGGCGAGGGTCAAAGTGACGTCGAAATTGAGACGGTCGGGGAAGATCAGATCTCCTTTTGCAATCGCTTGCGTGCTTTCGAGAAGATAGTAGTCTGAAATGTTGACGATGACCCATATGGGATCGATGATGGATACGGTTGTCAAGAGATCGTTTGCCCCTGGAGTGATGAGAGCTCCTTGTTGATATCTTGAATTGGTCGTGAGGCCCGATATCGGAGACCGGATGTCTGTATAGCTCAAATTGAGATCGGCTTCTTGGAGCTTAGCTTCATAAAAATTCACCTGTGCTTGCTGGGCTAAGAGCTGCGCGGTGGCATCGTCCAAGTCTTTGCGGCTGGCCGCTTTTTGCTCGAAGAGAGGTTTGTATCGATCGACCGCCTTTTGAGCAGACCAAAGGATGGCTTTTTCTTTTTCTAAATTGGCTTTGACCTCATTGACTTTGGCTGTAAATTCTCTCGGATCAATTTCGAAGAGAAGGTCCCCCTCTTTGACAAAAGCCCCTTCTAGGTAGGCCACTTTTTCTAAATATCCCTGTACACGGGAGCGAATTTCGACCAAGTGCGAACTCTGACAGACGCCTATAAAGTCAAAGGAGAGAGGAATGGTCTTTGGTTCGACGATGAACGTTTCGACCTCGACCGCATTCTGAGCCACTTCTTGACTCTTGTGACAGGAGTTGAGAAGGAATAAAAAAATGGCAATAGACCAAGCTCGCATATCCTCAAACCCTCTTTTGCCGCACCTTCACAAATTCCCTTTTATTCGTCAATAGATAGGAGGTTTGAATTTGGCACTAATCGCTATTGATTGCTAAAACCGTTGACTAAATCGGCCTTTGCTTTTATGATGATCATAAAAAATGGAGGTATCCAAAATGTCAAAGAAGATCAAACCTCTTGGCAATCGAATTGTAGTGAAACGTCAAGAAGCGAAAACGACTAAAGGGGGCATACTCCTTCCTGAAACGGCTCAAGAAAAACCAAAACAGGGAACTGTAGTAGCAGTTGGTCCTGGCAAGATGGATGAGAAGGGGAAAAACCGATCTCTCGATGTCAAAGTAGGGGATGAGATTCTCTTTTCTTCCTATACAGGAACCGAATACAAGGCAGATGAGATCGATTATCTGATTCTTTCTGAAGAAGATGTTTTAGCGGTTTTAGGGGGTTGATTATGGCGAAAATGTTGCTTTTTCACGAAGAGGCTCTCAAATCGCTTCTCAAGGGAGTTAAAACACTTGCAAAAGCGGTGATTGTGACCTTGGGGCCAAAAGGGCGCAATGTGGTCATTGCAAAGGAGTTTGGTTCTCCTTCTTCGACTAAAGATGGCGTCACGGTTGCCAAGGAGATTGCTCTCAAAGACAAGTATGAAAATATGGGTGCGCAGCTCGTTAAAGAGGCGGCCTCTAGAGCTTCAGATACTGCAGGTGACGGGACGACGACTGCGATTGTTTTGGCGGAGGCTATTTTCTCCGAAGGCGTCAAAAACGTCAGTGCAGGGGCAAATCCCATGGATGTAAAAAGGGGGATCGACAAGGCGGTCAAAGCCATTGAAGAGGCGCTCAACAAAATGGCCAAACCGATCAAAACCCCTGAAGAAATCGAACAGATTGCCCGGATTTCTGCCAACAACGATCCGGCCATTGGTGCGATCATCGGAGAGGCGATGCAGAAAGTGGGTAAAGACGGCATCGTGACCATTGGAGAGGCGAAAGGCATTGAGACGACGCTCGATGTCGTAGAGGGAATGCAATTCGATAAGGGTTATGTTTCCCCCTATTTCATCACCAATGCAGAAAAGATGAGCGTGGAATTTGACAATCCCGCGATCTTGATTACAGACAAAAAACTCTCCAGCGTCAAAGAGCTCGTTCCCATTCTCGAGAAGGTCATGCAAAAAGGCTCGCGTCCTCTTCTCATCATCGCCGATGATATCGATGGAGAGGCGCTGGCTACTCTCGTCGTCAACAAAGTGAAAGGGGGCTTGCCGCTCTGTGCAGTGAAGGCGCCCGCCTTTGGCGATCGACGCAAGAGCATGCTTGAAGATCTCTCCATCCTCACGGGCGCTACGGTCATCTCCGATGAGCTTGGCTACAATCTCGAGGAAGTTGGGCTAGAGGTTTTGGGCAGCGCGAAGAAAGTCAAAATCTCGAAAGAGAACACGACGATTGTCGATGGAGCCGGAAAACCCAAAAATATCCAGGCAAGAACGGCGCAAATCAAAGCAGAGCTCGCTCAGCCCAATCTATCCGATTACGATCGGGAAAAGTTGGAAGAGCGGCTCGCTAAATTCGCAGGCGGTGTAGCGGTTGTCAATGTAGGCGCTGTGACCGAAACGGAAGCCAATGAGAAAAAGGACCGCATTGAGGACGCCCTCCATGCAACGCGGGCGGCTGCATCTCAGGGTATCGTGCCGGGCGGAGGCGTGGCGCTCATTCGAGCAGCTAAAGCGCTCGATAAATTGAAACTCCACGGCGATGAAGCCATCGGTGTAGAGATCATCCGCAAAGCCTGCTTCGCTCCTGCAACGGCCATTGCCAATAACTGCGGCAAAATGGGCAATCTCATCGCTGAAAAAATTGCCGAAAAAGAGGGCTCTTATGGTTACAACGGTCTCACCGATACGTTTGGCGATCTCGTGAAGGAAGGGGTCATCGATCCCGTTCTCGTCACTCAGAGCGCTCTCATGTACGCAGCCTCTATTGCAGGGATGCTCATCACGATATCGGCCATGATCACCGATAAACCCGAGCCGAAAAAACCAACCGCTGCTCCTGCTCCCGGAATGGGTGGAATGGGAGGCATGGGTATGGGTGGAATGGGAGGCATGGGTGATTTTGGTGGGATGATGTAGAAAAGATTTTCCCCCTTATCTCTTTCAAAGTCTTTTGATCCCCTTCTCTTTCAGGGAAGGGGGTTTCATTTTTTTAAGTTGATTAATTTCCTTTTAAAGTTTTTAATAGTTGGCATTAAAAATTTTAAGGGGGCTGCAATGGCAGCTGTGAGTCCGAGTCTCTCTCCTGCTCCTTCTCATCGTCAGTTCTATCAAGTCACTGCTCAAACTCCTGACTTAATGCAAAAAGTAAAGAAAATTTTTGAAACTGTTTTAATCCCTCTATATGGATCTCAAGATACGGCGCTAGATAAAATTCGCTTATCCAAGGATCGTGTCTGTTATTTATTGATGGATGGGCAAGAGCCTTTGGGCGTCATTGTCTTTAAAACTGAAATCAGTGACGAATATGCACCATATGGCATTCAGAAAAGCATTGAGATCAAATCGCTTTTTGTCGTCAATTCCGGCAGCAATTCTGGTAAAGGGGTGGGCTACTCCCTTTTCCAGAAAGTGATAGAGGAAGTGGGCAAGCTTAAGCTCGGTCAAGCAGGTTTTCATGTAACCGTCAGCGAAACCAAGAGAGAATCTCTCTATTTCTTCTTAGGAAGAGGTTTTAAGATCCAGCATGTATGGCGCGGTAAATATCAAAAAGAGGTCGGTGAATGCTTGCTTTCTCTTTCCAATCAAGTCGATGCTGCTAGTCAAGAGGCGATCTCTTTTCCAGCTACGGAAGAAAAGGCACTTTCATTCAATGGTTTTTCTTCTCAGCTGCGGGTTCAAGTACGCAATGCGCACTGGGATGACATCACCGCTTTAAGGCTACTTGCTAATGGGACCTTTGTCAGCGGCTCTAAAGACAATAGACTCTGTCTTTGGGATTGGGAAGGTAAACAGGTAAAAGTTGCGCAAGATGTTGAACCCATGGGCATTGCTTCAGAAGATGACTGGATCACTACGGTCGGGGTCTTGAATGGTGCGTACTGGCTCAGTGGAGAGAGGAATGGAAGGGTGAACCTGTGGACAACCAGTGGCAAATATGTCCGAGAGATCTTGCTCAAACGTCCAAAATCGGAACATTTTAGTCTCGCAAAAAATCGGCAACGGGTCAATTGCTTGGTCGCAGGCTTAGATCCTCAAAAATTGAGTTTTTTTGTGGGATTTCCAACGATGTTTGATGAGTTCAATGTGATTGAGGGAAGGACAACCTCATCGACAATTGCACATAAAAATGATTGGGTCTATTGCATCCATCCCCTGACAGAAACGCGCATTCTGGCAGTGGTCGCGGCAACGCTTTCGCTTTGGAGTAAAGAAGCAGACAAATGGAAACAAGAGCAGGTGCTCGTCCCTGAACCCCCCAAAGCTCCTAATACTAGACATCATATCACCGCCTTGTTGCCACTCCGAGGAGAGCCTTCTCAAGTGGCGGTTTCAAGGTTTAATGGACTTTTGGAAATAGCAGATCTTTCAAAGGGGAAAGTCGTACATGGCTGGCAAGGACACAAAGACCATATTTGGTCGATGGAGCAAGTCGATACCCATCTCTTGGCTAGCAGCGGGGACGATTGTTCGATCCGTTTATGGGATATCCGCACAGCGAAAAGCGTGGGATCGATTGTAGAAAAGCATCCCGTAGGCATTTCCGCTCTTCTTTCTTTAAATGCAAATACTTTAGTTGCAGGTACGCGCATCCCTGAGAGAAAAGGTACAGGCGCAAACCTATTATTTTATGATTTGAGAACCGGGAGGGTTTAGTTATGAGTAGTGTTGCTTCTTCAACTTCCGTTCTGTTTAAACCTATTGTGGGAGAGGGCCGAGAGGCTAGACAGAGGATTGTACGAGAATTTTTACAGGCGCATAAATTAGAGGCGTTATTCCAAGCCATCTTGAAAGGAGACTCAAAATGTCGTCTGGCTGTAGCAGAAAATGACGAATCTTCTCCGAGAGGTCTTTTTGTATACGCCAATCAAACGAGCAATCAATATGCTCATCTTGGATTGAGAGATGGAGTAGAGATTCAATTCTTCTCGAGCATTCCGGAGGGAAATCGGGCATTTTACAATGCACCTGCATCTTTGATGTGGGGAGAACTAAAAGAGCTAGCAAGAGATCTCAATCCCAAATCGTTTTATCTGACTCCTCAAAGAATAGAACGTCTCTCGATGGATTTCTTTAAGTCAATTGGATTTCAGACCTTTACGCTAGATCCCTCACGTTCAGTGATTCTTTTGGGGTGGAGTGAACCAGAAAGGGGTCCCAAGCGGAGAAGAGAGGAGGAAGAAAAAAGGCCAGCAGGAGATGAAAGCGCACATAAGAAAAGTGAAATAGATTCCTCTCGCCCTGTACCGGTGACGCTGAAAAAAGTCTATATTCATCAGATCCGAAACGGGGCAAAAACAATCGAGGGAAGAGTCAATAACGGCATGTTCACCCGTATACAGGTAGGCTCCGTGGTTCGCTTTTTTTATATGGCCAACGCGGCAGATGATGTCCATTGTAGAGTCACCAAAGTCCACCGTTATACCTCTTTTTCTGAAATGGTCAGAACCGAAGGTTATAGAGCGTGTATCCCAGATGCTACGAGTGAGGCTCACGCGATCGGTCAATACGATGCGATTCCTAACTATACGGCTAAGGCAGCCCAATTTGGGGTTCTCGCCTTCCATTTACAGGTTGTGGAGAAGAGGGGATGAGCGCAGTTTCCGATGCACCAGCCCTGACTCAAGTGACTCAAGTGGCCCAAGCGCCTGATAGGGTTAGGGTGATTCAGGGTGTTCATAGAGACGATATTCACTGTCTGATCAAGTTACCCGATCAGACTTTGATTTCGGGTTCCAAGGATGGATCTTTAAAAAAATGGGACTTTCAAGGAAATCTGCTACGTGTCGTTTATGATCCCCAAAAAATCAACTATAAAAGCTGGATCACGGCTCTTTCTCCTCTTGGAAAGGATCAATGGGTCAGTGGGACGCGCGATGGATATGTTCATCTCTGGAATCTAGAAGGTTCTCAATGTACAGAGGTACAGGCAGAGCCGAATGCTCAGCTTCCTCCAAAATGCAAAGAGAGAAATATCCAAAGAGTTGCCTGTCTTGCCGATTACAGCAAATTTGGTGTTTACACGAACTTTTTAGCGGGGTGGCCTACGCAATTTACCCTTCATACTCAAGAAGGAGCTTTTAGAAGAGCCGCTCATCTTTTTACTAGCGATAACGATTGGGTGTATTCCATTACCCCACTGGCTCTTCGCACTTTTCTTGCTGTTACGGGATGTCGACTGGATATTTTTCGGTATGAGGAGAAAGTTTGGCACCAACGTGTTTTGATCGCGCAAGATCAGATAGTCCCAAATGTTCAAAGACCTTTTATCTCTGCCGTGACCCCGATCGATCATGTCGAGCAGGCGTATGGCCTATCTATTTTCGATGGATCGATCTCTATTTTTGATATTGAGAGAGGAAAGCGGATATTTGAAGGGAAAGAGCATAAAAAAAGAGTGTGGACCATTGAGAACGTCAAGGCTCACTGCATTGCGAGCTGTGCGGATGATGGATTTATCAAACTCTGGGATTTAAGGACATCTGCCAAATCGCGATTCACTCTTCGAGACAATCCTAAAATCTCTGCCCGTGTCTCTGTATTGCTTCGTTTGGAAGATGGCTGTTTCCTGTCGGGATCTTGCCCCGATGACTTGCAAAGGGTGAAAGAGACAGCGCGGTTCTCTATTTGGGATATGAGAAAGGTATAAGATGTACTACTTTGTGGATGAAGGTTTTCGCATTTTTGCCTGCCACACCGAAGATTATTCAAACTATACCGCTGAACCCCCTTGCACATGGCTTGCCCGTATTTCTGACTGTTTTGAGGCGGTCCTCTTTGAGCAAAAGTATGAGGGTGAATCGATCTATAGGCGGTCCTCTTTTCTTCCTTGCATGGTCGATAAAGAAGAGTTTTTAAGAGAAGCTATTCAAAGGGTGAAGGATTTCGTACGGAGCTCAAACACGCAAATGAGCTGTTCGCGGTTTTATCATGCGGCTTTACGAAGAATGGATAATACCATCTATCAAAAATAACCTCGACTGGGAACAGCCATCATAGCAGTTCATCTTTTAACGAACACTCGTCGCCCATATTGATGCAATATGAGCCTCCTCGCGTTCGTCAAAATCTAAACCACTCTGAGACTGTTCGCAGTCAAGCTTTTTTCTGATAAATGGTATAAGTAGTGAGTTTAAGGGGGAGTTTGCCTCCCCCTTTTGGGTTTTACCAATTTTGGTCGGAAACGAGAGTGGATGAGTAGGGCATATCTCTCATGAACCGATCCAGAGTTTCTGGAGATTCTCTCAAGAGAATAGCCATGGTTTCCGTAAAATCGTGAGCTAGAGAAAGAGTTTCTCCATCCAGCTGAATCGATGCTTCTACATCGAAGGGACGGACATTCAAGTCCCGAGCCTTTGCATCAGCTTCTCGAACAGCTGCAATGAGATCGTCTAGAGCGATCCATCTCACTTCTGTTTTTTCCATAAAAAATGGATTGTCGAAGTGAGAATCTTGGAAGCGCTGCGGCAAGGAAGGATCGAAATCGATGGGGAGCATCAATTGGAGGTATTTGCACTGATAGTGTTCAACGCCAATCAATTGATCGAAAGGGATTTCGCTCTTTGAATAGTTGATCACTTCTCGGCTCTCTTCCTTGGTTTCCCGAAGAACCGTTTCAATTAAAGATTCGTGGCTTTCTTTTTTGCCGCCAAAACCTTTCCACCTGCCCGAGCTAGGTCCATCCCAAATTCTCTCCTTAGACAAGAGGACATACTTCTGTCCATCTGCGGGGTTTGTGGCGTAAAGCAAAGAACCTGCAGCCTTTAATTTTGGATTTTCATAAGTTGGTGAAATGACGTTTACTGCACATATAATTGCAGAAACAGAATTCAAAACAAAATTCATTTAAATTTCTCCTAATTTAGTACTGTATTATTATACGCGCTTGTTAATAAGCATCAATAGAGTAAATATTTTATAATTGAACGTGTTCAGTTTTCTCCCCCCCCTTGCGCCCCTAACACCTCTGCTACCGCGCCTTATGGCGCGGTAGCAGAGGTGTTAGGGGCGCAAGGGGGGAGGCGGCCTTTTAGGCTGCTTCCAATTGAATTAGAAAAAAGATTGAATAATAAAGAATCGTTCACTAGAATCCCCGATCTTCGAATATGGACTACCAAACTATATCTATTCTAAAAAGCATAGTGTTCATTCTGATGTTCGTGGCGCCATCGCATTTAATTCTCCCAAAAGGGCTACACTTCTGGCAGCAATGGAAAAAGACGGGGAAGGTTTCTCATCTATCCAATGCTGTAGCAAGTGGGATGTTAATCGTATTTTTCTACATTGGGGCTTTAGTGATCGCAATCATGAGACTGGTGGGATTGGCGTGAATAGGGTTGTTTTTCTCCTCGTATCGTTGCTTTTATGGAGTGATGCCTATGCAAAGTGTTCAAACGTGCTGCAGTCGATGGCGAAGAATTGGAAATTGGTTCTATGTTCATGAACCTATCCTAGTAAAATTTTTTATACTTCGGGAGGAGGTTCAATTCCGTTTTGCTCGTTTTCAAGAATATAGCCTGCTTCAATGGCTAGACTACCGTAATATCCTGCCAAAAGCGGATCGTGCAAGGTGTTGCGCCCATCTTCATAGAAATTCTCAGCATCGTAGTATTGGGTAAGCCACCAATAGATATATGGGAATTCGGTTCTTAATTGTTTCTCGTTATCTAGTTGATTCGCCGCTGCCAAACACCAATGGAATGCATTACGAAGCTGTACATTTCTATTATTAGAAAGAACATGGTTCACCTCAAGCTGGGGATAGGAATAGACCTGGATCGGCTGCTGTTCTTCTTCTTGATACGCTGGGAGAGGTGCCATTATCGGGGGAATTACTTCATCAGGAACCATATCAATCTGTTCTCTATAGTACCCTGCGAGACGGATCATGCATCTACTATTTCCTAATTCAGCTCCCTTTTCGTACCAATATATGGCCCGGGCCATATTTTTTTCAGTTCCGATCGCTGATTCGAAGCAAGTTGCAAGCCAGAAGTAGAGACGAGAAAATTCCACTTGAAGCGTAGGGGTCTGATTGAGTTGTAGGACTGCTTCGCAGCACCAACGGAATGCTTCAGCTTTGTTTTTCTGAGAGGGAATTTCAAGGAGTTTAGAATAATAAAGGTCTGCTAGGTTTTTTTTACAATAAAAGAAATTTAAAATAGCCCCTTTTTCAAACAAATTTATAGCCATCTCACTATCGAGAGCGACTCCAATCCCAGATTTGTAGCAATTTCCAAGCCAATTATAGAGAAAGGAATATTTCACTTTGAGATCTTGAGGCTCTTCTTCAAGCTGAGAAACTGCTTCGGTACACCAATGGAAGTAAGAGGTTTTATTCTCTTGAGAAGGATTTTCTTTTGTTTCTGTTTCATATAAAAGCGCTAGATTGATTTTGCACGCTAAGTTTCCTGAAGCGGCTCCTTTTTCAAACCAATGCTTAGCAGCCTCTATATTAACCTTGGTCCCGATTCCATTCCTGCAGCAATCTCCAAGCCAATTATAGAGATGGGAATATTCTAGTTTGTCTGGATGCTCTTTAAGCATATGAACTACTTTGATTGTCCATGAGAAAAGATCGGATTTATTTTCCGGGGAAGGAGCATGGAACACTTCATCATAGAAGGATTCCACCCGATAGATCGCACATTGTAAGTCCTCTAAGGCAGCCCCTTTTTCATACCAAATATTAGCTGTATCCGTATTTTGAGCATCTGCAAAGAGTTCTCCAAGCCACATATAAATATATGAATATTTCTTTTGCAGTTTTAGATCTTCATCGACGAGTTGAGTGGCTGCTTGGAAGCACCAATTGAAGAGATTAGCATTACTCTCTTCAGTAAAATCTTCATGATAGAACTCTGCTAGTCGGATCTTGCATTGTAAATTTCCTAAATCCGCTCCTTTTTTATATTGGGCAATGGCATTGGCCTCATCTTGTTTTGTTCCAATTCCGTTTTTAAAACAATTTCCAGACCAAAGGTAAATATAAGAATAATCCCTTTCCTCTGGCTGGCCTGTGAGTTGAAGCCCCAATGCGACGCACAAATTGAAATAGTTTCCTTTATCAATTGAGGGGTCGTGCGCGAAGAGTCTATTTCGAAGATGACCTAGATGCTGAATTTGAGTTTCGAAGCTACTTATATGTGGTATTGACATAAAGATAATTATACATAGTTAACCCCTTTTCTTGTTTGAGGCGGCGGAGCTTTTCCATTTCACGCTTGTGCATCAGGAGTTTGCGAGAGCGCCGATCCTCATGGTTGCCGAACATATACGGCTCGATCGAGGCATTCAGGAGATAAAGCCCGTCAGGCTTGAAGTCGACATAGACATCTTGGAGAGAGCCTCCATGGTTCCGGAGCGATTTGATCTCGGTGCCGAGCAGGATAACGCCAGCCTCAAAAGTATCGAGAATTTCAAAATCGTGTCCAGCCTGTCGATTGGATACGAGTTCAGGATTGAGAGCCTTATTCATTATTTTCTAAATCCTAATAAGAAGAGCACTATGATGCCAGACCAGAAGATGGGGGTCAAGTAGGGGATAGGAAGATCGAGCGCACTTACCGAAAGCTTGAGGGCTATCCACCCGATCAGGAGATAAGCGCTAGTTTCCAGGCGAGGGAAGCGGTCGAGAAGCTGGCTGAAAAGGCCTGCGGTATACCGGATGCCTAGCAAACCTAACATGCCTCCTACATAGACAATCCAGAGCTTGTCGGGGATTGTTGCGGAAGGACTGGGTTCAATGAAGGCAATACCCGCGATGATCGAATCGATTGCAAAGGCCAAGTCAAAAAATTCGATAAGCAATACTGTTTTCCAAAATGAGTGGGGAGAGGGGATAAATTCTTCCTTTTTTCTTTTTTTTACAAAATGGGCGATCGAGATATAGAAGAGATAGCAAGCTCCCAGAAGCTGGATCCAATAGTAACGAAGAATATATGCGGCCCCTATAAGGGCTGCAGCCCGGAAAAAAAAGGAAGAAATCACTCCGATAAAAAGGGCTTTTCGGCGAAGAGGCAGAGGCAAGGAGTGGCTGATAAGTCCCAAAATAATCGCGTTGTCAGCCGAGAGTAACAGTTCCAGGAAGGCGAGGATCGCAATTTTGGGAAGGTCTGTTAAAGCAAATGTCTGCATCAGTCTTCAAAAAAGAAACGGCCGAAAGAGGCGACAGCAAAACAATCGC
>CAYRJU010000003.1:0-92401 GCA_964424735.1 uncultured bacterium
CTTGCGAGCTTTTGCGTATCGTCGATTCTACGGGCTTTGACGCAAAAATCACCCCAAAATTTTACTAGGATGGGTTCATGGCTCATGCAGAATCCAGAACCAGCCATCGATGACCTCGACGCGAAGGTTGTTTTCGATGGCAAATCGATGAACGGCGGTACTGACAGGAAAGCCGTATTGATATCCCCAACCCCAATCATCCCCACAGAGAATGCCATGCCCTCGGATCAGAGGAAAATAGGCCTTTAAATCGGCGTAGACGCTCGCCTCATCATGGGAAGCATCGACATAGACTAAATCGATCTGTAGCCCGCTCATTTTAAATTGAATGGCCGCCTCTAGCGTAGTCATTCTCGTCGGAATAATTTTATGGGTCAATTTAGCATGGATGGCGTTCGACAAAAACTGTTCGTAGAGACGGGGGATTTCTACCGATTGCTGATGCTCAGCGCTTCCGAGCCAATGATCGACGGCGTACACTTTGCCACCCGCGGGTAAGACACTCGCAATGTGGCGGGTCGATTTCCCAAGCCAACAGCCGAGCTCCACAACGGTTTTGGCCTTGCGTTCTTTGAGCAGTTTCTCCATGGGCGCTGCATTGATATACATTCCCTGTCCATCAAAAGGGAGAATTTCTTTTAGAAGATGATAGGGAGGGGGAAGACTTTCTTTTTTCTCGAGGTAAAAAGGGCCTCCTACATCCGAGATCGCATTCGCTAGATTGGAGACGACATCTTCTGAAACTGTATAAATTTGGAGGCCGCGCGCATAGATCAGATCCATATCGTAGGGAAGATAGATGTGATGGGCTTTAAAGAATTGGAGGAGTTTTTTCATGCCGCTTCTACGGATGATCATGGAGGCCGTTCCGTAGCGGTTCGCAATGCGGCGAAATTCGGAGCTTACATCGACTTTAAATGAATAGTCATTCGCATATTGGAAAAAGGCGTAATCGGGCCTTTTGGCTGCTCCATAAGCGGGAGCATAAGCTCCCCCACTATTTCTAAAATCGCGATCGGTAAAGAGAATATCCCACTTATCCGGGCCTACCAAATGATCGAGTTTCTCGATGAGATCGGGAAGAATGCGGGGATCCCGCATCACCTGGATGTCATCTTCCATGATCCAAATGGTTTCATAGCCAGAATCGTAGGCGTCTTGCAGAATCGAAAGATGGCTGAGAGAGCACCCAATGGCGCCGCGAGGAAGACAATGGACGAAATAGGTCTGCCCATAATTTTGTAGAATCTCATGGCTCGGTTTTCCATCGCCATGCAGATGGTAGCTCGTAGCCATGAAGCCACCCTCCATTTCAGGGGAAAACTTGACTCCTACCTCGTTGATCGCCTCCAAACTCAATTCCCAGCCATTGACTGCAGGAAATCGATAGGGATAAATCCCATAGGGGATGAGCTGCTCTACCGACATTTTGAACTTTTCGGGTCTCTGGTCGAGATTGATCATGTAGATAAAGTCGATGTTTTTCCAAGAATAACAGCTCGATTTATTGACGATTTTTTTAAAATGGTCTTCGAGATCTGCATAGAGGCTAGAAAAAAAGAAGAAGAAGAGCCAGAGATATTTATTCATCATGCAACCATTTATAAAGAGGAATTAAATGGATGGTTTTCTCTTCCAAAAAGAGAGTGTTTTCTAACGAAAGAGTTAAAACTTTTCCAGAGGAGAGTTTCAGTTCTTTTAGACATTCGAGCATCGCCCCGATTTCTCGATCATAAGTCGCTTGTATTTTTAAATCGGAATAACAAACCTGTATGGCATCTATAGGTTTTCCCAATTCCGTGACAACAAAATCCACTTCTTGATTCTGTTTGAAATAAAAAACCTCTTTTTTGCGACGCCGTAATTCCAAATAAACGGCATTTTCGGCCAACCTCCCCCAATCTTCTCGAGCAGATAAGAGAGAAATCGTTCGAAGACCATTGTCAATCACATAGATCTTTTTAGGATCTCGCGATTGCACTTTTAAATTGGGATGATACCGACTCATTTCGAAGACGAGAAAGGCCTGCGTTAAATATCCAGTAAGGGTGGAAGCGAGTTCAATGGAAACCCCGAAAGCTTTTCGCAATGCCGTATAGGAATGCAAACAGCTCAAGCCTGCTAAATAAAAGCTCACCAATTGATTGAGGGACTGTTGACTTTTGATAGAATGCCGAGCTACTACATCCCTGAGGACAATATCGGATAAATATTGTTTCAATAACAAAATTCGATCATTTTCGTCTGTCGTTAAAACGGCTTTTGGGAATCCTCCCCATCGCAAATAGTGCTCCAACTCCCGTATCCAAATTCCCTGTGTCGTTGGTTGGATCTTTCGAAAGAGTAGAGTTTCTCGAAAAGAAAGAGGCCAAACTGTCTGTTCAATGACTCGACCAGATACGGCTGTTGCAATTTCTGAACTCAAGAGCTGAGAAGAGGATCCCGTTATAATGACCGGAAATTGTCCCAAATCAACGGCTTTACGCACCCATCGTTCCCACCCTTGGATATTTTGAATTTCATCCAATATGACCAGTTTGGGGCTCTTTCCCGTTTCTTCTTCGTAAAGAGAGAGCAACTGATCTAGAACTTCAACACTTGCTCCTGGGAAAAAGATCGGATCCTCAAAATTGAAGAAAAAGGTCTCTCCGATTAGCCCTAAATCCAGAGCAAACTGGACGGTCATCGACGATTTACCTGAACGGCGCACCCCGGTAAAAGCGTGACATAGATCTCGGTTTCCCTTGATAGAGCTTTGCCTCGGAAGAATGAGCCGACTATTCTTCTCCAGCCACATCTTCCAATCGAGCAAAGCCTTTTTGAGTTCCCCTCTGGTCGTCATACCCCAACTATAATCGGGCGATCGATTATTTTTCCATTTTATTAATCGCTCAATCGATTAATTTCAACAACACCCTGAAAACCAGCCCATTAAGGGGTAAAAGAAAGATTTTTGGAGCGTAGCGGGGTCGAACCGCTGGCCTCAACAATGCCATTGTTGCGCTCTACCAACTGAGCTAACGCCCCTCATTTTGGGAAAGAGAAATATTATGTGTTTCATCAATTTTGATTCAAGGAATAGAATAGGTGAAAAGGACTTAAAAAATGTTTTTTCAGGAAGTGAGCGAGGCTCCCCCAGATCCCATCTTTGGGTTGGCCAATGCCTTTAAAGCGGATCCCCGCAAAGAAAAAGTCGATCTGATGGTGGGGATCTATAAAGACGAAGAACTCAAACCCGTCCTCTTTTCTTCGGTCAAAGAGGCAAAAAGAGCCATTTTCGATCCAGATCTCATGGCCGATTACCTCCCCATCGACGGCCTTTCTGATTTAGGAGAGAGCTTAGGTCGTTTAATTTTGGGAGAGCGCACCTGGGAAGAGGTGCATGGGCGGGTGTATGCCGCTCACGCGGTAGGAGGCACGGGAGCTTTACGCGTCGGAGCCGAATTCTTGGCTCAAACAGTCGGCCGATCTTTTTATATCTCTAATCATACGTGGCCCAATCATAGATCGATATTGGAGAGAACCGGGATTCAGCCTGAAAAATATCCTCACTACAGCCACGAAAAAAGGGGGTTTGATTTCGAGGCCACAATAGCCGCTTTCAAACAAATGCCTGCCCGCACTGTTGTGCTGCTACACGCCTCCTGTCACAATCCAACGGGCTGCGACCCCACGTTAGAGGAATGGCGGGCCATGGCTAAAGTCATGAAAGAGAAAAAACTCTTTCCTTTTTTTGATGTTGCTTACCAGGGGTTGGGCGAAGGGGTAGAGCAAGACGTCGCATCGATTCGCCTGTTTCTTCAAGAGGGTCTCGAAATGGCCATCGCCTATTCTTGCTCGAAGAGTTTTAGCCTGTATTGTCAAAGAGTTGGCGCCCTTTTCGTAGTGAGCGAAAATGCCGCTACCAAAACGAGGGTCGGCAGCCAGATCAAGCGAATCATTCGAGCCCTATACTCCAATCCCCCTGCCCATGGAGCGAGAATCGTTTCAGAAATTTTAAAACGGGAAGATCTCAAAAAGATTTGGCTAAAAGATGTGGAAACAGTACGGCATCGAATCCAAACAATGCGAAAACTCTTCATTGAAAAACTGCCTCCCCTATTTCACGATTTGAAATCGCATAAGGGAATGTTTTCTTTCACCGATCTAGATCCATCTCAAGTACAAACTTTAAGGGAAAAGTTTGCCATTTATACGACCGATAACGGCAGAATTAGTCTTGCGGGGCTGACTCCAAAAAATATCGATTCTGTGGTATACGGGTTGAGTCAGGTATGCGCAAAACGATAACTTATCCTCTCCTTGGCCTTATCGTCTTTTTTCTTTGCTGGATCAATCTTCCTCCCCTTCTTTCCGATCGATTTCGTGAATGGATCTCTGCCCCTTTTGGGAAAAGAGCGTTTCAACCCCAAGGCGATGAACTGGCTCGCCTCCAACTAGAAAACCGGAGTTTGCGATCGCAGATCGATTCTGCCTATGAATGGCTTCTCTTTAGCAAGAGCCATCTTTCTGACCGAGATTTTTTGGAAAAAAGAAAAAACCACATCCAAGAACTCTTCGCCGAACAGGGGCTCTATATGCCTGCTCAAGTGACCTATCGGGATCCGAGTTTGTGGAGTAGTTCTCTTTGGGTCAATGTCGGTGAGAAGACGAACCGCTCTCTCGGAAAAAAAATCATCGCCAAAAACAGTCCCGTTCTCGCAGAGGGGGCTTTGGTCGGCGTCGTCGAATTCGTCGGAGAAAAGCAATCGAGAGTTCGGCTCATCACCGACTCAGGTCTTTGTCCTTCTGTACGCGTGACCCGAGGAGGATTGCAAAATAGAGAACTTTCGCATCAATTGGACTCCTTTTTTAAACGGATCGAAAAAAGGGACGATCTCTTTTCCAATTCCCAAGAAAGAGAGACTTTTCTCAATGCTCTTTTGGCATTGAAAAAACGGCTTGGGATAGATTGGGAAGATGGCTATTTAGCCAAAGGGGAACTCCGCGGAAGTAGCAGTCCCTTTTGGCGCTCTCGTAGCCCTCATCTTCAAGGAGTTGGATTCAATTTTGACTACCCCGATTTTTTATCGCCTCACCAAACAGTTCCGATTCTAAAAGAGGGGGATCTTCTCGTAACGACAGGGCTAGATGGAGTGTTTCCTCCCAATCTATCTGTTGGCACAGTGACTCGCGTTCATACCCCCCAAATGAGCTCTACCTCTTATGAGATTGAAGCGCGTCCCGCTGTCAGCAATTTGAATGATTTACACACCCTCTTCATCATTCCACCCGTTTCCGATTAACCCCCTGCCCGTGCCTAAAAATCGATCAGGCGATTTAACTAGACAGTCGGGAGAAACCCACTGCTCCTCATCGAAAAAAGTCGCCCCGGACTTTTTTCGAGTATCCGCAGCCCCATTCAGGCACGGGCACGGGCAAGGGTAAGAAGGGAGCTCCCTCATATCCAAAAGCGTATTGATAGAGAGCCTTTTGCTCTTCCTTTTTCAAATGGGGTTTTTCAAATTGTGGATAGAGGGGTTTTGTGGTATCGAGAATGGTTCCACAGGCGTGCAGTTTCCCCGGATTTTGGGTCGGGAAAAAATAGAGCGGTTTTTCAAAATAGAGAAAATCATATCCCACAGAAGAGGCATCTCCCAAATAGACATCGGCAAGCGCTAAAATCGGGTAGATCGGAGGAAATTCATCGATCCAATAGAGATTGGGTTTTTGGATTTGATCGAAGAGAAGATCGTATTGAATGGGATTTCGCAATTTGAGAAGAGGGTGGATCTTGAGAAGAAGATTCCAATCTGTTGGCAATTCAGAAATGACTTTGGATCCGTAACGAAAAAAAGAGCTCGCATCATCGAGATCTTGCCAAGTTGGCGCATAGAGAAGCGTTTTCTTCGAAGGATCGATGCGGGGGACGAGAGAATCGTAAAATGTTCGATATTTTTGGTAAAAGGCGAGTCGATAGTTTCCCACAATGTGGTGTTCAGGAGCTTTAATGCCCAATTCCTTCAGCATATCGAGCATGAGATTTCCATATACGAGAATGGCATCTTGAAGCGCATAAGGGGCGAGGACAGGAGCCTGATATCCCTTATCCGATTGTCCATGCGGGCAGAAAACGAGGCGCATCTCTTTTTTGTAGAGAGTTTGAAAGAGCAGTTTGAGATGGGGCTGCCAATATTTACACTCAAATAAGATGTCGAATTCTTTCGCGATATCTCCGAGTCGAAATTCCAAGTCGGGCGTGAAATGTACTGTCACCTGCGGGTAAAACCGCTTGGCCAGCTCATCGTTTAGCTCTTCGGTCACAAAAAGAGGGCACTGAAACCATTCTGCGAGAGGAGCGATGTGATCCAGGAGATGATAGTCTGGTCCCGTATTAAAGGCCGCATAACGCATGGATCTCTTCCTTCCAATTGTCTACGGAACTAAACGTATATTGATAGAGGCTTTTTTGCCTCTCTACAAATGGGTTTGACAATTCAAAATCAAACTTTGCAGGGTCGATTGGCATCCCACAGCGATGTAGAGGTAAAAGGGAATTGGCTCCCAGAAAATACATCGGCTTTTGGAATGTGAGAAAGTCGTAGCCAATCGAGGACATGTCCCCGATGTAGGCCGAGCACTTTGCCAAAAGGGGGTAAATGGGTGGTGTGTTGGGAAGAAATTCGATATCGGCTCTCTTTGCATAGCGCCCGATGAGAACTTCGATTTCAGGTCCATGCTTTCGGACCGTATTGGGATGCAGCTTAATCCACAGAGTGCAATCTACAGGAAGCCGTTCGGCAAGAAGAGGAAAACTCTTCCAAAAGGAATTGTTCTTTTCCGAATCATCCCAGGTAGGAGCATAGAGAAAAGTTTTGGGATTTTCCGATCCACAGTGTCTTCGAAAATATTCGTATCGGAAATTTCCAATGCGAATCGTTTTGGGAAACACCTTTTGCTCAGCCATGAAATCGATCATCCTCTGTCCATAGACAAGGGCCGTTTCTCCTCGAAGCGCCTCAAAAAAAGAGACATTCCATCCCTTGTCGGAATTGCCGTGGGGCAGCCACAGAATCTGCGTAGACTGTCTGGGAAACTGGGCCTGCAGAAGAAAGCGCGTGTCGCAGCAGATCGTCGTTTCTGGAAGCTCGAGCTCCCCAGCCGGAATGGAAAGCATTTCCACATCTGGATAAAAGCGTCTCGCCAGATCGGCCAGCTCGGGTTCACAGAGAATGAGCGGACAGCCCAAAAGAGCACAAAAAGGAGCTAAATGATCCAAATAATGATCCGATTCGTCAAAGATCAAACCTGCAATGCGCATAGACTCATTGTACTGCATGTAAACAATCTTGTGTTATGGCATACTTTTGGGTATGCGAATCTTGAGCGATTGGTTTCGCCAAAATCGAAGAGAATTCCCATGGCGCCTTGCTCCCACTCCCTACAAAGTGTGGATTTCTGAGGTCATGCTGCAACAGACAAGGGCCTCTGTCGTCATTCCCTACTTCGAAAAATGGATGGAAGTTTTCCCCGACGTTTCCAGCTTGGCAAACGCTCCTCTTGAACAGGTGATCAAGATTTGGGAAGGCCTCGGCTATTATAGCCGAGCGCGCAATCTCCATGGAGGCGCTCAGCAGATCCTAGAGCGTTTTGGAGGAGAAATCCCGGATAGCCGCGAGGAACTGATGACGATCCGAGGGCTTGGTCCCTACACAGTCAACGCGATTTTGAGTTTTGGCTTTAAAAAAAGGGCAGCGCCCGTCGATGGCAATGTAACTCGCGTGATTGCGCGGCTCTTTGCCATTGAAGAAAATGTCTGCAAGCAAGCCGTAAAGAAAAAAATTGCCCGAGGCGCTGAGGCCATTTTGGAGCCAGATGAACCCTGGGTCACAGCAGAAGCTCTCATTGAGCTCGGAGCTACGATTTGCACTCCAAAACCACGCTGTGAGATTTGCCCCCTTTTTCAAGATTGTTTGGGAAGAGAAAAAGCGCATCTTCTTCCCATTAAAAATGAGGAGAAAAAAATCACCCATCTCAAACGAGCCGTCATTTGGGTAGAGGTGAATGGGAAAGTTCTCGTAAAAAAGGGAGAGCCAGGAAAAGTGATGGCCGATTTGTACCAATTTCCCTATTTTGAAATGGAAGAGACTTGGCCCTTGAGAAAGATCGAAGAGGCGATTTCTCTCGTCTTTGGACTTGAGACCGAAATGATCGAAAAACTGCCCCTCGTTGCCCACACTTTCACTCGCTATAAGGCCACGCTCTATCCCTTTCGCTTTCGCTCGCAAGTTTTAAAACCCATCGAAGGCTATGAGTGGATCGAAGAAAAAGCCCTTTTTGACTTGCCCTTTTCTTCTGGACACCGAAGGATTTTGTCCCTATGAGGATTTTGCATCTCGAAGCCTCTTCTGGCTGGGGAGGGCAAGAAATCCGAATCTTGCGCGAACTAGAGGGGATGCGAGCGCGCGGTCATACGCTCATCTTAGCAGTGACCAAAGGAGGAGGCCTTGTCTCGAGAGCCAAAGAGAGAGGATTCACCGTCTATGAATTAGGATTTAAACGCTCGAGTTGGCCCCTCACTCTTTTCAAACTCCTCCATATTCTCAAAAAACATGAAATCGATCTCGTCAATACCCACTCCTCCCTCGATAGTTGGATTGGCGGTATGGCGGCCCGTATCGGAAGAAAACCGATCGTTCGGACCCGGCACCTCTCTACGCCGATCAAGCCCGGATTCAACAGCCGATTCGTCTACGGAAAGCTCGCCGACTTTGTCGTGACCACCTGCTCTTCCATTTTGCCCATGATCTCAAAACAATCGGGAAAGCCCCTACATCAGTGCCGCTCCATCGCGACAGGAGTCGACCCCAAAAAGATCCAGGTCGAGCCAGAAGAGGTGGCTGAGTTCCGAGCTAAATTTGGCCTCCAACCAGAAGATTTTCTCATTGGAACCGCCTGTTTTATGCGCTCTTGGAAGGGAATTGACGATCTATTGAAAGCGGCAGATCGTTTACGGAATGTACCGCACTTGAAATGGGTGATCATCGGGGGTGGCCATGCAGAAAGACACATCCGCTTTGCCAAGGAATTACAATTAGAAAACATTCTCTTCACGGGCCATTTAGATCGCCCCTTTCCAGCTTTAGCTGCCCTCGACGTCTTCGCTCTTTTGAGCACGGCCCATGAAGGCATCTCTCAAGCTCTTCTCCAAGCAGCCTATCTAGAAAAACCGCTCATCTCCACAAGAACGGGTGGGCTGGCAGAAGTGTGCATCGATCCGCATACTGGCTTCAACGTATCCCCTTTTGCTCCCAATGAAGTGGCGCATGCTGTCTTAAAACTCAAAAGTAATCCTTCGCTGAGAGATCAATTGGGGCAAAATGGCAAAAAACTCGTCCTAGAAAAGTTCACTCTGACCCACACTCTGGATCAGATGGAAGAGGTCTATAAAGAAGTATTTGTTTCGAAATCAAAGACACGCTAGAATGGCTCCTCATGGATTTAGCACAAGTGCAACATTGGTTTTTGAATCTCTCTGAGCGCAAAAAACAGATGGCTGTGAGCGTTGCCTCTGTCATTGCAGGGATTGTCATTCTCGTTGCCTACTTCCAGTCGGGTCCCAATGCCATGAAATATGCCGAAGCGGAAGGTGTTTTTGCCAAATGGTTTGCCTCTCCGCAAGATGAGACTCTATATAAGAGCATGAAAGAGGCCATTCAGAGCGTTCCGGCCCTTCAAAAAAAATATGAGGCGGCGATCGCCCAAAAATTGATCCATACCGACAAACTCGATGAAGCTCTCGTGATGGCCAACCGATCGCTTACGAGAGTCAAAAAAGAGACCCCTTTCCATACGACCTACGCAATGACGAGCCTAATCATCGAGCAAGGCAACTTCCAAGAGGCCCTCGAAAAAGCGGTCACCCTAAAAGAGCAGATGGGAGACTCCTATCTCAAGGAACAAAAGGGAGGCTCTCTTCTCTATGCGCACAACCTCCTTCGCATTGCCTGCTTGCAGCAGGAATTGAATAACCGCCCCGGAGAAAAGGCTGCCCTGGAAGAGCTCGAGGCCCTTTTGCAAACAGAGAGCCCTGCTGCACAGATCTTTCTCGGGAATTTTTCTGAAAAAGAGATCAACCTCACTCAATACATCGCCGAGCGAAAAAAAGCCCTCTAACGCTTGGGTGTAGGGATCGGTCCGTCTGCGCTTTTGATCAGGCGATTGAGAAACGGAACAAGCGCAAAGGTGATGAGAGCCAAAACCAGCGCAATGCTTCCGTAGATGAAGAATGCATGCACATAAATGGCGAGCGAAGCTTCTCCCACAATGTCTTTGGGAACATCAGATAGAGTAGCCAGGCCTCCTCCAATGGCAAAAGCAGCAGCCGTTGTGAGAAACCAAACCCCCATCATCATCCCGACCAAATGCTTTGGCGATAGACGAGTGACCATGGCAAGTCCGATGGGAGAGATGAGCAGTTCGCCAATTGTCTGTAAGAAATAACTGAGAATGAGCCACCAAGGGGAAGCCTCTCCCCCAGAATGGAAGAATTGAACCCCTACCCTTAAGACAAAAAAACCGATCGCCATGAAGAGAATTCCCAGTCCAAATTTCAAGGGAGTGGAGGGGTTGAGTTTGTCGCGATCGAGCCGCACCCATAGCCAGCTCAAGATTGGGCTCAAGACAACGATAAAAAGGGGATTGAAAAACTGGGTAAATTCGGCGTCAATCGTGAATCCCAAAAGCTCTTTGGTCATGTTTCGATCGGCAAAGAGCATGAGCGAAGTAAAGGTCTGGTTGTAAGTCGCCCAGAATCCAACCGATATGACGATCAGGATGAGACAGGCGATCATTTTGCGTCTTTGCTCAGACTGCTCTTTAAAGAGGTAGAAGAGTAAAGCCGCTATGATCCCGATCGAGGCGACGATCAAGATGAGATTGGTCTCTGCGGGATGATAGAGGAGAATGTGGAAGACGCCGATGAAGACCAAAATCCCCACGAAAAGGGCAGTATAAAAACTAAGCCGAAACGGCTTTGAATGTTGAAGGGGGCTTGTCGAAGGCATGATTCCTGCATTTCCCAAGCGTCCTTTGGCCACCAAAAACGTGATGACCGAAATGATCATGCCGACCGAAGCGACCAAAAACCCAGAGCCATAGGTATAGGCAGCGACGAGCGCCCCTGCAAAAATAGGCGGGATCAAAGCGCCGATATTGATGCCCATGTAAAAGAGGGTAAAACCGCCATCTCTTCTCGGATCCTCTTCGGTATAAAGATCTCCGACAATGCTCGAGACATTCGGTTTGAAAAAGCCGTTTCCAATGATCACGATACTCAACCCGAGATAGAGGAGCTGTTCGCTCGGAAAACACATGATCGCATAGCCGATGATGAAGAGAGTGCCGCCGAGCACTATCGATTGGCGAAATCCCATATACCGATCGGCGAGATATCCCCCCACTACGGGGGTTAAATAGAGCATCGAACTAAAGGCTCCATAGATCAGGTAAGCTTTTGCATCGCTATAGTGAAAACCATGGCTCATGTAGAGGACGAGAATCGTCTGGACCATGTAGAAGCCAAAACGCTCCCACAATTCCGTGAAGAAGAGTAAATAGAGCCCCTTGGGCTGGCTCTTCAGTGAGTGACTCATCTCTTTGGAACCTACAAGAAAAAGATCAGATCGTCAAGACCCTTGCGCAAAACCCATTGAGGAAGGTAACCTTTTTGCCCAATTAATTCTTCAGGAGATGTTTATGACTACAATTCCAACAGAAGCGACCTCTTTCGAAGTATCCGGTCTGCGCCCTTATACAATCCATATGATCCATCCTACCTACCTCGCTCACCAGAACTATAATCTCGAGTTTCAAGGTTTAGATGAGTTAGTTCAAGCTACTTTAGAACTCTTAAGGCAAAAGAAATTAGCGCCTTACTTGAATCTCTTGGTACGTAACATCACATGGATCCCATCTGACAAACCGACTCTTGAAATTACATGTTGGACTGAGGAGCATAGAGATTTTTTCGCGAAAATGGCTGCCCATTTTTGCCCTGATTGTAACTTGACTCAAGGGGCAAAGGAATACGGGGTTGTAGTCCCCTATCTAAGAATAGAATCCAAAGAAACAGTGGAAAATCCAGCGGATTGGAAAAAGAGTGTCTTTCAACAATTTGAGAACAACGATCGAGGCTGGAATGACGTCAATGGCAGCTGCCTTCCAACGTAGCAGTTTCCTTCCGCTCGCGGCAAGGATCAAATTGACAAAAACCAAACGCAAACGGCAAACTTTCTTCTCTTCAATCACTCAAAAGGAGAAATCAAATGAGTTTTAGTGAATTGCATGCAAATTATTTAAGGGCCGAGCAGGGATATTCTACCTGGGCTGCAGCTGAAGAAAATCTTGCATATACTCCCAACCACTTAGAAGAATGCCGGAGGTTAGTCATATTGGCCACCGATCTATTAAAAGGAAATCCTCAAACAGACCCAGACTTAACTACTTGTCAAACAATCATCACGAACCGAAGAATCGCGCTTATCGCCGTAGATCAGGACTTGGTGCGGCGAGGAATTCGACACGATGTGAACGTTGAGGGGGCTTGTAGCGTTGCCTCTAGAGCTTTGCAAGCGATTGCTCACCACAAAGGAAAGATAGCCTAGATCATTGCCCCAATCGCGATTGGGGCTTAAGATTTGCGTTTATATTTTAGTCGTGTTCGTCGCCGCTTGCGCCACGATGGCCCTTAGAGGGGTGATTGTCGCTCATGATCTGCGCACGGCGGGTATAGTAGTGGTAGGATGTCCCGGCTAAAAGTCCCATAAAGCCAAAGAGAACGAATGGGATAAAGAGCCCAATGATCACTTTGACGAGTCCCAAGATCAACTGGGTGGTTTTTTCTTGCTTAAAGGAAAAGCTATAGAACTGCTTCAGCCCTTTTTCTATAGGAGCTGGAAAGAAAATACCGAGAATGACCCCCACAGCGATGAAGAAAATCGTCATCTTGGGACCTGTGAAGAAATCATACATGCTAGAGATAGAACCGATGGCAATGGCCAGAACAGAGAAGACTTCTGTCGTATACTTACGGGCAAAATCCTCCACTTCCTGAACGGAAACGCCCTCTTTGATCTTATCCATCAACTTCTTCACCATGATTGTCTCCTCGTTTCTATCCCCAAGATCATCTTGGGACATAGATTCCCTCTAAGCTTTATTTAACCCATTATTACATTAATTTACAACCCCTTCTTAGTTGATTGATTTTTAAGGTTCATCAATCCATACTTTTGTTTTATGTTGAAGGAAATTCCGCGCCAAACACTTGTGCATTTCCACCCAGAAAGAATCGTCTGGATAGGTTCTCTTCTATTGACTGCGTTTTGTATTTTTTTGTTCTTGACTCTGTGGAAGATAGAGAAAATGGAACCTCCCCCTCTCTTCGAAAAACAGCTGATCTACTCAAATCCAGAGCCTTACACTTTCTCTCTCTCTCTAGATCCTTCCTCTTATGGATTTTCGATTCCTGATCTACAGGGGAAAATGACCTTTTCTCTCGATCCACCAAGACCGGACGGGAGCGTGCAGCATCAAAGACTGCTCGTGCGATTGAAACAGTCAGGGGAATCTCAACGGGTTGCTCTTCCTTGCAGGATCGACTTAGAGCATCAAGGAGATGAGCTCCACTTTGCGAAGGAATCCTCTTTATTCTGGATAGAGCTCAACTCTCTCGGAGACGGAAAGATGGAGGCCAGAGTTTGGATTTCTTCTCCAGAAGGGGAGAAAATGGAGGCGGGGCACTTTTTATTCACCGGTCAAGATTGTCCTCTCCAAAATCCTCAAGAATTCCCAGAAGGCTCCCCCTTGCGCCTACTCGCTGAGGCCAAATGGTGGGGACAAGATCTATTCCGCGGATCCTATGAATCGAGTGAGAGAATCGAACTCTCTGAGCTCTTGGAGCTTCGAGAAGGCGATTTTCTCGTTTGGAAGGAAGGAAAATGGCAAAAATCTCTGACCTTAGATCGAGATGTTCCCATTGCTCGGATTCAGTCTGTAAGTCCCAAACTTCTCGTCTTAGAAGGGTGGGATCAGAATGGACATACGAGAATTGGATTGGGGCTCAATTCGGGTCCTCCTTTCAAAATGAAAGGAGAAGATCTCTTTTCTTCCATCCGCGTCCGCTCTGAAAAACAGATCAGCTGCACGATCGAAAAGCAGTGTATGGTCCTGAAAATAGGGGACTGGGTCTTGAAAACGGCAGGGCGTTGGAAGATTTTGCGAAAAAAAGAGGAGCGAGATGCTTTTTTAAATGGGAAACTGTTCGGTGATTTGTTTATTCTAGAACAAATTTCTCAAAAACAAGGGCAGAAAATGATCCAAGGGCGACTCTTCAATCCGGGGAGAACTCAAGTCGTTTCCATTGAGATGCAAGCGCAAGGCCGCAAGAGCAGGAGAAAACCGTGAAAGGGTTTTGGATCTTCGCGCTCGCCCTCACTCTCTTTGCAGAAGAACCTTTCCGCTCCGATGTAGAGGGCGCGCAAAGCTTTAACGATTCCCTCGGAAAACTCAAAACAGAGCTCCAAGAGAGATTTGAAGAGGTGCGAGATCTTGCAAAAAATGAGGGACGCGAAGCCGAATTCCAAGAGCTATTGGGCGATGTGCGCTCGATGCGGGAAAAGATCAGAAATTTAGAGGAAAAGTGGAGAAAGGCTTCCGCCGATGAAATCGCACGTAGCGATGAACCTTACGCTCTTTGGGATGTTGGAGAAACGACTCTTTCGCAGCTCATCATGGAATATGGAGGAAACGATTTTCTCTATGTCATTCCTCCAGAGCTCAGCGGCATGAAAATCAGCCTCTTTTCGGGCATTCCCCTTCCCCATGAATCTTGGAGCGAAATGATCGAGATGATCTTGGCTCAAAATGGAGTCGGAGTCAAGAGGTTGAACCCCTTTGTAAAGCAGCTTTACATTTTAAAACTCGACCCTTCGGCCATTGAAGCCGTCGTGGCCAAAGAAACCGATCTTCCCCTCTTTTCGGGGCATGCCCGTCTCTTCTACGTCTTCTCTCCGCCTCCTGAGCAGCTCAAATCGGTCCAATCGTTTTTTGAGCGATTTTCCGATCCAAAACAGACGATGATCCAGGCGATCGGCGTGAAAATCGCGATTGTATCGGCCAAAGACACAATCGAAAAGCTCTTGGGTCTCTACCATGCAGTTTGGGAGCAAAATCAGGGCAAAGTCGTTCGGATTGTCTCTCTCTTTAAAATGGCAACGGCAGATGCCGAGAAGATTTTGAAGGCGGTCTTTTCCGATCAAAGCTCTAAAAATCGGCCCAGTTACTACCCATCAGGGGCCGATGAGCTCACGACAATGATGGTTCCGCAAGGGCTTGTTCTCATAGGGGAAAATGAGACTGTAGAAAGAGCGCAAAAAATTTTGATGGACATGGAATCGCAACTCGAAGATCCCGGAGAAAAAGTCATCTACTGGCACACCTGCAAGCACTCCAATCCAGAAGATGTGGCGCAAGTTTTATCCCAGGTTTACGACTCCTTGATGGGCTCTGGATTTGAGAGGAAAAATGTCCCCGATCTCTCCAATTCGCCCCCTCCTATTGTGCAGCCCCCTCCAACTCCGCTTGTCCCTCCAGCCGCATTAGAAAGTCCCAATCCTTTGCCCTATCTCTATCCAGGACCTGGCTATAATCCGGTCCTTCCCGCTACAGGGCCTTTCATACAACCAGCTGTGTTTGATAAAGATCAAAAAACGAGCTTTGGCAACTTCATCGTCGATACCAAAACGACCTCCATTCTCATGGTAGTTCGTCGAGAAGAGCTTCCCAAAATCAAAGCCCTTTTGAAAAAGCTCGATGTTCCGAAGCGGATGGTGCAGCTCGATGTGATGCTGATCGAGAAAAAATTCCGAGACAACCGAGAAACGGGCTTTAGCCTCCTCCAGATCGGAACCAATTCCAGCGGCAAAAAAGAGACATCTGTCTCCTACACGGCAACCAATGAAAAGGGCCATTTTACTAACGGTCTTCTCTCCTTCATTTTCAGTAAGCCGAGCGGCGATTTCCCAGCAGCCGACATGAAATTCAACTTCCTCTTGGCTCAAGAAGATGTGCGGATCAAAGCCAATCCTTCTATACTCGCCATCAACCAGACTCCTGCACAAATTGCCATCGTAGAAGAGATTTCGATCAATAACGGGGCTTTTCCTTTTAACACTCCCACGGGAACGGTTATCCAAGACTCTTACACTCGCGCGCAATACGGGATCACGATCAACCTCACTCCAACCGTCCACCTCCCCGATGAAGAGGGGGGACCCAGTTTTGTTTCTCTCGAAACCGATCTCGAGTTCGACTCGACCAAAATCATCTCTTCAGACAATCGTCCTCCCGTGACGAGACGCAACATCAAAAATCAGGTGCGCGTTGCCGATGGCGAAACGATCATTTTAGGCGGGCTGAGACAGCAGATCGAAGAAGATACGAGAGAAAAAATCCCCTTCCTCGGAGATATTCCCGGCATTGGAAAACTCTTTGGCACCTCGAGAGCAAGAGACATCAGTACAGAAATGTTCATCTTCATCACTCCGCGGATCATCAAAGATCCCATTGAAGATTTGCGCTCGATTCGGCAGGAAGAATATGCCCTTCGGGCGGGAGATATTCCCGAATTTTTAAAATGTCTCGATGAAGCCAAAAACTACGAGCGAAAAAAACTCTTCAACCAAAGTCTAAAACTCCTCTTCGATATGTGAGAGAGATCTTCAGGATGATTGTATGATCAATTCGTTGAAAAGAAAAACAGGATCCGCTTCGCGGGAGGATCGGGCAGGATGCGTAGGATTACAGGGTGTTTATCTTGTTAATCCTGCCGACTTTGTCGATCATGCGCATCCTGTTTCTTACTCTTATGCATGCAGTGTTAAGAATTTCATCATGCAATTTCCTTGGGGGGATCATGGATGAGAATCAACTTCTCGCAGAAAAATTTGGATTGAGAGTCGTCGAAGAGATCCTTTCGTTTCCCTTCGTGCAGGATCAAATTTCGATTGTTCCCTACAGTTTAGCCAAGCAAAGAAAACTCTTGCCGATCGATCAAGACGAGGAGGGTGTGACTGTTGCCGTTGCCGATCCTCTTGACTTAGAAGCCTTAGAAGAGCTGAGACTCCTCTTAAAAAAGCCGATTCATCCCATCTACTGTCCCCATTCCATGATCGAAATGGCCATCGAGCGGTGTTACCACCAAAAAGAGGGAGAGACCAAACAGCTCTTTTCCAACCTACAAACGGGGGAAAAAACAGAAGAAAAAGAGACGCTAGAAGGATACGATCTCTTAGAGCGAACGGGGCAAAATCCAGTGATTCGCATGGTCAACGCGATCTTGCTCGAGGCGATTCAGCAAGGAGCCTCCGATGTGCACTTCGAGCCAACTGAAGAGGGACTTTCTATCCGCTACCGGATCGATGGCTGCTTGCAAAAGAGGCACACCCCTTCTCGAGAATATCAGATTCAAATCCTCACCCGCATCAAAGTCATGGCCAAAATGGATATCGCAGAACACCGTCTCCCTCAAGACGGCCGCCTCAAGCTGCGACACGGGGGAAGAGAGATCGATTTTCGCGTCAGCACCCTTCCCACTGTTCATGGAGAGCGGATTGTCTTGAGAATTTTGGATAAGGGAAACGTCCTTTTCGGCCTAGATCGCATCGGGATGAGTCTAAATATGCTCCAATCCTTTCGAAGGCTTACCCAAATGCCAGAAGGGATCGTTCTCGTAACAGGACCCACCGGAAGTGGAAAAACGACCACTCTTTATAGCGCAATCGGCGAGATCAAAGCCCAAGAAATCAACATCCTCACGATTGAAGATCCAGTAGAATACAAACTGGCCGGAATTTCCCAGATGAACGTCAACCCAAAAATCGAGCTCACTTTTGCCAAGGGCTTACGCCATATCTTGCGTCAGGACCCCGACGTGATCATGATCGGCGAGATCCGCGACAAAGAGACCGCCGAAATTGCCATCCAAGCCTCTCTCACGGGTCACTTGGTCCTGAGCACTCTTCACACAAACGATGCCCCGTCGGCGCTGACCCGCCTTGCCGATATGAGCATTGAGCCCTATCTCCTTGCCTCCTCCATTCTCGGAGTGCTTGCACAAAGACTCGTGCGGCAAATCTGCCCACACTGCAAGAAGGAGTACGCTCCTTCTGAAAAAGAGTGCAAAGATCTACATCTTAAAAAAACCGATCTGTTTTATCGGGGAGAGGGTTGCGCAAACTGCTTTCAGACCGGCTATAAGGGAAGACATGCCATTTATGAACTCATGCTAGTGGGGAGCAAACTCAAATCCCAGGTGCTGAAGAGTCAAGATGCTCAAGAGCTGAGAAAAATGGCTTTAGCCGAAGGGATGGAAACGCTCTTTGAACAGGGGGTCGAACTCGTTCGTCAAGGAATCACGACAAGCACAGAACTCTTGAGAGTGACTCGCATCGATCAAGGGGATCTATAAATGCCCTTGTTTGAGTATACCGCAGTCTCCGAATCGGGGAAAAAAATCAAGAGGGCCATTGATGCCGAGAGTTTACAAGACGCAAAACTGAAGTTGATTCGAAGACAGATTGCCGTCTTAGAGATCAAAGCCCTGAGCTCAAAACAGATCCAGCTCAAGCTCAAAAAAGAGGATGTTCTCAACCTCACCCGAGAAATTGCCCGTTTGCTCAGTGCGGGATTGCCTCTCTTTGAGGCACTTTCGGCGCTGGAAGAAAAATACCGAGGACAAAAATCTCATAAACTCCTTCTCGATCTCTCCGATCATGTTCGTAGCGGTTTTTCGTTTTCAGAGAGTTTATCCCGCCATCCCAAAACATTTGATTTGCTCTACGTTTCTATGGTGGCAAATAGTGAAAAAACGGGGAGTCTCCACTTGGCTCTCAGCGAACTGGCTAGCCTCCTCCACCGTCAGCTCCAGGTACGCAAACAGATCCTTTCTGCCCTCCTGTATCCCGCTTTCTTAAGCGGTTTTTGCCTTTTCATCCTCTCCACTCTTCTCTTTTACGTGATTCCCTCCTTGCGCGAGCTCTTTGAAGGCAGAGACCTCCATCCTTTCACCCAAATCGTCTTTACAGCCAGCCAATTTGCTTGCGAGTCCAAAGGGATTCTCGCCATTTTATTCGCCACGCTGATCCTGGTGGGCTGCTTTTCATTCCTTTCAAAGCGTTGGAAAGAAAAGATGTCTTCCTTTTGTCTAAAACTCCCTTTCTTAAGAGATTTTTTTGCCAAACTCGCATTTGTCCGATTTTTCCGATCGACAGCCACTCTTTTAGAGGGGTCTTTACCTCTCATCCAGGCCTTTGATCAGGCAAGACGGGTGATGGGGCATCCGCCGCTCGAAGCTGTTGTGGCGCAGGCGGAAGAGAAAATTGCTCAAGGGGAATCGATTCACAAGACTTTTGAAAACCATCCACTCATTCCTCCCCTCATTCCCCGCATGATTGCCATTGCCGAAGAGGGGGGGAAATTGCCTTTCATGATGCAGCAGATTGCTCAGATCTACGAAGAAGAATTAGAAAAGACACTAACCCGCTTTGCCTCGCTTGCCCAGCCTATTTTACTTCTCATTCTCGGTGCTGTCATCGGCTTTGTTCTCTTATCTGTACTTTTGCCCATGACCGATGTAAGCTCTTTTGCAACAGGTTAATGGAGAATGTATGAAAAAACGGACACTCACTCTGATTGAGGTCATGATCGTGATCTTACTCATCACTCTGATTGGCGGCGCCATTGGATACAATATGAAGGGATCCTTGAACAAGGGAAGGCAGTTCAAGACAAAGCAGGGGAAAGAGCGGCTCCACGATTATCTCTTGATTTGCCTAGAAGAAGGAACCTCAGGGAAAAAACTGGAAGAAAACCCAGACCATTACTTGAAAAAGTTGGGATTGGCGGTGGATCCCGACAAAGTCATGTACGATGGATGGGGCATGAAATATACCGTCAAATATCTGGAAGATAAACAGGATTTTGAAGTGACTTCTCCGAATGACTAAACGTAGGGCATTTACCCTTCTCGAGATCATGATCGCCCTTATGCTGATTCTTCTCGCAAGCGGTGTGATCAGTTACAAGATGAAGGGGACCATCGAGAGGAAAAAATTCACCTCTGAAATCGAGTGTCTGCGGACAAGGATGAGAGGTATCCAAAAAATGGCCATGGCAACAGAGACCGACTGGGAAGGGGTGTTGAGAAAAGAGAATTCTGGGTGGGTTTTTTTTCTGCAGTGCGACGAAGCCAAGAGTCACAAATTCTCTCCTTTTCACCTTGCGAAAATGGAGATCGCGCTCGACCAGCAAAAAGTGCAGGACTTGTTGGTGTTTTATTTCTATGCCAACGGCCACACCTCTCCCGAAGGTACACTCTCTTTTTCCCTCGATTCTCACAAAAACGAGTGGAATTTGGCTCAGCTCTTTGAAAGGAGTAGAGGAGAAAAATAAAATCTTCTTTGTTTTTTATCCTGCCGCGAACAAAGTGAGCGATCCTGCCTGCTCGTTTCGAGCAGACCCTGTTTTCTATATATTTTAACAGGATCGGCGCTAAAGCGCCGGCAGGATCGTTCGCTTTCGCTCACGGCAGGATAATAAAAGAGAGTAACTAGGCTAATGAAAGTTCATCTTGTAGATTCGCTCTTGAGAAAATAATCTGTTTGTCCTAGGCTTGGATCTCTTAAGAATACGGTGCGTTATGAAAAAATTTTTGATGGTTCTGGCCCTTGTTTTTTCCGGAATGTTTCCCATCTTCGGAGACCAAAAAAACTTGACCCCTTTCCTCCTATCTCTGAAACCAAGACAGCCCAATTGGAGATTCGAAATTGAAAAAACTC
The DNA here is from genome assembly GCA_964424735.1 of uncultured bacterium. GTDB lineage: Bacteria > Chlamydiota > Chlamydiia > Chlamydiales > SM23-39 > REEB52. The sequence continues at coordinate 20,877 of CAYRJU010000003.1, forward strand.
ATCCCAATGGCATCCCCCAATCGGTTGTCTTCTACGAACCCACAGTCGACGGCGAGCGTCCCGTTCAACAACATCTTTTCTATGAGAATAACCAGACCAGATCCCAAATGGATGTAACCCGAGTCGAAGAAGAGACAGAAGCGGCCCAGCAGTGGAAATCGACGCTGGTTCCTCATGGAGTCAGGCTCGATTTTTCCGTAGATGGAGAATTGGTGCAATTCTCTCAGTTTCAATTTGGCCTTCTCGAGGGGAGCTTCAAGACATTTTACAAAAATGGTCAGATCCAAAACGAGCTCGCCTATGTGAATGGAATCCTTTCAGGGCCCGCTCTCACTTATCATGAGGATGGCTCTCTCAAAGAAGAGGGATTTTATGAAAATGGCTCTCTTGAAGGAGAGGTGGTCCAGTATCATCCGAACGGAAATAGAGCTTCTCTCTTTCCACATTCTGAGGGCAAACTCCATGGAACGGCTCTGAACTGGTTCCCTTCCGGGGGCTTGAACATCCAGCGCATCTTTGATCGAGGCGAGCTGAATGGAGATGGTAAAAATCCAGCTCTCATCGTCTACGATGAGGCGCGCAATATCGTCGAAGCTCTCAATTTTAAAAAGGGAAAGCCTACAGGGCTCCATACCCGTTATCATTCCAATGGCCAAGAGAGCTATCGCGTGAACTATAAAAATGGGAAAAAAGAGGGCAAAGAACAGTTTTTTAGCGAAGAGGGTCAGCTTCTCGGTGAAGGACTTTTCCAAGGTGGGATTGCCACAGGGAAACACTGGCGCAACCACCCCAATGGGACCCTTGCCTACACGGCAGAATTCGATGCTTCGGGAAATCTCAGCCAGCCTATTTGTGAGTACAACGATCAGGGGATCAAAATCCGCCAGTTTCTCGCCACTAACGACCAATTGGAAGGGCCCTACTTTGAATGGTACGACAATGGAAATCCCAAGGTCGAATATAACTATTCGCTAGGGAAATGGGTGGGGGATCAAAAAGAGTACTATGAATCGGGTCAGCTGAAAGCCTCTTCTCATTACAATCCAGAAAGTGTACGAGATGGACTTCATGAAGAATGGCACGAAAACGGGATTCTCGCTCGCAAGCTCCATTTTTCAAAGGGATCCAAAGAGGGGCAGCTGGGAGAGTGGTTTCCCAATGGAAATCCCAAACTCGATGCCTACTTTCAAGAGGACCTTCCCGATGGCATACAGAGTGAATGGTTCGAGAATGGGCAGCTCAAAGCCCGCTCTGAGTTTGCACTAGGACTCAAACAGGGATGGCAAAGAGAATGGAGCGATCAAGGGGATCTTCTCCTAGAAGCTCTTTTTGAAAATGACATCGCGCAGGGAACTGTATTGACCTGGTGGGGAAAAGATCAGATCAAGACTCGCCTGCAATTCGATCATGGGAAAAAAGAGGGGATCCACAAAGCTTTTTATAAAGATGGAAAGCCCGAACGCATCGCCACCTTCAAAAATGATCTTTTCGAAGGGGAAATGCTGGTGTGGTATCCAGACGGTTCTTTGCAATCTGTGCAGCTTTTCAAAGAGGGAAAACCGGTCGGGGAACAGAGGATTTATTATCCCAAATCAAGCCCCACTCAAAAAGATGAAGAAAGACTTGCGCAGCTCTTCCACTTTGATGAAGAAGGGAAACTGCACGGAGAAGAGAAGAGCTACCATCAAAATGGGAAAATCCAGGCCCTGTGCTCTCACAACCACGGCCTCTTAGAGGGGAAAAAACAGATATTTAACCCTGAAGGAATCCTCATCCAAGAAGCCAACTATCAAGCGGGTAGGCTCGAAGGGACCTATTTTGAGAGAACCACAGATGGGCGCGAAGTCGTTGCAACCTATCACAACCACCTCAAAAATGGGATCCAAACTCTTTACTACCCTCCCAATCAAAAAGGAGAAAAAATCAAAGCCATCGAAACACCTTTTGAGAACGATCTCATCGAGGGCCTTGTCGTGGAATACTCTGAGCAGGGCAAAAAAATCGCCGAAACCCCTTACATCGCTGGAAAAAAAGAGGGATTCGCCAAAATTTTTGCCAACCAGGCAAAAATCTCCATCACGATTGAATTCCAAAACGACAAAAAAAATGGACTCATGACCCAGTATTTTCCCAATGGATCTATCCATCGAACAACCTCCTTCGTCGACGATCTCAAAGAGGGAGATGAAATCACCTATCATGAAAATGGAGAAGTGGCCTCTATTTTCCCCTACTCTAAAGACAAGCTGAATGGCACTGCCCAGAGCTGGAACGCAGAAGGGATCTTGACCTTTGAAGCTGACTATTTAGATGGCATGCGCCACGGCCGTTTCCTCAAATTCTATGAAGATGGAAGCCCGCTTCTAGAAGAGACATTCGCCTATGACAAACTCGAAGGCGAAAAGCGCAAATTTGGGAAAGATGGCTCTATGACAGTGACCTATTATGAAGAGGGAGAGCTCCTGAAAACTCTTCGTTAACCCTGTTTTTTATTTCCACAAGGGGTTGATTTTTAGCCACTTGTATATTTTCAATCAGATTTTTCTTTTCTTTTTGAAAAAAAGGAGTAGATTGGAAAGTGCGATGTAAAATCGCATATCAACTAGGAGAAAAAAAACAATGAACATGAAACAACCTTCTGCCCCAGTAAAACCCGCAACCCCAGCGAATAAAGCACAAGATCAAAAAAAACCACAACAAGCTCCACAAAAGCCAAAAAAATAGGATTCCTTCCTTATCCTTAAATTCTTGGGCAGGCTTTTTAGCCTGCCCAAGTCAGTCTATTTATTTTCTGGTCTTGTACATTTGTGGGGGCAACAGCTTCCATCACAGCCCGAAGAGGGGGCCGTTTTTTGGTCCATTCCAGTTTGATCCTTAGATGACTGGGTACAGGCCGTAAGAATAGCGAACATCAAAAGTGCGATCTTTTTTCTCATAAATTCACCTCTCATCCATTTTAACGGAATAAAGATTTTATTGGTCAGCATTTTTATATAACCCCCTCTTTATCAATTAATCAATGCTCTAAGGCTGGTATTATGAAAAGGGAGAAGCGGGGACAGTGAAAGACATTCTCCAGGCAATTGAGTTTTACCAAGAAGCTGCAAAGCTTGGTTCCCTAGAGGCTGGCAAGCGATTAAAGAAGCTCACTTCTAACTAAAATAGATAAAAGAGCCGTTCCAAACTTTCGCAAGGTCTTGCATTGAAGGCCGGGAATGGAGAGGGGCTGGGATTTTTTTGGATTGAATCTCTCTTCTAAAAAGAGCGTTCCCTCTGGCGCCAGTAAAGGGACGATGGGCGCGAGATCAATGGATGCGTCATAAGGGGGATCGACATAGATCAGATCGAACTGCATCTCTTTTTTGGCAAGAAGTGAAAGGGCCCTTTTTGCATCCATGGCAAGAAGCTCCGCTTTTTTCTCAACTTGAAGAAATGCGATATTCTCCCGGATACAGGAAATAGCCAAACGGCTCTCTTCCACGAACGTGGCCCATTTGGCCCCTCTACTCAAAGCCTCTAGCCCCATAGCTCCACTTCCCGCAAAGAGATCGAGAAAACGGGAGTTTTCAATCTCATTTTGGCAGATGTTGAAAACCGCTGCGCGCAGCATCCCTTGAGTTGGCCGCGTCGCTTGGCCTTTTGGAGCTTTGAGAATGCGTCCCTTAAATGCGCCAGCTATGATGCGAAGTCCCATCAGAAGGCCACTTGAAAATCGTAAGGGTCGAGAAGAGTTTTTGCTTCAGCGAGATGTTTGGGATTGTGATCCTGGAGATAGTTTTCGTAGAGATGGTAAGCCTTTTGAAGGGCAAGTTCTTGCTTGAGCGAAGGACTTGCCTTTCGGGCATTGAGGAAAGAAACGGTTTTTTTGATGTTGAGCCACCGATCTTTGAGACGCCCCTGAATAAAGAGAATGAAATCGTCTAGAGAATCGATCTCTCCTAAAATGACATAGGGTTGGTCGAGATAGAGATTGGGCATTTGAGAAGATTTTGGGAAGAGAGCAATTTTACAGGCAGGAGATTTGCTAATCGCATGACAAGAAATGTTTTTGGCAATGGGGTGCTGGATCGTTTTCAACAGCTTGAGCAGCCTTCTCTTCATTCCCCGATTTGTGGGGACAGAAATCAGTTTTCCCCTATTTAAAGCGGTGATCGCATCGAGCTTGGCTGCATGAGCATCGTTCATCGTGATGGCAAAGAGAGACACTTTCCCAGAGTTGTAGGCTGTCCAATCAGAAAAAAGGGCTTGTTGAACCCCTTTTTTGTCTAGCGTCTCTCCATCTGTTAAGAGAATGGCCGTGTGAACCTCACCTTGCCCGATCGATCCAGGAACTGTGAGAAAGAGCGGTTTATACAGATCGCTAGAGGCAAAAAAACTCCCCAGCTGAATTTTTCCCAAAAATTCTTCGGCAAGGGCAAAGGATTTGCCCGTACAGGGCAGATAATGGGGAGACAATTTATCGGTCTTGCTATCGAAGGCAATGATATTGAACGTATCATCTGGGCTCAGCTCAGAAAGCGCCTTGTGAATCGCTTGCTTCGTAACAAAGAGACGGCTCTCTTGAATCGAGTTAGAACGATCGATTAAAAAAGTGATGTGCTGCTTGAGTTTCGGTAACTTGAGATCGGGTCTCGGAATCAGTGTCAGAGCAAAGAGATATCCTTTCCCCTCTTTGGGCAAAAATACGAGATCGGCATCAAAAGAATCGGAATAGGAGGAGGTTTCGAGATCCTCAAGGCTAGGAAGCTTGGGAAGGTTGGGGAGAGGGATCGAATAAGAGGTTTTTTTCTTTTTTTCTGGTAAATCGAATTCAAGTTTGTCTGAATAGACAATCAAATGGGAAGGGGCTTCTTCAAATTTGGGCGCTTTTGTACTCAATTCCAGACTCGTTTTCGTAGGCAGAGGAAGAAACATCGGAGCTTTTGGTTGGGGAGGGGCAGGAACAATGAGATCTTTGGGCAAATGTTCGAGCAGATTAAAAGATTGATTTGGCATCGAAAAAGTGGGCAAGACCGAGGTCGATAAGAGAGGCTCTTTATAGGGCATCGTCCATTGAAAAAAGAGAGAATTTTTCGGCTCGTCCTCTTCCTGTTTTCTTTTCGGGACAATCGGGAGCGAAGCGAGCTCTTCCTGAATCGGCTTTAAAGCTAAATCGGCCTCTTCTGTCTTTTCCATCGGATCAAAAGTCGATTTCAAAATCTGATCCCGCTCTTTTTTATCGACGAATTCTAGCCAGTGATCATCTACCAGTGCTGTTTGCGAGGAAGAAAACCAAAGAGAGTATTTTTGAAAACAAAAAAGGGCCATCCCATGTAAAAATAGAGAGAGACCAAAGCAAGCAGATAGAATGTTTTTATGTTTCATCAGCCAGCAGTTTTTGCGCCCGCTCCTTCAAAGAGGACGCAGCGGGTGTTTTCATAATCTGGAGTAAAAGATCTTTGGATTTTGCCCTCAAGTCTTTTTGAAGATGCGGATGGATTTTGGCCTCGTTTAAGGCAATTTCTGCATCGATCAATTTCATGTACCCCTGATAGAGGAGATTTTTACGCGGGAGCTTTTCTCTTGCAGCATGGTAGTCTTTCGAGAGAAGATCTCCCCGTTCCTCAAAATCTTCTTTTGTCTTTTGTAAAAGAGTTATTTTCTTGGCCGGGTTATCTTGCGCTGCAAGGGCGACATACTCAAGAGCCGCTTCGAGATACAGGGGCTCTCCTTCAAAATTCTTCTGGAGAACGAGATTTTTCAATTGCGTTGCGATTTCTCCGAAATTGGGATCGGGTTTTGAGAGTTTTAGACGAGCTCCTACGAGCGCTGCCTCTGCAGCAATGGGAGTTCTTCCCGTCCCATATTGTTTCAAGATCGCATCCAATAGAGGTTCTGCCCGATCAAGAATGCCCTTTTTGATGTAATTTTCTGCCAAGATGAGCTCTGCCTCTGGACTCAGTGACGAAAGAGACTCGATGAGGGTAATTGCTTCCTCGATCTTTCCCAGGAGAGAATAGACTCTTGCCAATTTACAGGTAATGGGTTCAAAATACGCATCTTTCCTGCACTTTTCCAAAAGAGTAGCCGTTCGCGCAGCTAAAATGAAATTCCCCTCATCTTCGAGAAGGCGCTGGTAGTGTAAATCGGCAAGCCAGAGCAGATTCTCTAGTTTGAGTTCTGCCTTTGCCATGAAAGCTTCATAGAGATGTTCCGCTGCTTTGTCTGGATTCGACAATTCGAGATAAGCGTTATACAAAGAAGCGTGGAGTTTTCCCAAATCGACTAGGTTCGCTTCCCTAGAAATGGCCTCTTCTGCCAATTTACAAAATGCTTGCGTATCATGGTGGCCATCGCGATGACAAAGAGCGAGAAGCAAGGAGGCATTCGGGGTATTTTGAGATTTGAGACACTCCATGGCGCTCTCGTATTGCCCTAGCTCGTAGTGGGTCTTGGCAAGCAAGAGTTCCCACTCATTCTTTTCTTCCTCTTTCAGGGGAAGATGCAAAAAGGCCGTTAAATCGGATAAGAGCTGCTGTTTATGCTCCGGTTTTTGCATCGCCATTTCTGCAGAAGAGGAGACAAAATATCTCCAGACAAAAGGGGATAGCTCATGGTCTTTAAAAACTGCTAAGAATTGAAGGCCCTTTTTGTAGCACTCTTCCCATTTTTTGGCCTTGAAATCGAGATGCGTGAGCTCAAAGAGCACTTGAGCTTTTTGCGGGAATTCGGGGAAAGTGGCCAAGAGCTCTTCGAGCTCTTTTTCAGCTTCTTGAAACCTCTCAGCGCGCTTCAAAAGCTGCGCTCGAGAAAGGTAGGCTTTGGGCAATTCTGAATTTTGCGGATCGTGCACCATCAATTGATGGATGGCCTCATCCAAAGAGGCTAAATCGCCTGCTTGGTAGGAGGCGTCGAGAAGACTCAAAAGCGCGGCGAAGAAAGTTTCAGAGACAGGAGCTTGCTCTAGATAAGCTTTCAATTCTTGAACTGCCTCTTCATAGCGCTTAAGCTGCAAAAGACTTCGTCCTAAAAACAGCCGAGCAATTCCCAATCGATCCTTCGGCATTTGCTGGAGCAAATCGGGACTTGCCAATTCTTCGAAACGTCCGAGCTCAAAGGCGAGAACCATCCGATTGAAAACCGCCTCTTTGGCTCTGTTTTTTCCCATTTGGCCAATCTTATCAAAAGTTTCCAGAGCGAGCGTCTTGTCGTATTCAGATTGAATGAGAGCCACCTGAAAGAGCATCTCCTCTTCTAAAGAGGGATTTTTTTCCGCTAAATCGAAGTAAACTTCGGTTGCCTTCGCGTAGTCTTTGAGAAGACAAGATAGATGAGCATATCCTTGAGCTATCTCTTGAGATAATTCACTCTTGTAAAGAGTTTCGAAATAGGGCTTGGCCCTCTCTGCCAGTTTGAGGAACTGGTCGGTCTCTTTGGAGGCGTTGATGCACTGTTGATAGAGAGCGATTGCGAGAAAATAGGTAACGTGGATATCGGAATGAGCGCTGAGATAGGCTTCGCATTCATCGGCCAAGGTGGCATACCACTGCATCTCGTAGAGACACTGCATCCGGTTCAAAAAAATTTTTTGCAAGAATTCGGGAGACTGCACTTGCGAATAGTAGTTGAGGGCGCTCGAAAAATTCTTGTCCCGTAAAAAGAGATCGCCAAGCGCTGCGCAAAGAGCATCGGAAAAGGGGCTTTCTGGATAATCGACGATGAATTCTTCCATCTGCGTCTTTGCGATCTGGTATTCTCCTTCTTGCCAAAAGTCGGCGATCCGACGCAAGAAGAGGGCCTCTTCCTCGCTTTCCGCTCGAGAAAGACAGGGGAGGGCCAAAAAGAGAATCCAAAAAATGCGCATATACACCGCCGTTGAGTTCGATTTGATTATACGCACTATGCGAATATTCGCCCATCCGTTATCCTGAAATAGGATTTTTTTTATGGGACTTTTATTTGCTCTATTCGCTGGTCTCTTCATGCCTCTCACGAACTTGACCGCGAGAAAAAGCCTTGACGTAGGGGGAAATACAAAGGGTTATTTTGTCTTTCAAATGCTCTCTGCTCTCTTCGCAGCCTATCTCTTCGGCCCCGTTCGAACGGGCGACTACTCCGTTAACCTCCCAGCCGCTCTTCTCGGCACCCTGGCTGGCATTCTCCTCTGCATCATGCTCTTTTTTTTGGGAAAAGCGCTGGAAAAAGGTCCTCCTGGTTTTACGTTTGCCATTTTAAATTCAGCAACTGTCATTCCTGGAATTGTGATGGCGATCCTCTTTGGCACAGCTCTTGGCTATGAGTTTAAATTGGTGCACGCTATGGGATGCGCTCTTGTTCTCTTTGGCCTTTTTTGGGCTGGAAGAGGACTGCAAGGAATGAAAGAGATGAACCGCTGGCTTCTTTTTTCTTCCCTCATGTTTCTCTTTCATGTTTTCATCCTCGTCCTCTACCAGTATCGAGCTCTTCTTCTCAATCCAGCACGGCCCGCCGATCTCTTTCCTTTCTTTTCTAAAGATCTCATCCAATCCGAATGTTTTGTTCCCTTCATGTTTTTGACTTCGGGAATCATCCAAACGATTCTTTTTTACAAAAGCGAAAGAAGGGCTCCTAAGAAAGGAGAAGTCCTCTATGGCCTTGCAGGAGGTTTTACCAATTTTCTCGTCACTTTTTTCCTTCTCGCAGCAGCACAAGCTGCAAGTCCGATTGAAAATGCGATCATCTATCCAATCTTCTCCGTTGTCGGGATCATTTTGACCAACGCCTGGGGGCAAAGGCTCTATCAAGAAGAGGTCAACTGGCGCGCTTGCCAGCTCTCGGCTTTTGGCCTCGTTGTCGGAACGGTCGACTGGCGTGCCGTTGCCGCCTTCATCGGTTTTTAACTGGCCCAAATTCAGGGCGCCTCCTTGCCATATTCCCAATTTTTCAATTCACTTGTGTATAAAAAAAAGTTTATGACATGATGCCTCAATTTCAATAAGAGGTATCTTGCATGACAGACTTAGATGATTTAGAGCTAGACCGCAAGTTTTTCAACGCAGCGGCAGGGCTTGCCAGCGTGTTTTCTGCAACCTATGGTTGGTTGGGAGGGCGTTTGATTGCACCGATCGACCCCAATAAATTCGACAATGCGTCGAGTAAAACTGCCGAAATCGGAGTCCGTCTTCTCATTGTTCTCGGAACAGCTCTCAGTTTGTTCTTTGCAGGAATTTACATTGGTCTAGGCGCTGCTATCTTGAGCGTAGGCTCTCTCGCCTCCAGAAGTCTCGGCTATTATTTTCAAAAAAATGGATTCACTCACATACGTGGGAAAGCTCCAGAGAAGCGAATTGAAAATGGGCATGCCAAAATCCTCGAATGGAACATCCGGGGACATGGAGGGGGCCTACACTACGCAGAAGGAGGAGTGATTCATTGGGAATCTCGCATCGACCGGATTGTCGATGCCATCTTGCAAGAAGATCCCGACGTGCTCGTACTCCAGGAAATTTACGATCCGCATCTCATTGAAGCGCTCATCAGCCGTCTGGAGGAGAGATTCGCCCACTTTTATACCCATTTAGGGGCCAGTATCTTGGGCAATGAAAGTGGTGTCATGGTGATCACCAAATGTCCTGTGCACCGCTATTCGCACACCGATTTTACCCAAACCGACGAGAAGGTAAAGAGGGGCTTTGAAGCTCTCGAAATCAAAGCGGATGAAAGCTCTAAAAAGCCTTGCGCTCGCATCTTGATCACGCAACTTTCTCCTGGGAAAAATGGGCAAGAGATCCGAATGAATCAACTTGCTCAAACCATCGATGCGCTTGCTCGGGAAAAAATCGCCATCCCAACTCTTTTTGTGGGCAGCTTGAATGTCGATCGCGACAGTCTAGAAGAGGGGGCCTTCCTCTCGAACTATCTCTTCCACAGCTATCTCGATATAGAGCCCACCCATTCTGACGCTCTTGTCAATCAATGGGCGCCTGTCTTTGAAGGGCAAGAAGAATCGAGCGATTTCATTTCCGTTTTCAAGAGGCATCCCGAGCAAGATCACAGAACCTTTCCCGTCGTTGAAAAGGGCGTTCGGCTGATTGACTCTCATCTCATCAGAAGCTTTGATGAAACCTACAACACCAGAACAGCACTCTCCGATCATCACGCAATCGTCACCGAAGTCAGCGGCCTAAAAACCCGCTAAATCCAAATAAGGGAAGAAGAAAGGGGAAGTAATTCTACATGTCGGGGACAAAGCGGATACACCCCGAAGCGGGGCCCCGTTTCGGGGTGTATCCGCTTTGTCCCCGACATGTAGAATTACATCTTCTTATTTCCTGTTTCTTATTTGTTATCTGAAACTCGTGTTGTGGTATAGTTGATGCATGATGCCAAAAAAAATCCTCATGGCAGCTTCTAATGCGTGGAATTCTGTCTTTCAGGTGGGAAGCCATCACCTCGCTCGAGAGTTTTTAAAACTCGGATGGCAAGTCGCCTTCGTTTCCAATCCCATTTCCCCTTTCCATATTCTGGGAAGCCACTCTTTCAAAGATCGATTTGGTCTATACCGCTCTGGGGGCTTGCACCAAGACCTGCTATGGGCCTACGTACCAGGAACTCTTTTGCCCCCACAAAATCGCCCCCTCTTTCGATCGGAATGGATCTATCGCCACTGGCACGAACTCACCTTCCCCTCTGTGATCGGAAAAGCGAAAGAGAAGGGCTTTGGCGAGGTGGATATCCTCTACTTCGACTCTCCTCTTCAATCCTTTTGGAAATCCTCTATTAGAGCACGCCACACGGTCTACCGGAGAGTCGATCAGCATACAGGGTTCAAAACCACGACCCCAACTTTTCAAAAGTTGGAAGAGGAATTGATTCGAGAGGTCGATCTCGTCGTCTGTACAGCCAAAACTCTCGCCGATTCCATTGAGGGAAAAGCAAAGAGGATTCAACACCTCCCCAATGGCGTGCCTCTTGCCCATTTTATCAACCAAAGAGAAAAACCTCCTGAATATGCTGCGATCCCGAAACCAATCATCGTGTATGTGGGAGCGATCGAATATTGGTTCGATTTCGCGCTCGTCGAAAAAATCGCGAAAGAGCTTCCCCAAATTTCCTTTGTCTTCATCGGCCCCGTTAAAGAAAACCGGATCAAGCCTCTCAAAAATATGCATTTTTTAGGACCAAGACCCTATTCCGAGATTCCCGGCTACTTGCAATTTGCCGACGTGGGCTGGATTCCCTTTGATGTCAAACAGTATCCAGATCTCATCCACAACGTAAATCCCTTAAAACTCTACGAATATATGGCCTCAGGACTCCCCGTCGTCTCTACGAGATGGCAAGAACTCGAAAATATCCAATCCCCCGCCTATCTTTCCAATACACCCGAAGAGTTCAAAGAACATCTCCTCTTGGCTCTTGAAGAGAAAAATCCGGAGCGGGTGCGTAGGTTCGCAGCAAAGCTCGATTGGTCTACGAGGGCCCAGCAACTGCTTGAATTTTTAGGAGAAAAAGGATGAAAATTCTCTCCGTTTTTGGCACACGTCCTGAAACCATCAAAATGGCGCCTATCCTCAAACACCTAGAAGAGAGGAAAGAGATTCAATCTCTCATTTGCGTCACGGCTCAACATCGGCACATGCTCGATCAATGTATGGATCTCTTTCAACTGCGAGCCGATTTCGATTTGAATATCATGAAACCGGGACAAAGTTTAACAGAAATCACCACTTCGATTTTGACCCACCTCAAAGAGGTTTTAAAGAGGGTCAAACCCGACCTTCTCCTCGTTCAGGGGGATACTTCTTCCGCCATGGCAGGAGCGCTTGCTGCTTTTTACGAAAAAATCCCGGTTGGACATGTGGAAGCTGGCCTCAGAACGGGCGATATCTACAGCCCATGGCCCGAAGAGATGAATCGCAAATTGATCAGTTCCTTGGCAAGCCTTCATTTTGCTCCTACAGAACTTTCCAAAATGAATCTCTTGAAAGAGGGAGTCCCCTCAGATCGTATCTTTGTAACGGGCAATACGGTCATCGATGCCCTTTTCTACACGCTACAACACAGCTCTGAGCCAAAATTGGAATTTTTGGATCCGAGGAAAAAACTCATTCTCGTCACGGGGCATCGGAGAGAAAATTTCGGAGAAGGATTCCAATCCATCTGTAGAGCTATTGAGACTATTTCAAAAAGATCGGATGTCCAAATTGTCTATCCCGTCCATCTCAATCCCCATGTACAAGCACCTGTGAAATCGATCTTGGGTGGGTCCAAAAATATCCATCTCATGGAGCCGGTTGACTACATAACTTTTGTATTTTTAATGAAACTATCCTATCTTATCCTCACCGATTCAGGCGGTGTGCAAGAAGAGGCCCCTTCCCTGGGAAAACCGGTTCTCGTCATGCGTGAAGTAACAGAAAGACCCGAAGCTCTTGCTGCTGGAACTGCGAAACTCGTCGGAACAGATGAGGAAACCATTGTGAGAGAAATCGAAAAACTGCTAGAAAATTCAGGCGAATATCAGCAAATGGCCCAAGCGCACAACCCTTATGGAGATGGCCATGCTGCAAAGAGGATCATTCAACATATTTTGGAAAACCATGCAGTATCCGTTTAAAAGAGTCTCGGTGATTGGCCTCGGCTATATTGGACTTCCCACCGCTGCCATTTTAGCAACTCATGGTATCGAGGTCGTTGGCGTAGACGTCAATAAAACAGCGGTTGAAACGATCAATCAGGGAAAGATTCATATCGTCGAACCCGATCTCGAAGCCATGGTCCATTCCGCAGTCATGAATGGCAAGTTGCGAGCCGTTTTAAAACCCGAAAAGGCGCACTGTTTTATCATCGCAGTTCCCACTCCCTTTAAAGAAGGGCATAAACCCGATCTTTCCTATATTGAAGCGGCCGCCAAATCGATCGCCCCGGTTCTCGAGCCAGGCAATCTCATCATTCTCGAGTCGACCTCTCCTGTGGGGACTACCGAAAAGCTCAAAGAGTGGCTTCCTCCGATCGATCTCGATATCGCCTACTGCCCAGAAAGAGTTCTTCCCGGTCATATTTTGCGAGAAATCGTCGGCAATGATCGGATTATCGGCGGCCTCAATCCAAAAAGCGCTGAAAGAGCCAAACAGCTCTACCAGATCTTTGTGAAAGGAGAGTGCCTCACAACCGATGCACGCACGGCGGAAATGACCAAGCTCACCGAAAATTCTTTCCGCGATGTAAACATCGCTTTTGCCAATGAACTTTCTCTCATTTGCGAGCACCTCCACATCAACGTCTGGGAACTCATTCGCCTGGCCAATCGGCATCCGAGAGTGAATATTTTACAACCAGGACCTGGTGTCGGCGGCCACTGCATTGCCGTGGATCCCTGGTTCATCGTCGACTCCGCCCCCCATCTCGCCCGTCTCATCCGAGGAGCACGCGAAGTGAACGACAGCAAGCCGCGCCATGTGCTCGCTCAAATCAAAGAAAAACTCAAAAAATTCAAAAAACCAAAAATAGCCTGTCTCGGGCTCTCTTTCAAAGCCGACATCGATGACATTCGGGAAAGTCCCGCTCTAGAAATTGCCGAGCATTTAGCCAAAGAATCCCTACCTTTGATGATCGTAGAACCCCACTTAGACACCTTGCCCAAATGTTTGGATTTTCCCCATGTGAAAATGGTCTCAATGGAAGAGGCGATAAAACAGGCAGATGTCGTAGTTGTACTCGTAAACCACCGCAAGTTTGGCCAAATGGATCGGTCAATTCTCAAAGGAAAAGAAATCCTAGATACCAGGGGAATGTTCGCATGAAACAGGTCTTGATGAAACAGGGAAACATCCTTCTCGAAGAGGTTCCAGACCCGACACCCGAACCCGGTTATCAGATCATCCGGGTCTCGCACTCCTGCATTTCAACTGGGACAGAATTGAGCGGACTCAAACAAATGGGAATGCCCCTTTGGAAAAAGGCTCTTACCCAACCAGACAAACTCAAAAAAGCATTCAAAATGCTCGCCACCAAAGGCTTTTCCAAAACAAAAAGCCTCATTCAAGGTAAATTGAACTCAGGATCTCCGACCGGTTATTCGGCAGCAGGTTTTATCGAAGGAACTGCGACGAGAGTTGCCTGCGCGGGAGCCCAGTTTGCCCATCACGCAGAAATCATCCAAGTTCCAGAAAATCTGCTCACACCCATTCCTTCAAATGTGGGATTTGCCGAAGCGAGTACCATTGCCCTCGGAGCGATTGCCCTGCAAGGGATTCGCAGGGCAGAGCCCACTCTCGGAGAGACGTTTGCCGTTATAGGACTTGGAATTTTAGGGCAAATCACCGTGCAAATACTCCTTGCGAATGGCTGCAAAGCCATCGGCATGGATCTCGACCCAAACCGCTTAGGGATAGCAGAGCGTTTTGGCGCCCAAACAGCCCTTCCCAAAGAGGTCGACGGCGTCATCATCACGGCGGCAAGTGAATCGAGCGAGATTGTCTCAACCGCTTTTAAACTCTGCCGCAAAAAGGGGCGGGTCGTTCTCATCGGAGATGTCGGGCTCAATTTAAAACGATCTGATTTCTATCAAAAAGAGATCGATTTCCTCATCTCGACCTCGTACGGCCCAGGCCGCTATGACGACCGCTATGAAGAAAAGGGTTTGGATTATCCGATTGGCTACGTCCGATGGACAGAAAATAGAAATATGGAAGAGTACTTACGTCTCATCTCCGAGAAAAAAGTCCAAATAGCTCCCCTGATCCACTCTATTTTCCTCGCCGAAGAGGCGGCAAACGCCTACAAAACTCTCAATGAAACCATCCCCAAACCCCTCCTCGTTCTCCTCTCTTATCCCCCTTTGGCGCCTTCGAAAAAAGTAGTGCTGAATCCAAGTGCAAAAACAGCGCATAAAGACCAAATCCAAATCGCTCTCATTGGCGCCGGCGGCTTTGCGAAGGAAATGCATCTGCCGAACCTTCAATCGCTCAAAGAGTACCATTTACGGGCCATCGTGAGCCGCTCAGGCCACAACGCCACCGCCGTTGCCAGACAATTTGGAGCTAGTTACGCGGCAACCGATTATAGAGAAGTGCTGAACGATCCCAACATCGATGCAGTTCTAATCGCAACGCGGCATCACCTTCACACCTCGCTTGCCCTGGAAGCTCTCAAAGCCGGTAAACAGGTACTCGTAGAAAAACCGCTCGCTCTAAATCCCGAAGAGTTAGAGCAGATTCTCGACTTTTATGCCTCTACGCCAAATGCTCCCATGCTCTTGACGGGAACGAACCGTCGGTTTTCAAAATATGCGGAAAAGCTCTTTCAAACGGTACAAAAACGGAGCTCTCCCATGATCCTCAACTACCGCATGAATGCCGGCTATCTTCCTCCCGAGCACTGGGTGCATGGAGAAGAGGGCGGAGGGCGCAATATCGGGGAGGCTTGCCACATTTACGATCTCTTCACCTATTTGACTCACTCAGAGATCGTTCGGGTCGATGCCCAATCGATTCCTTCTGAGATAAAAGATAATTTCATCGCAACGATGACTTTTCGCGATGGATCGATCGCTAGCTTGACCTACACTTCTTTGGGCTCGAAAGATTATCCCAAAGAGCAGCTCGAAGTCTTTGTCGATGGGAAAGTGATCGTTCTCAATGACTATAAGCTCTTGTCTTCTCCAAAAATAGAGAGTTCGATTCCCGAAAAGGGGCAAAAAGAGGAGCTTCTCGCCTTTGCCAAAGCGATCCGAGAAGGAGGCCCCTGGCCGATTCCTCTCTGGCAGCAGGTGCAAGCGATGGAAATTGCCTTCCTCGTCGAAACGATGTTGAAAAAATAAAATGTAAAGCAGCTTTACAATTGAGGAACGATGTGTGGATTGAGTGGAGCGCTAGTCTTTAAGGGAGGTTCTTTTCGCATCGAGTGCCCCTATATCCAAGCGATGATCGATACTCTAAAACACCGCGGACCCGACGGAGAGGGAATCTGGATCTCCGAGGATCGGAAAGTGGGACTAGGGTTTCGGAGGCTGGCGATCCTCGATCTTACAGAGAGCGCAAATCAACCGATGTCGAATGCGCAAAATACCGTTCATCTGGTTTTCAATGGAGAGATCTACAACCACGCAGAGATTCGCAAAGAATTGCTCCATTATCCATGGAAAACGGACCATTCCGATACCGAAATGATCCTGCACGCTTATGAAGAATGGGGGATCGATTGTGTCCATAAATTCCGGGGCATGTTCGCGATTGCCATCTGGGATGCAAGAACACGCGAGCTCTGGCTCGTCCGAGATCGGATTGGCGTCAAACCTCTTTACTATAGCATCCACGACGGAAGGATCACTTTTGCTTCCGAGATCAAAGCCCTTTTGCAAGATCCCGATCAAAAAAGGGTCGTTCACGAAGAGGCTCTTTATCACTATCTCTCCTTCCTCACAACACCTGCTCCTCAAACTCTTTTTGATGGGATCAAAAAACTCCCCCCAGGAACCTGGCTCCGCGTCCAAGAAGAGGGAACCATTCTCGAAAGGCGCTACTGGGATGTCTGGGATCACACAAAGCCTTTAACGCATGCTTCCGAAGAGGAAATTGCAGAAAAGCTGCTGCAAGAACTCAAAACATCGGTGCAACTTCGAAAGATCAGCGATGTCCCTGTGGGGATTTTTCTTTCAGGGGGGATCGATTCGAGCACCAATGCAGCCCTTTTTGGCGAAGGGGAAACCATCAAAACGTTTAGCATCGGTTATCGGGGAAACTATCAGTCCTATCAAAATGAGCTCCACTTTGCCAAAAAGATGGCCGAAAGAGTTGGAGCGATCTATCACGAACGGCTCTTGACTGTGGACGATCTCCTCGAATTTCTTCCCCGCATGACCCATCTGCAAGATGAGCCCATTGCAGATCCCGTCTGCGTTCCCGTTTATTACGTCTCAAAGCTCGCACGCGACCATGGCATCGTCGTTGCCCAAGTCGGAGAGGGGTCGGATGAGCTCTTTTGGGGCTATCCGAGCTGGAAAACCGCTCTCAAACTCCAGAATATGGACAACTGGCCCATTCCCAATTTTATGAAGAAATTAGGGCTGCGAGCGATCGAGCGACTCGGGAAAAAGACCTCGATGCACTACGAAAGACTCCGAAGAGGCTCTTTAGACCAGCCCATCTTCTGGAGCGGCGCGGAAGGCTTCACCGAAGCCCAGAAAAAACGGCTCCTTTCTCCGAGACTCAAAGAAAAATTTAAAGACCTCACCTCCTGGCAAGCGATCGAGCCGATCTATAAGCGCTTCCAAGCCAAAGCCTGGGAAAAATCGCCTCTCAACTGGATGAGTTATAGCGATCTCAATCTACGCCTTCCCGAACTGCTCCTCATGCGTGTCGACAAGATGAGCATGGGAGTTTCATTAGAGGGCAGAGTTCCCTTTCTCGATCACAAATTTGTGGAACTGGCCATGAGCATTCCCCAATCGATCAAGACAAAAGATGGGATCAGCAAATATATCCTCAAGAAAGCGGTACGAGGCGTGATTCCCGATGAGCTCATCGACAGACCCAAACAGGGGTTCGGCGTGCCGGTCTATGAGTGGCTTTACGACAAATTGGGGCCCCGCATGCGGGAGGAGCTCGAGTCTTTTTGCCAGGAAACCGACTTTCTCGATTTCCAAGAAGTTTTACGCTATTTCGAAGGGGGGCACGGACCTCAAATCTGGTATCTCTTTAACCTAGCCCTTTGGTGGAAGGAATTTGTGCGATAAATGCGTCTTGTCCATTCTGATTTTATCCAAAAGATCATCCAGACTTTTTTGACGCAAGTTTTCCTTTTGGGGATCAATTTTCTTTCAGCCATTTTGATTTCAAGGGCTCTTGGGCCTGAGTTGCGGGGGATCTATGCCGTGGCGATGACGATCAGTATGATCGGCATGCAGTTTGGGAATTTAGGCCTCCACTCAGCAAATACCTATTTTGTAGCGAAAGATCCCAAAATCCTTCCAGCTGTCGTTGGAAACACTCTCGCAACTTCCCTCATCCTCGGATTCTTTTGCTCCCTGATGGCCTGGCTTTTTTGCCATTTCTACGGCGGCATTGAGCACATTGAAGGAACTCTTCTCTATTTAACGATTTTCTGGATCCCCTTGGGCCTTACATCCATGCTCTTTCAAAATATCTTACTGGGTATCCATGAAGTCAAAGCGTTTAACAAATCTGAAATTCTCTATCGGGTCTTTCATTTTCTCCTAGTCGTGCCCCTCATTTTATCTGGGTTGAAAAACCTCAGCCTTTTATTTTTTGTGAATTACCTATCGATGACCTTTTCCCTTTTCTATATTTTTCATAGAATCAAAAAAGCTCTGCCTGGAAACCCCTATTTTTCTGTCATCCTTTTGAAAAATAGCCTTTCCTATGCATTGAGAGTCTATCTCTCGTGCTTCTTTGCCTTTTTTGTCACCAAATGCGACATTCTATTTGTAAAATATTATTTAGATTTTGAGCAGACGGGCTATTACTCTGTTGCAAATAGCGCCATCGAGATTATTTCGATGTTTCCGATCACGATAGCCACTTTGCTTTTTCCCAAATTATCAGCAATGGAGAGCGAATCCAAAAAACTAAATTATCTGAAGAAAACAGCCCTTTTTGTCTTTCTCGGTACGACATTTATAGCGATCTGTCTATTTTTCCTGGCAAAACCGGTGATCTATCTCGTCTATGGGCAAGCCTATTCCCCGGCGATCCCGATCTTTCGCTGTCTTTTACCGGGGATGGTGTTCCTCTCTATGGTTTCTCTTTACAGCAGTTACTTTGGTTCTATCGGGCTCCCTTTGGTCTCCATTTTTTCCCCACTCGCTGTCTTACTCATAAAAATCTCCCTGAATCATCAGTGGGTTAAAATCTGGGGTGTACAAGCAATCGCGATCTCTTCAACCCTTGGTTATGCCCTGATGTTCCTCATCAGTTTTCTCTACCTTCGATATCGAAAAGACCCCGTTTTGATAGAAGCGGCTAAGCTCTCAGGGCCCATCTAGGGTGGACGCCTTGGATGACTTGCGCGAGTGCGGCGGCGACGGGTTCAACATTCCCATCACCATTAGGTACCAATACTTTGGAAAGCCATGTGCGCCCGTCCTGTACGCAAGGAGGCATAATGCACGTTTCCCGATACCTTTGGAAAATCACTTCCACTCGCAATTGGCCAGTTCTTTTGTCGACTAACCACACTACGACAGCCTTTCGTCCAGCCGGGTCTTCCGTCTGCAAGATCGAAGTATTCGGAGGAAACTGAACCTTTTCCAACTCATTCATGTGCCCCGTAGCAGGTAGCATAATTCGTTCTGCAGGAGCTTTTGGATCTGACGAAACTCTTCTACAAACTTTCTCTAAATAGTTTGGCTCCACTAAGATCGGATAGGCAATTCTAGGAATAGCTCCTACGGCCTCTCCCCCACCGAGCGCTTGTACGATCTTCATACGCGCCTCTTGATTCCCCTCATATTTTTCTGTCTGATTTGGGGTATCATCCCCTCCAAACTCATGAGTGATCCAACATGCTTGGGTAGGACCGGTTAAAAGAGGGGGAAGGATATGTTGCGCCATGGGACTCCTTATTTTTAATTATTTACGTTTTTGCAGATCTCAGCCACACGATCAATAACTGCTTGCTGCCCTGCTGTCAACTCATCGCTATTCAAAATGTCGTCCATCTGTTGTAAATCTCCATCGATGTGGAGCGCCAAATGCAATGTGGAGAGCATTTCACTCAAAACGGCCATCTTTTGGGTCACCTCTTCAGATAGGGAAATGATTTCCTGATTGAGTTCATCCGCTCTTGCGACATAAGGGCTCAAGCGTTCAGTCAGAAAATAGGTTCTTCCTTCCGGTGTATCGAGTCCGTTGTCCACAAGCACCTGTAGAGAAGAGCTAGCCAGTAAAAGAGTCGAGAAAAGGGTTGCCATCATAAGTTACCTCATTTTTAGGAAGGGACATTTTAAAACCTTTCCCTTTAAGAAACAACAATTGACTGGAACTTTTCTTTACAGCTATGCTGGGCACGTCCTATGACAAAGCTCACTGTTTACCGATCTTTCCCTCAAGGAAGCGAAAAAAATCAGATCGCCTTCGAAGAATTTAGGTCCTGGATCCGTTCTGGGAAAATCTTCAAACACCTCTTTCGCTATAAAAGTGTAGAACTCATCACTTCAGATTTGAAATATGTATACAGCCCCTTTCTCTCCTCACTCCTCGTGTGGGCTTTATCCAGAGGCAAAACCTTTAGAAAAGACGCTAAGGGCCATGTCGAAAGAATAGACATCCCCTTCCTCTTCAAACTGTTTAAAAAATGGGTAGAAAGTTCCTTTAAAAGAAGAGCTATCATCAAAAAAATAGAACGAGAGGTCCTCCATTTATCGGCAAATTTAAAAAAGAATTCCCTTCAAAAAGGAAACCCCATTTATCTACGAACCGATTTTTTCTTTGGACTGCAAGCAGGAGGATCTGTAGGACACATTGCCGGAGTCCTAAACCACTTAAAAGAATTGACCCATCCTCCTATTTTCCTTACATCGGACCGTATCCCCACCGTTGATCCTTCTATTGAGACACATATCATTGAACCCGGCGATGTGTATTGGGATTTTAGGGAACTGCCCCCTTTACAATACACCGCTACCTTTACTGCTCAGGCGCTTCAAATTCTCAAAAACAAAAAGCCCTCTTTCATCTACCAGCGCTACAGCATCAACAATTTTTCAGGAGTCCAATTAGCCCAAACGCTCAAAATCCCTCTGATTTTGGAATTCAACGGCTCCGAAATTTGGGTCAATCGGAACTGGGGATCACCTCTTCAATTCGAGGACATTGCCGAAAAAATCGAAACCCTCAATCTAAAAGCGGCCGATTGGATCGTCGTGGTCAGTAAACCCTTAAAAACCGAATTGGTCCGTAAAGGAATCGATTCGAATAAAATTCTGGTCAATCCAAATGGGGTCAATCCAGAAAAATATCACCCTGATGTGGATGGTTCTAAAGTGCGGCAACTCTTTGGACCTGGCGACTGGACCCTTATCGGATTTATCGGCACATTTGGGGCCTGGCATGGAGCTGAAGTTCTGGCTGAGGCTTTTGCAAAATTGCTCCATCAATTTCCCGAATATAAAAAAAAGGTGCGCCTCCTCATGATCGGAAATGGGCCGAAACAGCCCCTTTCCAGGCAAATCCTTGAAAAAGCAAAGTGTTTTGATTTTTGCTTTTTTACAGGTTCCATCCCTCAAGAAGAAGGGCCCCCATATCTCGCTGCTTGCGACATTTTGATTTCTCCTCAAATTCCCAATGCAGATGGAACCCCCTTTTTCGGCTCTCCCACCAAACTCTTTGAATACATGGCCATGGGAAAAGGGATCATCGCATCAGATCTAGACCAAATTGGGGAAATTTTAGAACACAAACACTCCGCCTATCTCGTAAAGCCAGGAGATGTCGACAGCCTAGTTTTGGCCATGAAGACTCTAATTGATCAACCAGATTTACGAAAAGAGATGGGCAAAAACGCAAGAGAAGAGGTAATCACCCGCTACAGCTGGAAAGAACACACGAGAAAAATCTTACAGGTTATAGATGTATAATCAAATTGGATTGCTTACCCATTCCTTCATTCAGAAGTATGCACGCCTTTGTCTAGTAGGCCTTATCCTTTGTTTGTCTCTTTTAACTGTCCATCTCTTTAGGAATGTTTTTACCAAGCCAACTGTTATCCGTTCAGAAATATCTGCCCCTAAAGAGCACGAACTATCTCGCAAAAGTCAGTGCAAGGCCATTTTCGCCGTAACATTTTTTCTCATTGCCTCATTGAGTCTATTTTGTTTCTTAGACAAAAAAACTGCCGTTCTCTTTGGACCCTTTTACTTCTTCCTCTTTGCCATTGCCGCTCAACTCTCCTACTTATATATCCACTTTTCTCCAGAATGGTCTTCCGACATCCGCTCTTATTTACTCTCAGGGCCACTTCGAGAATCGCCGGGCTGCAATCTAAATTATGGCCTCTATATGGCTTCCAATGTGCTTCAGGGTAAAGGGCCTGTCATTTGTGATTTGCCTCCCTGGTGCAGAATGCCAGGCTATGGATTTTTTCTCGCACTGGCTGGAAATCCATCCAATCTCTTGCAAATGGCTCTCAATGGAATAGGCCTACAAATTCTGTTCTTTTCTTTGAGTCTGATGTTTTTTTTCTATACTTCTTTACGCATTATGACGCCCCTTACAGCTGCGATCATTGCAACCGTCATTTCCTTCTTCTCTTACCATTTCCATCAAACTTACATCGAATCTGTGATGCCTTCTCTCATCTTATATCTTGCAGCTATCGGATGTTTATGGACGGATCGCTTTGGCAAAAGCGAGGTCATCCCCCTTAAACTCCATCTATTATTGCATTTCGGATTTGCGGCTTGGTTTGCCCTTCGAACAGACATCCTCCCTGCTTGGGGTCTTCTTTCCCTCATTTTGTATGGAAAAAATTTTCAAACATGGAAATATCTGCTTATCCCTCTGTCTCTCTCTCTCACGATCGGATTATCTTGGGCCTTTTTCAAATTTCCTCTGACTGGCGAGTTCTGTATGACCACAAATTCAGTGGGATGTTCGCTGATGGTGGGGTTGTGGGAAGTGCCTCATAAATTCATTTGGACAATCTCTGATGAAACCTATTTCTCGTGGATGAAGCAATTGAAAATACCGGTCGAGTCTAAAGAGGGGTCCGATTTTGCAGTCAAAGAGGTCTTTCGATTTTGCGCCACTTATCCTTTCTATACCTTTTCTGTAGTTCTTCATAAACTCCTCTTCTATCTCAAATCTTTTTCTTTTGCCCCGTTTAATATTCAATGGAAATCTCTCTATTTGCTCATCCCTCTTACATTATCCATATCTCTCAAGTACAAACGTTTCCAAACATTCATCTTCAGTTGGCCTATTCTTTTCAATGTCCCCATTTTTTTTCTCTTCTATTCAAGCTCTGGCAGATTCTACCTGGCGCCAACCATCAGCTTGATCATTGCCAGCTTTGCACTTCTTCTAGATCCAGGGTTCTATCGAAAAATCATGAATTACCGAAAAAAAACAGCTCTGATCCTCCTGTCATTCATGGCTTTTATCTGGCTTGGGCCCGCTTTAGATAATTATTTATTGAAAAATGACAAATTGAGATACTGGGCGCCTTTTTTGGATCCGAACCTATCAACGCTCAATAGATGGGCAAAACAAGATGGATGTTGAAAAAGTGCTTCTTTCCGTATTGATCCCTGTCCGAAATGAGCCAGAGAGCATCTCTGTGATTGCAAGGGTTCTCGAGTCTTTATTGGAATTTCCTCACGAGCTCCTGATCATTACCGATGACTCAACAGATCGCACGATCCCCGTCATTTGGGAGCTTCAGAATAAATTCAAAAATGTGAACCATGTAGAAAATCCATTTGGCCAAGGCGCCCTCAATGCAGTTCGAGCAGGAATGCAAAGGGCAAAGGGCAAATACGTGATGATCTATGCAGCAGATGAAATTGGACCCGTCTTGGCCATCCCCAAAATGTTGGAATTGGTGGAAAAGGGATGTGAATTTGTCAGTGGAACCCGTTATGCTAAAGGAGGTAAAAGATATGGTGGTTCATGGATTGAACATATTTTATCTCGAACAGCCAACGCTCTTTTTAATCTGGTCACAGCAACCGCTCTTTCTGACTGCACAACAGGACTAAAAATGTTTCATCGCGATATTTTTGATCGCTTCTCATTCGACAATGCTGGAACTGGCTGGTCCTTTGCTTTCGATATGGCTATAGAGGCTCAAGTCATGGGTCTTAAAATCGGAGAAGTCCCCATTGTTTCGATCGATCGCCTTTTTGGCGGACAATCTACCATGCGTCTCATTCCATGGATCCGTTCTTATTTAAGGTGTTTTACGAAAGGAGTTAAGCAGCTCCCACCATGGCGCTCCCCAAAGCCAAGGTTAGAAATGGCCTCGGAACTCTCATGAGCTTTTTTAAAATTTTCCTAGGTCTTGCCATCGGTTTCTTCTTTTGCCTCTGGCTCTATAAAAATATGGATCTCAACCATCTCCTCTCAATGAGTCATTCCCTCAAATTTCACTACCTTCTCCTAAGCTTTGCCTTTTATGGGTCTGCCCTTTGTTCTCGCATCTTCAGATGGAAAAAACTCTTATCCCCTCCTCTCTCTTTCAGACAAGTGGCAACGACCTTGATAGTTGGATATGCAATGAATGTCATTCTCCCTGCTCGTCTGGGAGAGTTTTTTCGAGCCAATCTCTGCAAACTCTGGTATTCCATCCCCCGCTCAAGCGCCTTTGCCACCATCATTTTGGAGCGGACGGCTGATGGAATTACAGTCCTTTTTTGTCTACTCTTAGGGCTTTTGTCTTTGAGAAAGGCAGGTCAGGGAGCTGAAATGCTCCCTATGTTAGTGGGGGGCTGTTTTCTCTTTGGAACGGCGCTTCTCGGTGTCGTTTTCTTTAAGAAGTTGAACTTAGAGTCCTCATTGAAACGTTTTCCAAGGATTCAAAAAAAATGTTTAAGTCTCCAATTGGGATTTCGCAATCTTCCTCCAAATGTCGGACGGCAACTCTTTCCGATGAGCCTTCTCATATGGGTTTTTGAAGGATTGAGTCTTTGGGCGTTAGTCAAAGCCATTGGCTGTGGACTTGCCCCCCTTCAAATAGCTCTACTCATCGGCTCTGTTTCTTTGAGCACTCTCATTCCCTCTCCGCCCGGCTTTTTGGGGACTATGCAATTTGCTTTTGCCATTGTGCTCCAAGCTTGCGGATTTTCCACAGAGTCGGGCGTCTTAGCAGCCACGGTTTTTCAGATTTTTTTGATTGGTCTACTAACAATTGTTGGTGTAACTTTATACCTTTGGATTTCTTTAAAAAAACGAGTGGCAACATGAAAAAGATTCGGTGGTTTTATCCTTTATTCGATGAAAAAGAAAAAATTGCTGTTCTAAAGGTCCTCGAAAGTCAATATATCAATGATGGGGAAGTCACTACAGAGTTAGAACGGACGATTGCCTCATTCCTCGGATGTAAGCACTGTGTAGCCGTGACGAGTGGCACGGTGGCGATTGCCTTGAGCCTGATGGCTCTTGGCGTGGGCCCTGGAGACGAAGTCATTCTTCCAGATTTTACCTTCATCGCAACAGCCAATGCGGTTCGGCTTGTAGGCGCTGAAGTGAAACTCGTCGATATTGAACCTGTACGCTTTACAATTGATCCCGATCGAATTCGCTCAGCAATCGGCCCTCGTACAAAAGCCATCATTCCAGTCGACGTCAACGGAAGGGGCGCCGATTATGAAGCCATTGAAAAGATTGCCAAGGAGTTTGGACTCAAAGTGATTTGCGATTCAGCAGAAGCTTTAGGATCGAAATACAAAGGAAAATATTTGGGCACTTTTGGCGACGCAGGATGTTTTTCTTTTTCTGCCAATAAAACGGTCTCTTCCGGACAAGGAGGCATGATCGCCACTAACAACACTGAAATTTACCACCGTTTGAAAGAACTCAAAGATCAGGGCCGAAGATTTGGGGGCACAGGAGGAGACGATCTTCACCCCGTCATTGGCTACAATTTCAAATACACAAACCTCCAAGCAGCAATTGCCTTAGCCCAATTCGAGAAAATTGGTGAGAGACTTGCCCATTTCCAAAGAAGAGACCGATGGTATCAAGAGGCTTTAAGCGCTTGTGAAGGCATCACTCTTCCCCCTCTTTTCTCTGATTCTGGGGAGGCGAGACAGTGGACAGATCTTCTTTCTGAAAATCGATCTACATTGGAAGAGAGTTTTAAAAGCCAATCGATAGACTTTCGTCCCTTTTGGTTTCCTATCCATAGACAAAAGCCCTATTTATCTTCAGATGAGGGCCTTGAAAATGCGATCCAAGTGTCCAAAATGGGTCTCTGGTTGCCCTCCTCTTTCCAGATCACTCGCGAAGAGATCGAAAAAGTAGCTACAGTCATCCATCAAACCTCAGCGATAAAAATTTCATGAAAAAATCGATCCTCGATCATCAAGTACCCCTCGATTTTCCCGACCGAAATATCTGCATTTTAGGGCTGGGATTTGTAGGAGTTACCCTCGCCACAGTTATGGCCGAAGTGGGCTTTCAGGTCACTGGGGTAGAAATTCGGGAAGATGTGGTCCATAAATTGAAATCGGGAAATGCCCATTTTTTTGAACCAGGCCTATCTACTCAGCTCAAAAAAGTGATCGAGAGCAAGCAGCTACAAGTGTTCAGCAAAATTCCCAAAGATTGTCAAGCCACTGTATTCATCATTACCGTGGGAACCCCTCTGGACGAAAATCAAAAAATCAATCTCACGAGCATTCACAATATTACCCGAGATATTGCCGAAAGACTCAAAAATGGAGATCTCGTCATTTTGCGCTCTACAGTCAAGCTAGGAACGACACGCCTAGTCGTGAAAGAGAGGCTCAAAGAGACAAAAAAATCTTTTGAAATAGCCTTTTGCCCAGAGAGAACTGTCGAAGGACAGGCGATGTCAGAGCTCCGCTATTTGCCGCAAGTTATTGGGGCTGAAAGCCTTACGGCAAGCATTCGCGCGGGACACATCTTTCAGTTTTTAACTCCGACAGTCTTGCGCGTCAGTGACATCGAAACTGCAGAAATGATCAAACTCATTGACAATACGAAAAGAGATGTCATCTTTGGCTTTTCGAATGAAGTGGCCCGCCTTTGCGATGCAGCCTCTTTAAGCGCAGAAGAGGTCATCAGCGTTGGAAGGTTTGGCTATTCGAGAACCGATTTACCAAGTCCTGGGCCTGTAGGGGGACCTTGTCTTTCCAAAGACTCTTATATTTTAGCAGAGAGTATGAGGGAATATGGCGTTGTTCCAGAAATCACGTTAGCAGCTCGTAAAGTCAACGAACAACAAGCGCACGAGGTCATTCGTTTCTTAAAAAATCTCGTAAAAAAGAGTCCAAAATTTCCAGAGGCGCTGAAGATCTCTCTTCTCGGAATTGCCTTTAAGGGAAGGCCCGCCACGGATGATATCCGAGGAACTACGGCAAAACCCATTTTCGAAGAGTTAAAAAGAGCTTTTCCCAAGGCAGAGTTTTTTGGATTTGATCCTGTTGTAGGCCCAGAAGAGATTCGCGGCTTTGGCTTACAGCCCAAGACAGATGCTCGTGAGGCGATTTTACAATCCCACGTGGCCTTGATCTTGAATAACCATCCATTTTTCTCTTCTCTTCCCTTAGAAAAGTGGTCTAAAGAAATGGGGGGACCCGGCATCATCTATGATTTTTGGAATCATTTCAGTCGCCACCAGCTCTCTTTGCCCGAACAGATCCGCTATATCGCTTTAGGCAGTCATAAATTTGCAAAGGAGTCTAGTTGAAAAAGAAACAGATTCTCGTCACGGGAGGAACCGGCTTTTTAGGAGCTTCTCTAGTGCATAGACTCGTGCAACTGGATTATTCTGTGCGCGTCCTCGACAACGGGTTTCGCTCTTCAGCCAGCCGGTTAATGGAGGTAGCAGATCAAATCGATCTCATTCAAGGCGATATCAGAAATGCAGGGGTTGTTTCTGAGGCGATCCGAGGGATGGATATCGTCATCCATCTGGCAGCCGTCAATGGAACGGAATTTTTCTATTCCAAACCTGCTCTTGTGCTCGATGTGGGAGTGAGAGGCATTCTCAATGTCATTGAAGGATGCCAAAAACAGAATGTGGGTGAATTGATCGTCGCTTCGAGCTCAGAGGTCTATCAAACCCCCAAAACCATTCCCACTGACGAAACAGAGCCTTTGACAGTTCCAGATGTGCTAAATCCCCGCTACTCTTATGGCGGCTCTAAAATCATCACTGAACTCTTGGTGCTAAACCAATGCCGATCCGATTTTAAACGGGCGATTCTCTTTCGTCCCCACAATGTCTACGGTCCTGCTATGGGTTGGGAACATGTCATCCCTCAATTCATCACTCGGACAATCCATGCAAATCTCGAACATCCAACGGGGCCGCTTCCATTCAAAATTCAAGGGGATGGCCGCCAAACTCGAGCCTTCATTCATATCGACGACATGATTGAAGGGATTCTCCTTCTCTTACAAAAAGGAAAACACTTAAACATCTACCATATTGGCAATCTCGAGGAAGTCACTGTGGCAGATTTAGCGAAAAAAATCGTGCGCTCTTTCGGGAGGGAGTGTCAACTGATCCAAGGCCCTTTACAGCAAGGCTCGACAGAAAGACGCTGTCCCAACATTGATAAGATCAAAGCTCTTGGATTTAGTCCCCAAATCTCCCTAGATCAGGGACTACCCTCCGTGATCCAGTGGCACATTGAAAATCATTCAAAACAAACTCAACCTGTAGGATTACATTCGTGAACCCTCTCGATTCTAAACCCCTAACGCAATGCCAAGGCTGCAGAGGCAAGCAGTTGGAATCTCTCCTTTTCCTAGGATACGTTCCCCCTGTCAATGAAATGCTCGCCGTAAACACCTCTCCGAATGTGGAAATGCGATTCCCTCTGGAATTATTGAGATGTAGAGAGTGTACTCTCGTGCAAATTGGCTATGAAGTAGATCCCAGAATCCTTTTCCCCCATTCTTATCCCTATCTCAGCGGAACAACGAGAATTTTGCGCGAAAACTTCAAAGATTTAGCTCAAGAAGCATCTCAGCTCTTTCGCCTTTCAGCTTCAGATCTCGTCATAGATATCGGAGCGAACGATGGCACCTTATTGACTCCTTTTAAGGATTTAGGCCCAAAAGTTTTGGGCATTGAGCCGTCTCAAGCCGCAGACGTGGCGAAAGCGAAGGGTATTGAGATGGTAAAAGATTATTTTTGTCCTCAATCGGCGCAACGCATTCGAACGAAGTATGGATCTGCAAAAATCATTACGGCGGCCAACGTATTCGCCCATATCAAAAACGTCCATGAAATCATCGAAGGAATTGTACATCTTCTCAATCCTGAGGGTATTTTTATTTCTGAATCTCACTATCTTCTAGATCTCATTGAAACTGTTCAATACGACACCATCTATCACGAACACTTGCGCCATTATTCTTTGGGAAGTTTGATGAAACTCTTTACCCAACATGGGTTGGAGATCTTCCGCGTGAAGAGAATCCCCACTCATGGGGGATCTATTCGCGTCTATACAGCTCGAAAAGGACAATTCCAAATCGACCCTTCTGTCTCTGAATGCCTAAAGCGAGAAGATGCCGCTCATCTGACAGATGGCGCCTGCTTCCAAACTTTCCGGAACCGGGTGATCCAGTCTAAGCTCGATCTGTTGACTTTGATTGGCGATATCAAAGCAAGAGGGAAGAAAATCTATGGGATTGGGGCTCCTTCCCGAGCCAGCACTCTCATCAACTATGTGGGGCTCGATGATGGCTTAGTGGATGCGGTTATGGAAGTATCAGGTTCTCATAAGCTCAATAAATACATTCCTGGGACCCGTGTTCCCGTTCTCGATGAAAAAAAGCTCTATCAGGACAAACCCGATTATGTCCTTTTTTACTCGTGGCATATCGCGGAAGAACTGGCTCTGAATTTGAGGAAAAAGGGCTATAGAGGAGAATTTATCGTTCCCTTGCCGACTCCAAAAATCTTATCAGAAGAACTTGCGCTTTTATGAAAACGAAAATTGCCCTCGTTGGAGAAGATTGGGATGCCATCGATCTCATCGAAAATCTTCCAGAACTAGAATTAGTAGGGGTATTTGCCCCTACCCTCGCACATCAAAAAGAGCTCTTTCATTTGGGGAAAGACGAAGATTGGAACCCCTCGAGTGGTTTCAAAATCATCCTAGCAGTCGATATTCCTGCCGTTCGCAATAGACTCTTTGCCCATTACGGATCGTCCCACATTCTCTCTCTTAAATCTCCTCACGCATCGGTTTCTCCTCGTGCACAATTTGGGCTTGGGTGCATCATCCAAAGAGGTGTAACGATCCTGCCTCACGTAAAAATAGGCAAGGCCTGCAAGTTGAATGTAAATGCAACGATCCATCACGATGCATCTATCGGCGATTTTTGCACGATCTCGCCAGGGGCTACAATTTTGGGGAATGTGGTCATTGAAGAGGGGGTTTATATCGGTGCCGGCGCGATCATCAAGCAGCGCTGCAAGATTGGTCGAGGCGCTGTAATTGGCGCAGGCGCTGTCGTCGTCAAAGATGTTCCCGCTCAAAAAACCTATGTAGGCGTGCCAGCTAAGGAAAAAAGGCTTTGTTGACATTTTCCAATGTCCCAAGATACGCTTTCAAAGAATGAAAAAAAAGATTTCGCTCATTCTCCCTATCTTTAATGAAGAAGAAAACATTCCCATTGTCTATAGAGAACTCTCTTCCATTTTCAATCAACTCGACGCCATCTACGATTTTGAGCTCATTTTTATAAATGATGGGAGTCGGGATCAATCGTGGAAGAAGATCAAAGAGCTTTCTCTTAAAGATGCGCGAATTAAAGCGATCGCTTTCAGCCGGAATTTTGGCCACCAGATGGCTCTCACGGCTGGGTATGATATTGCAGAAGGGGATGCCGTAATCACCATGGATGCCGACATGCAAGATCCGCCTTCTTTGGTTCTGGATATGCTCCATAAATGGGAAGAGGGTTTTAAAATTATCTATGCAAGACGGATCGGTCGAAAAGACTCTTTTCTCAAGCGGTTTACGGCAAAACTTTACTACCGGTTTTTAGATCTCATTTCTGATTTAAAAATTCCACGGAACGTGGGAGATTTTCGCCTGATCGATCGGAAAGTTCTCTCTACCTTAAATCAATGCCGAGAAAAGGCCCGTTATTTCCGAGGAATGGTGGCATGGACCGGGTTTCCTCACGCCTTTATCGATTTTGCACGCCCGAATCGGTCTGCGGGGGAAACTGGCTACACCTGGAAGAAAATGTTCAAACTCGCCTTTGACGGAGTGACGAGTTTTTCCATGTTTCCCTTAAAATTGGCAGCCTATATAGGACTCTTTGTGATCTCAACGGGATCGCTTATGTTTCTCTATATCACTTTTGATGCCCTGATCAATCAGGTAAATTATCCCCTTTTTAAATGGCTGGTAACGATCATCTACATCTTCATGGGTGTCCAATTTTTGCTTCTTTGGTTTCTCGGAGAATATATTGGCAGAATCCACGATCAGCAAAAAGGCAGGCCTCTCTACGTCGTTGCCGAAGAGATCGACTCTTCCAAAGAACTGGACTTTGTTGAAAGCCGATGAAACGAGAATTCGACCAGTATATCGAAAACTACCGCACTAACTGTGATCAAGCGCTTAAACTCTCAGGAGAAACCAGTGCTTATTTTGCAGAATATAAAGCCAAAAAATTGGCTGAATGGCTCCCCCTTTCTTCAAAGATCAGCATCTTAGATTTCGGATGCGGAGATGGGGTGATGACAAATTTTGTCCAACAATCTTTTCCCCAAGCAGGCGTATATGGAGTGGATCCATCGCCTAAAAGCATCCAAGCAGCTTCCCAGCAATTCCCCCACCTCCATTTTTCTTTGAGCTCAGAAGAATCTACCCAACTGCATTTTAAAACCGATTTTTTTGATATTATTTTTTCAGCGGGAGTTTTTCATCACATTCCCTTTGAACAGCACAAATCCTATCTGCAAGAGCTGTTCAGAATTTTAAAAGTTGGCGGAACATTGGTTCTATTTGAACTCAACCCTCTCAATCCACTCACTGTTCTCACTTTCAAACGAAATCCCATCGATAAACATGCAAAACTGATGCGTCCCTGGTACAGTGCAAAGCTTTCAAAACCTTTTGGGAAAACAGAGACTAAATTCTATTGTTTTTATCCTAAAGCACTTAAATGGTTGCGATTTACCGAACCTTTTTTGACGAAACTACCTTTCGGAGCCCTTTACGCCACCCTGACAACCAAAGAGTAACCATGAAAATCATGGAATGCAGGGAAATTGTTCTGAAACAAACTTTAGAAGGCCTCGAGGCGACAAACATCCCTTTAGTTGCACTAGAAAACGGTTCCTATATCCCAGCAGGCTATACAGATGATTTGGGGATTTATTATTTTATTCCATTGATTGCAAAATGGTTGGGAATTACAGCCGATCGAGCTACCGATCTTTTCTTAGGTTCTCTTTTAGCTCTTAGCGTCTCCTTTGCCGTTCTCAGCTTCTTTTTCCTATTCAAAAACTGGCTGCAAAGAGCGGTGATCATCGGATATCTTCTTCTTGCTCTTCGTTATTCCGACGTATATATCGCGCCCCTCTTCGCTGTATGCGCTGTAATTCCCTGTTATATCTTATGGGATGAGCAAAAAGCCAAATTTGAAAAATTCTGGTTTCTCTATCTTGTGTGGTCTGGAATTGTCATCGGATACTGTAACTTGATACGTTTGCATGCAGGGACAGGTGTTCTTCTTTTCTTGCTGGCCGGCTTCATTTTCAACATTAGACTCCGCTCAAAGGAAAAAATAGGAAGTGCCCTAGTTCTCCTTTTATTTACAACTCTGCCCTATCTTCACTTCAAATATCTAGAAAACCAAAGAGACCAATTTTTAACACCTTCTTACCCCGCACGCACGATTGCCCACCCAAAATGGCACAGTATCTATATCGGGTTTGGATTTTTAAAAAACTCCCATGGCATTGAGTACAGCGACGCGGTTGCCAATCATAAAGCGGCGTCCATAGATCCAAATGTGCATTATTGTTCTCCAGAATATGAAAAAATTCTCAAGAAGGCGTGCTTTCAGCTTGTCAAAGCCGACCCCCTATTTGTCCTAAAAACGATCCTGGCAAAAATTTTTAGACTCCTCGTGGGTGTGGCCGTGTTTGCAAATTTAGGCTTAGTATTGGCTTTTTTCTATGTCAAGCCATCTTTCCGATCGATACTTCCCTTTATACTGGCCGTCTCTTTCTATGCTCTCTCCGGCATTTTAACAATGCCCTATATGGCCTATGTGACGGGAATGGTGAGTATATCGATTGTTTTTGGAATTTACATGATCTGTCTAGCCATTCAGAAGTATCAAGTCTCTAAACTCGTATCTGCCATGAGATCCAGTTAGCCTCTGATTTTAAAACAAGGGCTCTTGCCTCCTCGATCCTACCATACCCCTTAGAAATTTCGGCTTTTACTGTTTTAAACATGCCCTGTTCGGTTGTCATTCGAACTTGAAGAGCCCCACATCTACATTCAACCTCATAAGGATGGATCGGATAGAGAATCCAACCGGGAGCAAAATGGAAACGGATCTCTTTCGGATTGAGATCGCATTCATCGATTCCTTCGATATGGCTTTTGTGAATGTGGAGGGTTCTTCGGTGGATGAGGCCAAATCCTTGATGCTCTCCCATAAAGAGTCCCTCTTCAAAACGCAAAACCTTTGCCTGCGATGTGTCTTTCATGCGAAAAAGGCCCTCATCCTCATTCTGTTCCTTGCCTAAAACCACGAGTGTGTTGTGCATGGCCGCTGAGCGAAACTGCCGTCTTCTTTCGGGAAGAGGGGTGTATACATAAGTACCCGGGTCGACGATGCAGGAAACTCCACTCACGGCAAGTTCAAAAGAGAGCTGATCATTATGCGCATGCCCTCCGTTGCCTTTTTGCCCAATCGAACCACATCGAATGGCTAATACCCAAGGATCTTTCCTTTGGATGTAGAGACCAAAGTCTGGGTATAGAGAAAGAGGCTCCCCCTTTTCTTCGCTTTTTCCTAGCTGCGCTTGGATGACTGCATTCAAATTCTTCAATTTACGAATGGCTTTAATCTTGAGCTCGTCGGGGAAGAGTTTGATGAACCTACCGCTATCATTGTCCCCAAACTGAAAGATCGTCCCATCAGGTTTTGTGAAATCGCGGATAAAATCTGCCATTTTTTGGATCCGATCCAAAAATTCCTCGGGAAACTCCACTCCGATTTCTAGAGATAGAGCGGTTGCATAGAGGACCATCTCTGCGGACAATCGATGATAACTCGTAGATGCCTCAAAATTGCTTCCATCAGCCTGAAACTGCAAACCCACTTCGGCCTTTAACTCGCGTAAAGCAAAACTGAGCCAAGCCTCATCATTCATATAAACGGCGACAAAGAGAAGCCCTGCGATATTGGCCAGATAGTGATTGGAGCGCAGGAGTGGATCCCATTCCAGATGTAGGAAAATATGTTTCCCATGCTCCTGAATACTCCGCATGAAGAGTTTTTCGAATTCTGGGGAAAAGTGAGCCCCATAGGATCGAAAAAGATCGTAGGCAAAAAGCCAATTGGCTACCCGTATTCCCACATCCATCGTGCAAGCCCAATTGACTCCATACCGAGGAGGATTGGAGGCCATAAAATCGAGAATCTGATTCTGAAATTCCAAAAGGTACTTGGCATCTTTTTCTAGAGCATAGCCCCAGCCAAGCATCACCAAATGCTGCATGCGGCCAAGTTCCCAAGGCACTTTGACATCGGCTCCCGGATATTGGCCGTATCGAATGTCCTGGCTCCAAATATTTTCATCCCACCGATAACCCGACTTAAAATCGATCTGCCAATCGATCGGCTGGTATTCTTTAGAGATCTTTCTTTGAATGCGCTCAGATTCTGTTTTATTTTTTCCCTGCACGCCAAACCGTTTAGAGGTGGGATATTTAATCCCTTCAATCCCCTTACATTCCATGCCTGGAAAAACTTTGACCCATCCAGATCCCAATAGATCGAATTCATGTTCGAGATAGTGTTGGCAAAGCTCTAAAATCTCCTCTTTCGGCAATAGAGAAGAATCCACTGCCTTGATAAAGTGTCTTAAACCTTTTTCTGACGGCGCCTGCAATTCATAGGTCGGAAAAGCTTCATCAATCCATCTATTCTTCTTCGCTTTGAAGATGTTTTTGAGCTTTCTCAAGAGTTTAATGGCTACGACATGAGGGGGAAGAGTGACGGCCCGTTTTAAGTAATAGAGAGTCTTATTCAAGGCACACCTTCTTTAGACACCCCCATTTTAGTCCCCCTTTTCATGAAAGTAAAGCTGCTTTATATTGATTGCAGAATGACAAAACATGAAGCGACCAAACATTGGAATACGACTCCTTGCGGTAGCACCGATGTCAGCAACAACCTCAATAAAGAGACCCTAGAATTTTTCAAGGCCATTCGAAAAAGCCGTTATGAACATTCTAATCCTTGGATAAAAGAGAAAATCCCCTTCCAAGAAGGAAAAGGGAAAAAAGTGTTAGAGGTGGGTTTTGGAATGGGGACCGATCTTCTGACTTGGAGCTTTGAGGGGGCTGAGGTGTATGGCATCGACATCACACAAGAACACCACCGCTTAGCTCAGCTAAATTTCCACCTCCATCACAAAAACGCGAATCTCCAGATTGCAGATGCCGCGAACATTCCCTTTCCTGCCGACACTTTTGACATCGTCTACTCCAATGGAGTTCTCCATCACACCCCCGATACCGTTCGCTGTATCTCGGAGTGCTACCGCGTTCTAAAGCCGGGCGGCAAACTGATCTTTTCTATGTACAGAACCTATAGTGCCTTTCATTTGATAGGGACCCTTCTCTTTGAGGGGATTCGGGGCGGTCATTTAAAAAAATTGGGCTATCGGGGCCTTCTTTCCAGAGTGGAGAGCGGGGCAGATGGAATCCACATAAAGCCTTTAGTCAAAACCTACACAAAACGTCAGCTCAAACACATGTTGGCCGACTTTTCTAAAGTGGAATTCAAAGTAGCCCACTTTAAACGGGAACATTTGAATAAACTCGGGAGTTTTCTCCCTCGACGCCTTGAAAAATATCTGGAACCGTGGCTCGGCTGGTATCTCATCGCCTACGCAATAAAGTAAAGCTGCTTTAGAGGGTGTCTACAAAGTGAGGTTCTGTCGATTTTTCGGTTCTTTTGAGCCGATTTTCGATTCAAAACTTGGGGGCCATATACAGCTGTCGATATTGCCCCCAAGTTTTAAATCGAAAATCGGCCAAAATAATCCAAAAATTCGACGAACCCCCACTTTGTAGACACCCTCTTACATCAATCCTGGTCGGTCTTGAGCATCTCGAGTTTTTGGTAGTAGCGCATGAGATCGCGGGCCCGGGCCGCATCTTCAAAGCGGAGCTCTTTTGCCGCTTGCCGCATTTCGATTGCGCATTCCTTGATCTTGGCTTCGAGATCTTGTACGTCGAGCTCCGCTTCCCCTGTCGGTTTTTCTGGGGCTTTTTCGGGAATCCCAAAGGTTTCTTCTAAGGAGGCGATCTCCCCCCGTTTGGCCGATCTGGGCGTGATGTTGTGCTTTTGGTTGTAGGCCTCTTGCAGGCTCCTTCTCTCTTTGGTGATCGATAGGGTATTCCGAATGGCCGACGTTTGCTTATCGGCATACAGGATCACGCGGCCCCGAATGTTACGGGCTGCTCTTCCGCAAGTTTGGATGAGGGCCGTCTCCGAGCGAAGAAACCCCTCTTTATCGGCATCTAAAATGACGACGAGCGACACTTCGGGAAGATCGAGCCCTTCTCGGAGGAGGTTGATCCCGACGAGGACGTCGAATTCGCCGAGGCGGAGCGATTTCAAAATCTGCATCCGCTCGAGAGTGTCGATATCGGAATGGAGATATTTGGCTTTTACACCGATCTCGTTGAGGTATTTGGAGAGATCTTCGGAGAGTTTTTTCGTAAGCGTTGTGACGAGGACGCGTCCTCCCTGCTCGGTTTCTTTGCGGATCTCTTCAAGACAATCATCGACTTGCCCGTTTGCTGGCCTCACGTCAATTTCTGGATCGAGGAGCCCTGTTGGGCGGATGATTTGCTGCACGAGATCGCCCTCAGCCTCTTCCACTTCCCATTTTCCGGGAGTCGCAGAGACATAGAGCACTTGGCGAAATTTCTGATAGGTCTCTTCGAATTTCAAAGGCCGATTATCGAAGGCAGAAGGCAGACGAAACCCAAATTCGATGAGCGCCTGTTTTCTCGCCCGATCGCCATTGTACATGGCGTGGAGTTGTGGAAGCGTTTGGTGCGATTCGTCGATGAAGAAGAGAAAATCCTCTGGGAAATAATCGAGAAGACAAGGTGGGGGATCTCCCGGCAATCTTCCACTAAAATGGCGCGAGTAATTTTCGACTCCCTTGCAATAGCCAATTTCCCGGATCATCTCGAGATCGTAATTCGTTCTCTCTTTGATCCGTTGAGCTTCGATGAGCCGATTTTCTTTCTGGAAATGGGCGATGCGCTCTGCCAGTTCTTTTCGAATGGTCTCCATCGCCGTAAACCGAATGGCCTCGGGCGTGACATAGTGCGATCCGGGGAAAATGGTGATTTTTTCGAGCCGCTTGCGCACCTTGCCGGTGAGCGGATCGATTTCGCTGATCCGTTCAATTTCATCGCCAAAAAATTCGATCCGGTAGGCCAGATCATCTTCATAGGCGGGGACTACCTCTAATACATCTCCGCGCGCCCGAAAAGTAGCCCTCGCAAGATCGTAATCGCTCCTTTCGTAGTGCAATTCGACCAAATGGAGCAAAATGTCATCCCTTCGAACTTGCTGTTTAACTGCTAGATTGAGGAGCATCTGGCTATAGTACTCGGGCGTTCCCAGGCCGTAGATACACGAGACCGAAGAGACGATGATCACGTCGGAGCGCTCAATGAGAGAGCGGGTGGCACTGAGACGCATCTTCTCGATCCGGTCGTTGATGGCGAGATCTTTTTCGATGTAGGTATCGGTCCGAGCGATATAGGCTTCTGGCTGATAGTAATCGTAGTAAGAGACGAAATACTCCACCGCATTGTCGGGGAAAAATCCCTTAAATTCCTGATAGAGCTGGGCTGCGAGCGTTTTGTTGTGAGCCAAAATGAGAGCTGGCTTATTGGCCTGTTGGATGACATTGGCCATGGTGAAGGTTTTCCCCGAGCCGGTGATCCCAAGAAGTACCTGCGCTTTTTTACCCGAGCGCACTCCTGCTACGAGGCGTTCGATGGCCTCGGGCTGATCCCCCGTCGGCTGAAAATCTGCCTTCAATCGGAACATGGTTTAAGATACTCTATTAGCAATCGCATTTAAAACACACTCCTGAATCTCATGTGCATCAGCAGTGAGATCCACCCATTTCTGAAGAGCTTGTATGCTGAATTGATCTTTGTAGCCTAAATCCATCAAAATCAGGCTCAGTACACGTACATCTTTTTTATTAACACATTGCCTTCCTAAATTATAAAACACCTCCCGTTTGCGATTTTCAGGGAGAGATGCCTCTACAAATTTTAAATCATCTAAAGTCAATTGAAAGTCTCGTGCGCTATAAATAAAGAACGCAAACGAAGGCTCATTCACATAGTGGTTCAATGACCGAGAATCTCTATCTACCACCGCTTGTTTAACTTGGGTTTGCGCATTAGTATAACTCATGATTGACCAATTACCAAACACCGAATCTACAGCAGACATAAAACCTCTTTTTTTAACCAACAATTATATAAAAACCAACGAATTAAGTGAAACTATTTAGATCTTGGACTTCTGCTTTTCTTCTTGCCTGATCTCTGCGTCGAGCCGGCCGAGCTCATATCCTTCAAAATCGACAAATTTGAAAAAGCGCTCAAAAGCGGGAATCGTGGTGCTCACCTGCCTTGCCATCTCTTGGGCGATCAGCCGGTAGGTCGGATGGCCTGCGGGTTGAGAGCGCAGTTCACAGAGCCACTGTAAGGAGCGGAGATTGACGTGGAAATACCAGTGGACGTTGTAGGCCATCGGCACGATATATTGGGCCTCTTCGGGAAGTTCTTGAGAGATCGTGTCATAGGCAAGTTTTGCCTTTTCCATCGCCTGAACATAGTCTGCTTCCATGTCTGTGCCGATGATTTCTGGAGGAGTGTAAAAATCAAAATGACAAGAGAGAAACTGCCTTTCTTGCGTCAGTATGCGGTGGCGATGTAAGTCTCGATAGACGCCGAAATCGGCAAGAATTTCAAAAGTAAAATTGGCATGTTCGAGCGCGCGGGGAGATTTATGGCGCCGATTTTCTCTTGAGAAACAGGCAATGTCGAGAAGCCGGCCCAGCTCTTCTTCTGGAAGATTGCGGCAATATTCTTGTAGCTCTTGCAGTCCTGCAGGCGTACAGGCAAACAGCATGGCCCCCGCCACTTTTGCTGGCGATTCGGAATCGTAAGAGATGAGCCGCACTCCAGGCTTTGAAAAGGAAGGGACGTTTTTCGTATGCAATTCGGCAAATTGCCTTAAATCGGCCCGAACCCTTTCGCTAAAGCTTGCAAAAACTTGATAGTGTCGATGGGCAAGATCCGATCTACGGATGAAAGAGGGAATCACCTTGGAAAGTTCGTGGAAAGATTTTTTTCCAATCTCTTGCATTTCCGCTAAATTGTGCGAGTGGAGTTTTTGAAGAAGGCTTTCAAAAAATCTTCCGTTGCCAAAAACCCCCATATTCGTCAGAGCGCTTGCGGGCAAAAGACCGCGTAGACAATCGAGCACTTTCGCCCTGAGGGCTGCCGTATAGGCTCCCTTCGAGACATTTGGATCTTTGGGAAACCCTTTCTCAATGAGAGTCGTTAAGGGAGGGATGAGTTTGTTGTAGGTATCAAAGAGATGGTTGCACGCCTCGAGATAGAGCTCTCTATAGGCCGATGTCATCAAAACGGGCTCTTTGTAAAAGAGATATTCTCCATTTACCTTCTGATCAAAATAGATATAGCGAGTCGATTTTTCCAAGGGAGAGCCGCCAATCCGATTATCTTCGATCACTTTGGCAGCGAGCATAGAGACATTTTCTATGGCGAGGTGCGCCCCACCAAGCTCGCCAATCGAGTCATCTCCATATCCATCGAGAATCCGATCGTAGAAGTTCTGCGCTTTCTGGATGGCCGTGGCCTGGCCATTTTGATCGGCATCAAACTTTCCCACAATGGAGGAAAAGGCCGTGTCTTCATTCAGGATAAATTCTTTGAGAAGCAGCGTCCTCAATCCCAAGGTGGAACGAGAATAACGAGAAAAGAGAGCCCCCTTAATCACTTCGGGAAGATTGCGCAGGACAAAAATATCGCTCGTTGTACTCGTGACAAAGTGCTCTAAGACTTTGCTCTGGCTTTCGCTAAATTCTCCTCGCGGCACTCTTAACCTCCAAAGAAAGAAAAGATCCCAAAGAAAAGGTTGCCAGATTCTGATTGAGAGTGCAAGAATAACCCTATGTTTTTCTTCATTTTTTTTCTCTTTTCGCTCTGTCATGCTGCTCAAATTGAGCTCTTTTGCGACTGGAACTGGGATTTCAAAGGAGAAATTTCACCTCTTGAAGAGCGAAACGAAAAAGATCTTCCTCTTCCGAACTACCTCAGCCGGAAATTGAAAGAAAAGGGGATCGATCTCCGGTGTTGGGAAATCGATCTCTACCGCCCTCAGCTCCTCACCTGGAAAGGAGTGAAGGATTTTCGGGATTTTCTCGATTGGGGTTGGTATTGGTTTAAAAAAAATCCCGCGCCCCCCGAAACGAACTACTGGATGTTTTGGAATTTGGGACCCAAACTCAAACATTTTGATTTTTCAAAAATCCCTCAAGAAAAACTCGTGCTCGTCATGTGGGAACCCCCCACAACGCAACCCCAACTGTACGACCCCAAAATCCACGAACAGTTTGGCAAAATTTTTACTTGGGACGACGATCTCGTCGACGGGAAAAAGTTTTTCAAAATCCATTATCCAGCGCTCGTTGCCATGC
Source organism: uncultured bacterium (assembly GCA_964424735.1). Classification (GTDB taxonomy): domain Bacteria; phylum Chlamydiota; class Chlamydiia; order Chlamydiales; family SM23-39; genus REEB52. The sequence continues at coordinate 61,542 of CAYRJU010000003.1, forward strand.
CAGAGAACATCCCCTCTTTTGACGAGAAAAAGTTTTGCGTCATGATTGCCCGAAGACTCAAGAGTAAGCATCCGAAGGAGCTCTATTCGATGAGGGAAAAAGTCATCGAATTCTTTGAAAATAGATCTGATGGAGAATTTGATCTCTTTGGCTTTCATTGGGAAAAGGATCATTATAAAAATTGGCGAGGAACTCTTCCCAATAAACTCGAAAAGCTCAAAGAGTACAAATTCTCAATTTGCTATGAAAACATGCGGGATGTGAAGGGATACATCACCGAAAAAATCTTCGATTGTTTTGGGGCCGGCGTCGTGCCAATCTATTGGGGAGCGAGCAATGTAACAGACTATATCCCCGAGGATTGCTTCATCGACCGAAGGCGCTTTGCCAACGAAGAGGAGTTGGTCCTCTTCTTAAAAAAGATGACCCGTGAGGAATACGAAGGGTATATCGCAAGGATCCGCTCCTTTCTCAAAAGTGACAAAGCCAAACTCTTCTCAGCCGAATCGTTCGCTGAAGCCTATCTATCGAATTTGTGACAAATACTGCTGAATGGTGGTGTCTTGGACCTGATGAAAGGCCTCAAAAAAAGCAGGGTCTTTTTCTTTGGTCTGATTTCTCTTGGCGGCACAAAACTTTTCTGTCCGGGCCCAATAATGATGGATACGCACCTGATCGGGTCTAAAGGTTCTGGCTCCAAAGCCCGGCTTGAGAGTCTCTGCGATGTGAACGAGACAAAAGTCGATAGCCTCTGGACGATGGATGCTCTTCACGAGTTGATTCCAGGGGTGTTCATCATTGGCTCGCCACGTCAACTTTTCGGTGAGCAGCTCTCCCTCCTCGAGATCTTCCACTCCCGATGTTCCAAAAACACGCCAGTGTAGAGAAACGGTCCCCTTTTTGTTTTTTTCCGCCTGATCTAGAAGAGCGTAGAAAGATTTAACCCCTTTGACAGGTACGATGAACTCATCGACATCGATCATGGCCACCCATTTGGCTTGGCCGAGCGCTCTTGTCTTCAAGCAATCGTTGTAGGCCCCCAGCTGAGCGGCAGACCACGGGGCATCCATAAAGGCGCCGGAAGCCAAATGGTTAGGATTTGTAGAATCCCAATCGATCAGATCGACTACACCCGCCTCGATATAGGGCTGCAAAATCTCTAAATAGTTGTCGCTGCTCTCGTTGTTGTACAAATAGAAGCGATCGACTCCCAGCACGTTTCTATGATACGTAATCCATTCTTTCAGCCAAGGAGCCTCATCTTTAAACATAGCGCAAATAGCCAGTCTGTAGAGATGGTGAGAGGAGGAACAAGAAGCGAAAAGAAAAAGCACAAATGTGATAAAGATTTTATACATTGACATGAAGCTTATCGTAAATTTATGTTTTCTTCAAACAAGGAATTATCGATGATCGATCATTTTTTTCCCGTTCGTCTGCGCAGAAATCGAAAATCAGAGGCCATTCGAAAAATGGTCCAAGAGACTCATCTCGTTCCTTCAGACTTGGTCCTCCCTCTTTTCGTCATTGAAGGAGAGAAAAAACGCCTTTCCATCGAAAGCATGCCAGGGATAGAAAGGTTGTCGGTTGATTTAGCTATTAAAGAGGCCAAAGAGCTCCATGCTCGTGGCATCTTGTCGATCGCTCTTTTTCCCATCATCGATCCAAAACTCAAAAACGAGGAGGCTACGGAAAGCTGGAATCCTGATGGTCTTTTGGCAAGAGCCATTCGAGAGATCAAATTCGCCCTTCCGAATCTGTGCGTGATGGCCGATGTAGCGCTCGACCCCTTTACGATTCATGGCCATGACGGTCTTGCCAATGAAAAGGGAGAAATCCTCAACGATCCAACCATCGAGTGTCTCATCCAAATGTCTCTCATGCAGGCAAGAGCCGGAGTCGATTTTGTCGCGCCGAGCGACATGATGGATGGAAGAGTGGGGGCCATCCGAGAAGCGCTCGATGCAGAAGGGTTTCAAAATGTCGGGATCCTTGCCTATAGCGCGAAATATGCTTCGGCTCTCTACGGACCCTTTAGAGACGCCCTTCAAGTAAATCTCAGCTTTGGCGATAAAAAGACCTATCAAATGGACCCGGCCAATTCAAGAGAAGCCCTTGTGGAAGCCGCTTTAGATGAGGAAGAGGGGGCAGATATCTTGATGGTCAAACCGGCTACTCTTTATCTCGACGTAATCGCCAAATTGAGAGAGCAAACCAAAAGACCGATCGCAGCCTACCACGTGAGTGGAGAATATGCGATGGTGATGGCGGCGCACAAACAGGGATGGCTCAATGCAGAAAAGGTCTTTTATGAGAGCTTACTCAGCATCAAACGGGCCGGTGCCGATCTCATTTTCTCCTATGCAATCAAACACGTTTTGCCTATGCTAAACGCATGAACCTACAAAAAGGCATTTATGCCGGTGTTCTCATCCCCATGCATGAGGATTATCATCCCGACCCCATTGCCCTTGCAAAGCACTGCTTAGACTTGATTGCGAAGGGGTGTCAAGGAGTTGTTCTCTTTGGTACAACGGGGGAAGGATCCTCTTTTTCTACTAAAGAAAAGCTCGAGGTTTTAAAAGCTGTGATTGCCATGGGAGTCAATCCCCAAAAAATCATCATGGCCGCAGGGGGAAGTATTCCCGATACCGTTTCCCTCATGAAAGGTTCCCTTGCGCTCTCCTGCACCACTTTTCTCATTGTACCTCCCAGCTACTATAAGAAAGTGACGGAAGAAGGGGTGATCGAATACTATCGCTCGATTCTAAAAAGTTGTCCCGATTCTCTGAAGGTGCTCCTCTACCACATTCCCCAATATAGCGGCGTTCCGATCTCGATCGGAATGATCCGCGCTCTAAAAGAAGAGTTTTCACAAGTGATCGGCTTGAAAGAAAGTGAGGGCAATCTTCTCTTCACAGAAGAAATCCTCAAAACATTTCCTGGATTTCAGGTCTTTGTCGGAAATGAAAACCAAATCCGGGAAGCTGTTCAAAAAGGGGCATCGGGATCCATTTGCGGTCTTGCCAATCTCTTCCCTGAGCTCCTCTGTTCTCTTTTCAAAGATCAAAGAGAATCCGATGCAGAAAAAGTGAATGCTTTTCTCGCACGCCTCAAAAAATTTCCTTTCATCCCCGGAGCAAAGGCCTGGATGGAAAAGGTTCATGGACCGATTTGGAAGACGCTCCGTCCTCCTCTCGCCCCTCTCAAATCTTCAGAAAAAGAAGCGTTGTAAAGCCGCTTTACACCGCTAGTAAAAAACGGGTTTGCTATTGTAGCGCTCCCAGAAAAGGGTTGGGTAGAGCTGTTTTCCGGTTGCGGAAACAGCTCCGCAGTCCCTCAGCCAAGCTGACATGGAGTAGCCGATGCGGGTTCGGCTCGATTTGTTTAAGAAGAGATCGAGCGGCATCGTGATGGAAAAACCCTTGTCGTAATAGCGACTCCCGTTAACCTGATCTTCTGCGTTGGTGAGAGTATACCAAAGTCCCACTCGAAGTCCGCTTTGAAATGTGCGCCCCCCTTCGATGCGGATGCCTTTATCGCGCGCCAAAAATTGTCCGACACTGGCCTTGAAATCGAGCGCAAGCGGCTTATATTGGTAATAGAAATCGATAAAGTATTGAAACCCGGTATAGGGAACGTGAATGGGGCCGTTGTCTGTGAGTTTTCGGATTTTATGCTGAAAACCAAGGCCGTTGTAGCTCCTCTTGAGAAGAGTTGCCGTTTGAAAGCCAATGGCCCAATTGACATTCACGGGATAGTAGAGCGCCTCAATTGCAATTCCAGCATAGGCCGCTTCGAAATATCCAACAGCGAGTCTAGAAAACCAGCCTTGGCCCATATTCCAGCTCTTTTGCAAAAAGGCCAAATCGAGATGCCAGCTATTCGATTGGTTGTAGAGGATCGAATCGGTCCGCACATTGATGAGGCGAGAGGGATTGATGAAATCTTGAGCCTCGATATCTGTCGTACTCGATTTGGCGGTATAAGTGCCTGAGAGATTGTAGTAGATCTCATCGAAGAGATACCCTTCCGGATTGAGAGCAAAACCAACCTCATATTTGAATTTCCCGCGGCTCGAGCCCAGAAAAGAGCGAAACCATGGACGAAAAGTCAGGAGCCAAATCGCCTTTTTCCTCCGATAGAGGAGTGCTGCGTCGTATGAATTTGGAGTGGAGGAGACTTCTTTAGGAGGGGCAATGATTCGAAATTCCGATTCGCCGAGCCTTCCCTCTCTATAGCGCTTCAAATCTTCCAAGCGAAAACGGTATTCATGGATAGGGACTCCATCGGCTTCGGTCACGGCCGTGACCGCCTCAAGATTGGAAGGTGTGAGCGCGGCCAAAACAGATTCCAAACGGCTGCGGACCTCCTCTTCTTCTCTATATCGGACATTGACTACTTTTAACCAGAGTCGATCTCTTTCTCCTGGAACCAGATAGAGGTTATAGAGATCCAATCCCTGCTCTCGAAAGGCATAGGCAAGCTCTTGAGCCAGCTCTTCTCGGCTGCGCAAAAGACCGATCGGCTGAGTATCGATGGGGGCGGTATAGGGGGCAGGATCTTTGGTTTTGGCCAAAAACCCTTTTGAAGCGCCGAGATTGTAGTTGAGGGCAATACTCCCCGCGAGCTCTTCTCCTCGAAGTGTGCTTCCAGACAGGCGGATGAGATCCCAGAGAGTCCATTGGAGACCTGCATTGATCCGGCTTTTGACTGTCCTCCCTCCTAGGTGTTCATGGGGGTGTTTTTTATAATTATTTGCATCGTATTCGGCAACCAGGGTCAGATCTTTAAAAAAGCCATTCAGCTGCCGAAAAGGGGTCCAAGCAGCTCCTCCGTAAAATCCTTGAATGCGTCCCGTTCCCCAACCAAACGTTGCCTCCAAATTCCAGCGTAAAAACTCTTGTGTTGCCGTGACATAGAAAGACTTGAAGCGGCAGGTTCCAATAAAGTCGTTCCATCCGAGAGCCAAATCGGGCAAAAAGTGGATCCCATCTTCTTTTCTCAATAAGATGAATTTGAGATTGGCCGCTCTTTCTGCCGAGTCTCCAAATCCAAGATGCCCAAAAATCCCGTCGAGCATTCCTCGATAGATCCAGTAATTTCCCGTCGCTTCGAGGTGGTCAAAAAATTGAAAGCCGAGGCTCCATATGTGGTAGGGGGGGGTATAGGCAAACCCAAACCCAAGCGTTCCCGCATCGAAGGTGCGGGCGGAAGGCATTGTGAAATATCCCCCTTGCAATTGGTAGTTGATTACGAGGGGGAGACGGTCATTGATTTCTAAGTTGACTTTCTCGACTATTTCGAGGTCATTGAAGAGACGACTCGTATCCTGCCCCCAGCAAAAGAGGGGGAGAAACATGAGTAAACTTCTGATACCCCAAGAGGACTCCATGAAGAGAGGAGCGTAGGATCTACAGATATTTCTTTCAAGAGAGAATTTCCCCCATCTGAGAAATAGGAGATAGAGGGAGTAACTCTACATGTCGGGGACAAAGCGGATACGCCCACAAAGCTTACGCAATGTGGGGACCCCGTTCCGTCCTCGTCCCCCGCTGGACCCTCTTGCGCCTAAGTACGACGAAACCCAAACCGTGTGCTCGTCGGGGAGGCGTGCAAAGCACCCCTCAGGCGAGAGGCTCGTCCATTCGGGCGTATTCGCTTCGCTCATCTGCTCCGCGAGAAAAAGGTCCATTCAAGGACCTTTTGTCTCGATTCCGCAGCCCCCCGTCGCCCCGAAACGGGGCCCCGCCTTCCAGGCGCAGTACCTCCGGGAAAGGGCGGCCCTTCCCCAAAACCCCATCCCCCACAGCTACAGTTTTTGTCTTGCCAGAGATGGATTTCACTTCTCCGAAGTTCTGCGACCGGAGAGCGGGGCCCCGCTTCGGGCGCGTGTCCGCTTTGTCCCCGACATGTAGAATTATATCCGATATTTCCTATCTCTTATTTCTTATCTGAAACTCGTTAAATGAGTTTTGGGAGTTGCCTCATTATCTTGCTGCCTCTATACTCTCTTCGAGAACTGATGGAACTTATGAAGGATATGGCCTACCTCAAAGATTTTCGCGAACGTATTCAGAACAATGACTATCCCGGGTTTTTAAAGATCTGGGAAGAGTACTGCTACGGGGATCAACCCGATGGAGAAGAGATCGTTGCTGTTTTGGAAAGCGTCAAGGCATCGGATCTGGCAAAACCGTTCGGCGTTCACGTCGAGAGAATTCTCCCTCTTTGGAGAGAACTCAAAGATCCCGCGTTTGCCCATCAAGCTTTGAGACTCGTTTTTGATTTACAGACATCCAACAGTGAAGAGCTCGCAGATCTGGCTACAGAGTATTTGCGCAATCAATATCCAAACGATCCTCTCTTACTTGAAAAATTGCGCCTCATTGGATTGAGAAATCGGGAGAGATTCCAGTCTGCTATCCGCAATTTTGAACTCCTCACACACATGAAAAAAGGGAATTTTGTCTTCCATACAGGGGGCTGGGGAACGGGAGAGATCGTCGATCTATCGCTCGTCAGAGAAGAGCTGTCTCTCGAATTTGAATATGTGGTGGGTGTACAGCATTTTTCTTTTGAAAAAGCCTTTAAAACTCTTCTTCCTCTACCTCCCGATCACTTTTATTCCAGAAGATTTGGGAGTCCCGATGCTTTGGAGAAGGAAGCAAGGGAAGCCCCCCATGAAGTCATCCGTCTTCTCTTGCGCGACTTAGGCCCAAAAACTGCGGCCGAAATCAAAGAGGAACTCTCCGATCTCGTGATCCCTACAGAGGATTGGAATCGTTGGTGGCAAACGGCAAGGGCCAAACTCAAAAAAGATACAAAAATTGAGTGTCCTAAAGAGCTCAAAGATCCTTTCCGCCTTCTCGCCGAAGAGGTCCCTCACGAAGTGGCCCTCCATAAAGCCCTGGAAACCAAGCCGAGCGTCAATGCAACGATCCAAATGGTCTACACATTTTTGCGCGATTTCCCCGAAACGTTGAAAAACGCCGAATTCAAAGCTTCTCTAGAAACCCGTTTCAAAGAAATTTTGACCCAAGAACAGCTCAATGAGAGTCAAAAATTGCAAGTGCTCTTCTTCTTAGAGGATCTGCACGTCCCCAAAACCAATCATATGATCCATGAGCTCATCTCCCACTTACAAAATGCGCCCGATATCATCCGCTCGATCAGCGTCATGGGATTTCAAAAAAGAGCGCTCCAAGAGATCAAAAAACTACGCAAAGAGTGGGTAGATACCTATCTCGATCTCCTCTTTACCGTAGATCAAAATCTCTTGAGAGATTTCATTTTGAGCGAACTCGATACACCCCAAACAAAAGAGGTGCTCAAACAAAAGCTCAATGCCCTCTTAATCCACCCTCTTTCCTTCCCCGAAGTATTCATCTGGTATTTCCAAAAAATCATCGATAAAAAATCCAAACTTCCCTTCTCGGATCCATCGGGGAAAAATCGCTTTTTTGAAGGACTGCTCATCATTCTGGATTTTCTAGAAAAAAAACCTCAGCATCGCGATTTGGCCAAAAAGATCATCGCACTTCTCACCTCAGATCGATACAAAATTGTCCGCGACATCATGGAGCACTCGAGTCTGGAAGAGGTCAAAGAGTACTTGCTCCTCGCGACCAAGTGCAATACCCTCTCCGATCACGACATTAAAATTCTTCATTCTCTCGGTGAAGTGGCACATCCCACCCTTTCCCGCCTTAGAAAAGACAAAGACCGAGCCACCCCTGAAGAAAATGTCATCTGGACAACTCAAGAGGGTTACCAGAAAACGCAAGCTCGGATGCAGCAAATCGCTACCGTTGAAACTGTCAATAACGCCAAAGAAATTGAAGTGGCTCGCTCTCACGGCGATCTCAGAGAAAACGCCGAATTCAAAGCGGCGCTTGAAAGGCGCGATCGCCTCCAAGCAGAACTCAAATTCCTATCGGATCAGATCAATCAAGCCCGTATCCTCACACCCGACGATGTTTCGACAGAAGAGGTGGGTGTCGGTTCTGTCGTCCATTGCCGAGATTCCAAAGGGGAGCACCTTCGCTTTACCCTTCTTGGGCCCTGGGACGCCGATCCAGAAAGACACATTCTCTCTTTCCAGTCCAAGCTGGCCCAAGCCATGACCGGAAAAACGATCGGTCAAAAATTCGAATTCCAGGGAGAAATGTTCACCATTACCGACATCGACAACTATTTTGACCAAAATAAGTAGTTAACGATCAGGCACTTAGGAAATCCCGGCAATTTAAAATAAAGAATATGTCGATTGGATCGACATCTCTGACATCTTTCCATAATTGCTTTGATTAGAAACCATCAATCCACTATCTTGAGAAGAGCAGAATCCATGCTAGGAAAATTTTTATGACTTCTCAAGTTGAGCTCGTCATCGCAAGCACAAATGTCCACAAAGTGCGAGAGTTTCGCACTATGCTGAAACCTCTATTGCGTTTGGACCTCTTGAGCCTGTGCGATTTTCCAAATTATGTTCCCCCTGAAGAGACGGGAAAGACTTTTGAGGAAAATGCCTCGCTGAAAGCAGAACATGCCGCAAAGACGCTGGGACGCTGGGTCATTGCCGATGATTCAGGCCTCATTGTACCCACTCTCAATGGGGCGCCAGGTGTCTTTTCAGCTCGCTACGCCGGCAAGGATGCAACCGATTTCGAAAATCGAAAAAAGCTTCTCGATGAAATGCAGCACCTGATGGAAGACGATCGGCAGGCCTTTTTTGAATGCGTGATCGTTCTGGCCTCTCCTGAAGGGATCAAGAAATGTGTGAAAGGAACCTGCGAAGGCACTTTACTCAACAAAGATCGGGGCGGCAGTGGCTTTGGATACGATCCCCTCTTCATCAAACATGGCTACAGCAAAACTTTTGCGGAACTTGGCGACTCGGTCAAGAATCGCATTTCACATAGACGTAAAGCCCTAGACAAAATCCTTCCCTCCCTAGAATCGCTTTTGGAAAAGTAGCCCATGTTTTTGGTCGATGGCTACAACTTGATCTTTAGCCTCATCAAATCTAAAGAGAGCCTTCAAACCTTAAGACAAAAAGTCATTCACTACCTACAAAGAAAATTTGCTGCGAAAAAAATTTCGGGACTTATCGTCTTTGATGGAGCCCATCGAAAGGATGAAGAGAGCGGCCTTTCCTATTCTAGCCCCCTCACGATCGCCTACGCGCCCAAAGGACAGAGCGCCGATGAATACATCGTGGAACAAATTCAGCTGGCCAAAAATCCCAAACAGCTGACCGTGATCACCAATGACCGAGGCCTGACTCTACATGCAAAATCCGCAGGAGCAAAAGTCCAGACAAACGCCGAATTCATCGACTGGCTGAAGAAGAAAAAGAGGCAAACAGAACCCTCTGTCATAAAAGATACTCCTCAGAATATCGAGCGATTGGAAAAGATTTTCGAAGAAAGACTGAAGCGCGAACTAGAGGAGTAATAATTAGGCTTTCTTTAGAAGAGTCAAATAAAAATTTGATTATAATGTGAACATCAACTAAGCTTGCTTGCGCTTAAATTCTTTTAACTAAGAGGTTTTTATGTCTAACATGAATGTCCCTGCTGCAGGAGTCCCTTCATTTAGCGCCTGTCAGGTACCTTCCTTTGATTCCACTAAAAAAAATGACTTCTTACTACGAGAAGTCAACGGGATATCCCTTCTCTTCTCTTGTTCTCATTTGGGAGTGATGGTTCATCTCTATGATCAACAAAATCTTGAGAGATTTAGAGAAGTTAAGCCAGAACATCTTCCCATAGAACTTCGACAAAAAATCGAGCTTTCTCAATTAAAGGCCTTTTTAGACGCCTCGTCAGTACGACTGACGTGGGCTGGTGAAGAGCCAGCTCTTCGCATGCATGTAAGAGGCTGTGGGGGAATGTACGCTGCAGTACAGAGACCCGACCCTTCGGATAGGGCGCGTCTTTTAATAAATGGGGGGAGATATCGAGAAGCGCTTGTAGAACTGGACCGTCTATTGGCAGAGGGACATCGAGATCCCCACCACGGATACGGATTACCGATGCTTGCTATGAGAGCGAATTGTATAGGGAAAATTGCCCCCAGAGATGAGATCGCTGCCCGTCTTGTACTCGTTCAAGCGGCGGCTGATGTAGCTAAAAAAGAGCGGGATGGAGGAGACTATCTTCGCGGATTTTTTTATGGTTGTGGGTGGAATGTTCTCTTTGATCTCTACGCGAAATACGATAGAGCGGAAAACTATGAAATGAGACTTAAGGAGTGCCTTGACATGCATTTTTATCCTCCAGTCTGTGCAGGTTGGCTTGCCTCGTATCCAAACACACTGCCCTTGAAACAGAAGCTTGCTGCTGCCAGAGCCATCACGGAAGCGTTTCCTAAGATGGAGGGTAGCTTTAAATGTTTTGGCATGCGAGCCGAGCTTGAAGTTGAACTTGGATACTACAAAGATGCGGTGGCTAGTTTTACAACTGGTTTTAACCTATGTCCCGCTGAATTTCGTCATGATATCAGAGCTCTGAAATACATTGAAGGGATGGCTCGCGCAGGATGGATTGCCGAAGCTTGGGATGCTTGTACATTATGTGTTAGAGACGGTTTTGGAGAGTTAAATTATAGAGTCTGCTATGCTGTTGGAGTCTTAGATGCTTGGACGGGCCATCCGGCAAGGGCAAAAGACGTATTTAAGTTCGCTCTACAGGAACTAGACAAACCTCTTGTTATGCCTTCCCCTGGACATAAAGAGATCGTGATGGCTGCACTGAGAGAAACCGAAGCTGCAATTCGAGACCGAAACATTGACAGGCTTAAAATTACTCTAAGGTTAGGATTTGAAGCCGGATCTATCGCCTTCGCTGGCGCTCGCCTTGCAACAGGAGATATCACAGCCGTCGTCAGTCTTGGGTTATCTGCCCGTTCTGTCCGAAATATTCTAAGAGAAGCTGAGCGTCGTGGAGGTCAACGTCAAGCACATCTTCAAGACAGAGTTGGTTTTCGTGGCATGGCAGACGAAAAACATATGGGTTAGTTAAAGTCTTGCGAGAGGGGCTCCTCCCCTCTCGAGTTCTCCCCCTGCCCCGCCGAAGGCAGGGCAATTAACAAGGACCCCAAAAGCATTCTAGATAGGTCGTGTAACTATTAGAGAGAAGAAAGAGGAGAAGAAGGAGGGAGATGGTCCATTCAAAGAGATTGAATTTGGATGGGGGGAGGGGCTCTTTCGGCTGCAAGAGAAGCAAGAGAGCGGTGGCAAAGATCGAAAAGATAAAGGTCAAAAAGGCCCAAGTGTAAAGGCTGAGCCCAAAAACGGGCATTCCAAAGGGGGGAAACCCCGGACAGGCATGGAAGGCAATGTGTCTTAAAGAAACCGAAGCCCCAAAAAGAGCAAAGAGAAGAGAAAGACCGTAGTGCTTGGGAGCAAGCCCGTTGCGCAAGTTCAAAAAACATCCAAGCCCGATCCCACACATGGCAAATCTCTGGAAAATACATAAAGCACAAGGCATTTCGTGTTTGAAAAACTGGATGTAATAGGACCCACTGAGAATCCCCATGAGCACCAAGATGAAAAGGGCATTGGCAAATCTCAAAATTTTTTCCATCTAAAGCCTGATTGGTAAGGGATCCGCTGCATGATAGAGGAACAAGATAAGGGCGAACAAGAGTGTGATGAGGGCAATGAGAAGCGCCCCTTTTCGAAGCTGAAAGAGAGAAAGCGCCCAACTGACACTCAAGAGAAGAAAGAGTCCTGTCACCATGCTTTACAAATGACAAAATAGATGCTGAATGTCAAGACCCTATCTCAATAATAGGTTCAACGGATTTCAAAAGAGTGAAAGGTCTGTTTCGTGGGCCTATATTGGGTTTCCAGTTGGGAGATAGAGCCCGCTCCTGGTTTCGCTTGCACCGTCTGGAGAAATTGATGGATCTGATCTGCATGACCCTGAGCACAGATCTCCACTCTCCCATCGGGCAAATTGCGAACAAAACCCTTGATATCGTGAAGAAGAGCGTGTCTCTTGACGGCCGCCCTAAAGCCGACACCCTGAACCGCGCCACTGACTAAAATGTGTGTTTCTTGCATAGGTTATTCAGCATAGATGAGTTCTTGCGACATTGCAATAGCATCCCAAGAAAAGGCTTCGAGATGCTGAAACACTTCGCTCGTAGAGGCCGCTTTATTGATCTGAATGCGGAGTTCCTTGACGTTCGTCAGCCTTTTCAAGTACCAACACCCAACTCTTCGCATGTCGAGAAGAGACTGTCTTTCCGGTTGATACTGAATGATGCATTCAAAATGATCGAATAGGCTCTTTTTCAGATCGGCGACCGACCGGTGGATGGGAGGCTCTTGATCGAGCGCACGGAGAATATCCTCGGCGATCCAGGGCTGACCCATCGTCCCTCTAGAAACGAGGACCGCATCGCAATTTGTATGGGCAAACATCCGAAGAGCGCTCTCTGCATCAAAGACATCCCCATTTCCGATGACCAAAATCTCTTTGGCAGCTTCTTTACAGGCCTTGATGTAGTCCCAGTTCGCTCTTCCCTTATACCCCTGCTCACGCGTTCTCCCGTGGATCGCGATGGCTTTCGCCCCTGCCTGTTCGGCAATTTGGGTGATCTCAACAGCGTTGATGCTCTGATCGTCCCAACCCGCTCGGATTTTCACCGTCACCGGTACTTTGACAGCTCCCACGATGGCCGATAGGACCTCGCCAAGAAGGTGTGGGGTTTTGAGCATCCCAGAACCACTCCCATCCTTAGTCACCTTATCTACAGGACAGCCGCAATTGAAATCGATCACATCAAACCCCAAATCCTCAACAATGCGGGCAGATTCTGCGGCCCATTTAGGCTTACTCCCGCAGAGTTGTGCCCCGATTGGATGCATCCCGGGATCGTAATCGAGCATGCGATAGGTATGCGAATCGTGCCGAACGAGGGCATCGATTTTCACCATTTCACAATAGACGATCCCCGGCCGGTAGCGACAAGACATCTTGCGAAAAGGAAAGTCGGAACACCCAGCTAAAGGTGCGTAAAGGACGTTATTGGGCAACTGAGCTGTGCCGATAAAAAAAGGTTTTTTCTTCATGATATAAGGCTAAGTAAAATCATTTCGATGAGACGCAAAGCAAAAAAGGCGAGAATGGGACTGATATCTAAAACCCCACCCAGAGGAGGCAAAAAGCGACGAAAAATATTGAGATAAGGATCGGTGTAAAAAGCGACAAAACGAATCAAATGATGCCCTTGCCACGCCGGAAACCAAGAACTGATGATTCGGATGAAGAGGAGGACCGTATAGGCCGTAAAGAGAAGATTTACAATATAAACCAAAGTCATTTCAGTATATATTAAGGCTATTTCCTATTTTCGTCATGTACGGTAAACTAAATCCCATGAATATCTTCGGCATCCACCTCGATTTCCCCTTTTTGCGGGTGAGTCAGATCAAGAAAACGTCCAGAGGCATTGAGATCCTCTGGACAAAAACGCTTCTTTTAAGTGAAGGGGATGTAAAGCCGCTTTACATTGAAAATTTTAAGGGAAAGATTGTGAGCTGCCTTTCTTCTAAAGATTTTTTGATTCGCTCTCTCAACGTGAAAATTTCAAGCCAAAAACACGCGGAAGAGGCGATCGCCTTTCAATCTGAGGCTTTAAGCCATTTCAAGCCGGGAGAAACCTTTACGGTTCCGGTCATTGAAAAAAGAGAAAAGGGAAAGACCGAGGCCCTTCTCTTCACCGTCTCTTCCGAAGGAATGAAAAGGCACCTCGAAGAGCTCGAAAAGCTTGGGGTAGATCCCGATGGAGTGAGCACTCTTCCTTCCGCGCTTTGCCACTTTGTCCGATGGAAATTTCCCACACTGACCGATGCCTTCATCGTGGAAATTGGCTCAGGGTCCATCAGCTGCGTCAGTTTGGAAAATGGAAAATTGAAAAAAGCGCATGCAATCTCCACTGGCATCGAAGATCTCCTCTCAGCTCTTTATGAGGATCGAAAGCGGATCCTTCTCAAGAGCGAAATTGAAGGGGCAGCCAAACAGATCGATCTCCTCATTTTAAAATCTCAGCTCAACCCCCGCTTATCTAGAGAGCTGAATGGATTGCGCCAAGAATTGTCAAAAATTTACTGTTCTTTTACGCGTGGTTCGGCAAAGCCGATCCTTTTTACCGGACGGGTAGATGCGTTCATTCACTTGAAAGAATTTTTATTCGATTTTTCAGATCCTAAATGGACTTTAACCCCAGAAGAACAAAACTCGGCAGCGAGCCTGGGACTCTGTATCGAACAGACAACCCCCCATCCTCTTCAATTGAGAAGGGGAGCCTTTTTCCCTCGGAAAAATTGGATTCGACTGGGTCGTATTGCCCTTTTGCTGCTAGCGGGATCGACTCTTTTGAGCGGCGCCTTCATTTTGTTTGGTCTACAAGGCAGCATGAGGAATCAAAAGCAAATGCTCTCTCTTCTTCAAACTCCATCGAGAAAGAAATTTCTCGAGGGGAAAAAACCGATCGATCATTGGATTCAGACCATCGAAAATCAGACCCAAGAATACCCTTACATTTTGCAAGCCCCGAAGGTGGCCGAAATTCTCGCCTGGATCTCTTTACACCCCCTTTTACAAGACTTAAAACGGGAAGGGGATCCGATCGATATTCAAGAGCTTCGGGTCCAATTGCTAAAATTCCCCTCCATCCACTTAAGGAACGAGGACTATCTGGAAAAAGTAGAGATGGAATTCTCCTTTAAGAGCGCGATGAATGCCAGAAAATTTCACGAGGCCCTCAGACAAGATGAGGAATGGGTAAGCCGCCCATCCGAAATCACATGGGACGTTTCTCCGAATGGCTATCGCACATCTTTTTATCTCAAAAATAGGGGGCCTCATGTTGTTCCTTGAGCAGTGTGGGAAATTTTTCTTTTTGAAAATTCGCCCCCTCTTCTTTTTTGCTCTCGTCTTGATCCCTTTGATTGGAGCTGGATTTTATCTATCTCAAGAGGCCAATTCCCTTCAGGATCTTCAAGAGCGATTTGCAAAGGCCGCGAGAAAAGAGCGATTTGCATTGGAGAGAAAGGAGAGAAAAGAGCGCTTCCTTCAAAGATACTCTTCGGCAAATCCCTATTTTCTCGATCACAACATCGAATCCTTCCCCTTGCTAGAGCGCGAAAAAGAGCAGCTCGATTCCTTGCTTCGCCACCCAGCCTTTCCCGAATCGAGAGCTCTTCAAGAAAGGCTCCGCTTTCTGCAGGAAAATAGGTTGGTTTTTCGAGAAGAGAAGATCGAGGTGTCTAAAGAGATGAAAGAAGTGGAGGAGCGCCAGCAGCATCCCGTTCAAATGGATGAGGCCGATTTGAAACAAATTCTTGCGATGATCGAAGATGTTTCCATCGACGATAAATACCCTATAGAGCATAGTCCTCACATGATCATCAAAGAATTTCACTTAAAAAAACGAAAGACCCCGCTTCAAACAGAAGTGTTTGAAGTGGAAATGGATCTCATTAAACGGGAATTTTACCGATGAAATGGTCTCTTTTCTTACTCCTCCTAGTTGGCTGCCACCATACAGCGAAAAACGAATCTCTTTCCCTCATTCAGATTCAAGATCGCAATGGCCTGACAGAAACCGTCAGCAATCCCGAAAGACTCACCAGCTACGAAACCACCGATTTTCTCTCTTCGCAACCCTATAGAAAAGTGCTCCGCGTTTATAAAAGCGATGCGAAAAACCGCTCCTACATTACGACTTACCACCCAAACGGCCTTGTCTACCAATATCTAGAAGCGGAAGAGATGAGAGCTCATGGGGCCTATCGAGAATGGTTTCCCAATGGACAGCTGAAAATTGAAGCGAGGGTCATTGGAGGTACGGCCGATTTAGCCGATGGTACGCAAGAGGACTGGGTTTTTGATTCAGAGAGCCGTGTATGGGATGAGCAGGGTCATTTAGCGGCAACCATTCCCTATTCAAAGGGGTTTATCGAAGGGAAGAGCCGCTATTACTACCCAAGCGCTCAGATTCAGAAAGAATTGGATTTCATCAAAAATAAACTCGATGGAAATGTGACCGAATATTGGCCAGACGGCACTCTCAAGTCCCGAACCGCCTATAAAAAGGGATTCAAAGAGGGAGAGTGTGTCGGATTCTTTGAAGATGGAAAAAAAGCTTGGGTAGAAGATCATTCCGATGATCGACTGCGTACAGGCGTCTATTACAATCCGCAGGGAGATCTCATCGCCGAAGTAGAAAAAGGGGGAGGTTTTGCCGCCCATTTTGAAGAGAACGGGATGACACTCATCGAACACCGAATCGGTCTTCCAGAAGGGCTCGTGCGAAAATTCACTCTTAGAGGAGAGCTCCAGAGATCTTTTTTTCTCAAAAATGGAATGAAACAAGGGGAAGAAATCGAATACTTCCTCTCTTCCGAGATAGAAGCTATTAATCCGAGCCCCAAACAGGTGACAATCGACTCGGCGAGGCAAAGCCAGATCGAAGCTGATCCTGCCCCCGCGGTCGTCGCGAGGAAGAACATTCTTGAACACGAAGACTTCCGAGCGAGGATCGATATGGCAAAGCCGCAGCAAGTCGATCGCCATCCGTTTGGGGCTCGGGTTAATAAAAGCCCTGTCCCCAAACTCTCGATTCAATGGAACGAGAATCGGATCCATGGCTGTGTGAAAACTTGGTACAAAAATGGGCAGCTCCAGAGCCAACGAGACTACTCTCGAAATCAGAGAATGGGCCCCTCTCTTGCCTGGTATTTGGACGGAAGCCTCATGCTCTACGAAGAATATGAAGAAGGGCATCTGACTACGGGCCAATATTACAAAATGCAAAAAAAGGATCCCATCTCTTCTGTTGTCAATGGAAATGGCCTGGCGACTCTCTTTGATGAGAGGGGAGGATTTCTTCGAAAAGTGATCTATTCCAAGGGAAAACCGATTGATCCAGAAGAATGAACTGCGCAAAATCTTCAAGGAGAAGCGGCAGGCCATTTCTAAAGAGCGAAGAGAAGAGGCGGCCCAATCTGCCTTTCAAGCTCTTAAGGATAAAGGATACACCCTCTCTTTTTCCCCTCTTGGATCTGAAATCGACCTAAGTCCTTTGAATGCCCACCTCCAATCAGAAGGGAGACTTCTCCTAGTCCCCTATCAAATCGATCCTCTATTTCAAATAAACTTCGCCGATATTGACTGCATTTTCGTACCCGCGCTTGCCTTTGACCGAAACCATTTTCGATTGGGATATGGGAAGGGTTTTTACGATCGTTTCTTGGCCAAGGCAAAAAATGTGTTGACGATTGGAGTGGGGTTTAAAGAGCAGCTTTACGAGGAGCTTCTTCCCAAAGACCCTTGGGATATCCAGGTCCAAGAAATGGCTCTTTTCTAACTGACAAAAATGATTTCCCTCTCTATGATTTTTGTTTCTTTGAAGGAGAAAGTATGTCAGCAATAACAGGGTTAACGAGAGCCCAACAACCTGAAAGAGTTGCAGAGAAGGTCTATGACAGAATCGGCCAAGTCTATTTGCATGTAGCAGCAGGCTTTGCCGCAACGTGCACATCAGCTTTTCTATTTGCGAAGGCGGGATTTGCAACAAAAGTCGTCACGGCGCTCATGGGACCGAATGCGGTATTGGCTGGAATTGGACTCTTAGCCATAGGGATTGCCCTCATTGCTGCTATCCACTTTACCTCCACGGAAAATAGTTTTTTAAAAAAGGGTCTTTTTGGCCTCTTCTCTGTCTATGAAGGGCTTCTACTCAGCCCGTTGGTCCTCATCAATGCACCCGTCTTTGCCGGCGCGGCATTGGCAACCGTCGGGATCACAGGAGGATTGGGGGCCCTCGCCCTGAAGATGCAGAACCAATTCGAGCGCCTGGAGAAAATTTTACAAATTTCTTTGGGAGTGGTTGCAGCGGCCTCCCTCGGCTCTTTAGTTCTTCCAGGAGTTGCGGGAGCCTTTGCCCACCAAGTCTCTCTCATTGGAGGCTTTGCTCTCTTTAGCGCTCTTGTCATCTACGATACGCAAAAAATCAAGACAGAGGCCCAAACGAATCGAGCGTTTGATGTGGTGGAACACACGATGGCCATTTATCTCGATGCCATGAATCTCCTCACCCACCTCTTTGAACTGATGAACAGAAGAGAAGAAAATAACAACTAAACTATTTTACTTGGCCAATTTGCCACCCCCCAAACTGTGAAAAATATCAGCACAGAGAAAAATAAAGAAGAGGGGAGAGAGTCGCAGAGGGAAAATATAATTAAATAGGTAGAGGGTTGACGGGCCTTGCCCTGAGGAAGAGAGTGAGCCTGGACCTCTCCCCCTCAGGGCAAGGCCCGTCAACCCTCTATTAATTTCTTATCTCTTGCGGCTCTCTACCCTGTATTTATTTCTCTGTGCTGATATTTTTCACAATTTGGAGGTAGTAACTTGGGCTATTTCACTTTTTTTAGCTGAGAAGCGGGAGCCTGTTTTTCGACTTTTTTCTTCGGAGAGCAAAAATGGGAACCATCGCAAATCGTAGCCTTGACATAGGCGCCCGGCGACACTCCTGTGCACATCGAAAAAATGCCCTCAGAGGGACATTGCCAAATGACGGTATAGGGAGTGATGGAAATATTCGGGGTTCCAGGTCTTTGGTAATTGGTGGGAGACATATTGGTCGTGAAATTCTTCTGCTGACCTGGCTGCACGGAAAATTGTCCCAAAAAAGTTCCATCAGAGGCTTGGATCACGGCAGTCAAAATCATCGTCGTGTCATTGTGCAAAAGGAGCGATCCGTCTGTCGTCAAAGCCTTTAAAAATAGAGGAAAAAAGAGAAGTAAATATCGCATACCTTTCCCATACTGGATATTGTGGATTTGTGTATAGAGAAAAAAGATGTGGATAATCCCGACCTACAACCGCCCTGAACGGGCGCAACAAACTCTCGACAGCCTAGTAGAAAATGGGTGTCAAACCCCGGGTCTCGTCTACATTGACGGTTCGAAGCATCCTGGGTATGACTCTTTGCGATTGCCGAAAGGTTGGGAAATCTGGAAAAGGGAAGAGAACCGGGGAGTTTGCGCAGCTTTAAACGATGTCTTTTCCCGTTTCCCCAATCTATCTTGGTATGGATTTATCTCGGATGACAGCCTTGTCCGCACCCCTTTTTGGGATGAGCTCCTTCTCGAAAAACGAGAAGACTTTGCCATTGTCCATTCAGATGATGGTTGGCAAGCAAAGCGCCGGATTCATGGAGCTGTGCTTTTTGGAGGAGAACTCTTGCGCGCGCTTGGCTGGTGGGTCCCTCCAGGTCTTGTCCATTCCTTTTGCGACGATGTCTGGGAGACGATTGCAAACGCCCTCCACTTACGCCGTTTTGTCCCCGAGGTGTTGGTAGAACATTGCCATTTTTGGAATGGAAAGACATCTCTCGATCACAGCTACGTGAAAGCCTACGCCTCTTTTGACGCGGATAAACAAGCCTTTCTAAAGTGGAAAGAAGAGAGTCTCGCAAAGGCGCTCGAGCTCATTCAGAAGAGGAAGGCTTCCAATGCGCCCAGCGAAAATCGATTTTCCCAAGTGGCGAAAGCATCACATCTTCCAAATTCTCCTGTTTTAAATAGTTCAGGGCAAAGTGAAAGATAGGGATGATGGGCATTTGATCCATCAACACCTGTTCTGCTTCTCGTAAAATCTCTATTCGCTCATCCTGGCTCTTACAGAAAGCCGATTGATTGAGCAAATCAATGTACCTACTGTTTTCCCAATTTGTATTGTTGGTGCTCGCATCTTTATACTTAAACACCTCGAGGAAATTAATCGGATCGGCAAAGTCAGCAGTCCAAGAGCCAGCCGCCAATTGATATTCTCGATTCGAAACTCGTTGGAAATAGGTCTTTGGTTCGATAGCTTCGAGTTCTACGTGGATGCCGAGATTTTCTTCCCATTGTTTTTGAACGGCTTGCGCAATGAAAGTATTTCTCTCAGAACTTGCAAAACTGATGCGGATGGCCTCCAGTTTATCGAGTGGCAAATCGAGAGCTAAAAGAGCATCCATCAAAAGACCTTTTGCATTCGATACATCCTCTTGAAAATATCCTTTTCCCGAGAGCTGCATTTCTAGAGGAACCAAATTCTTAGCGGGAATTTGCCCTCCTTGCAAGACATGTTGGGTGATCGATTCGCGATTGAGCGAAAGGGCAAGCGCCTTTCTAAAAAGAGGCGAGCTCAAAGGATTCTTTTTCCCTTGGACTGTGTCGGAAGTATTGGCACGGAAAAAGTAGGTAGCCGAAAAAGGGCTGATAGAGAGTTTTTGCTTCGACTTGAGATCGCGGATTGCATCGACGGGAATGGTTGATAGAGGCGATCCTGCCCAATCGAGCTCTCCTTTCTCAAACATTTGGACCTCTGTATCAATCGCCATCATCGAGAGATCGATTTCGTTCAGCCGCACCTCTTTTGCCTGCCAATATTTTAGATTTTTTACAGCCCGCATCTGATCGGAATGTTTCCAGGCAGCGAGCTTAAAAGGTCCATTGCAGACAAAGGTCTCAGGTTGAAAGGCCCATCGAGGATTCTTGCTGACAACTTTTTGGGGAACTGGAAAGAAAGAAGTCATCGAAACGAGCTCTAGAAAATAGGGGATCGGATATTCGAGCTCTACGACAAGCGTCTCAGCATCTGGGGTCAAAATCCCCACTTGCTCTAAGCTCATCTCCCCCTGCTTGGCTTTTTTGGCATTTTTGATTCCATAGAGCTGATAGGCAATATCTGTGGGGAATTGAGGATCCAATATGGAGCGCCAACTCTCTGCAAAATCAAAGGAGGTGAGCGGCTCTGCATTGGACCAAAAAGATTCTCTCAGATGGAAGCAATACTGCAAGCCATCGTTCGAAATTTCTACACTTTCTGCTAAAGCTGGTTCTACTTTTCCTTCCTTAGAAGTGCGCATGAGCCCCTCGAAGAACATATTCACTAAAGTAATCGAGGTCAAATCGCGCGCTTTTCGAGGATCTAAAGATTTTGGGTCTGCGTCGATATTGATCCGAACAGCTTGCGGCTTGCTCGCGGGTGTAGAGGTTTGGCAGCCTACAAGGAATATGAAGTACAGGAATAGTAATCGAAGCATGGAAATCCTCCTCAAAAAGATTTAGGCAAACTTACCACAAAGTGGACTATCCCCCAAAGAAAATGTCGCAAAAATTTTACTCCAAACAACTTACGTAAATAGGTTGATTCCCAATTCAAACTACTTTACGGATAAGTCATGATGCAAGAACATCCCTTCTTTACCAGGCCGCTAATTTTCTTCGGCAAACCGATTGAAGAAGATGAGGAAGAAGAAGGATTTGAAGATGTCGATCTGTGGGGTCTTTCTCTAGGAAGACATCTGGAAAACAATCACGACAAAATCGGTCTTTTCCTTTTTTGGTCCGAATCTATCGATCCCGACGAAAGCAATTACTCTTGATTTAATTTTCAAAATGCGTTTAAGATTTTCACTATATTCTGAAAAACAATCGTCCAAAAATGGAGAGCAAAATGCTGAACATACTCACAAAAACAAAGCCCTGGATGCTTGCGTCGGTGTTTGCCGCAGCGTCTGTGTTTGCGAAAGCACCTCAACAATGTCCTCCCTCAAAGTCATGCCCACAACCAACCCCTCCCACACAAATGTGCCCAGCAGATCCATGCTGTCCAGCTTGGCCAACTCCTGTTTTGAATGCAGCGTATAATTATCCTGCCCGCATTCAAACACGTTGCCCATGGGACGTCTATTTTGATGCGAGCTTCATCTTCTGGCAACCCAGCGAAGACAATCTCGAAATCGGCTTTGCCAATACTACAGCTCGATCGGGAGAGACTTTTACCAACACGGATGGAATAAACGGAAATTTCGTCAACATGGATTTCAATTTCAAACCCGGCTTCAAAGTGGGAATGGGTTATGACTTCGACTACGACAGTTGGGATATGCATGCAGAATATACCTGGTTCCATGCCACGAATTCTACACATTCTAATGGCCCAGCTGGCGGTCAACTGATCCGCATCGTAGGCGCCCCAGTTGAAGACATTACTAACAGTCTTTACAACTCAGCAAGGGGAAGCTGGAAACTCAAAATGGACATCGTCGATCTCGATATCGGTCGCTGGTGCTATGTTGGAACTAAATTGACCTTCCGTCCAAACTTCGGTGCAAGAGCTGACTGGATCCGTCAAAGCCTGTCAAATGTAGCCTCTAGAACCGCCGTCGTAACTCCAGCTGGAGTTACTGCCGATGTAGCCACCGTTCATCAGAACTCTGTTTCTTGGGCCCTTGGACCCAAAGTAGGTTTGGATGCAAATTGGAATTTTGGTTGGGGACTTAGATTCTTCGGCAATACTGAAGCAGATCTACTCTTCACAAAATATACTCGCTTGAAATACAACGAAACCCACTCAGGAGCCAACTCCGAGGCTGGACTTCCCTTCAGCACGAAACAAACTCAGGTTTATTGCGTGAGACCACACCTCGATCTCGAGTTGGGATTTGGCTGGGGAACCTATATCGATTGCAATAATTGGTACTTGGATTTTGCCCTTGGTTATGAGTTTCAAGTATTCTTTAACCAAAACATGTTCCGCCATTTCGATGACTTCACAATGGCTCTTCACAGCACAATGCCCAATGGAGATCTCTATCTGCAGGGCTTGACAGCTGCTTTCAGACTCGACTTCTAAGAGAAGTTCTGTTGAAAAAAATGAGCACAGGCTGGGGGATTCCCCCGGCCTGTTTTTTTTATTAACCCGGCATCCAAATAGGTGACAATATGCGCAAGCGAGGCACAGCAAAATCGAAGGGAGCGAAGCGACCGGTTCGAGCGAGGAAGAACATTCTTGAATACGAAGGCTTCCGAGCGAGAATCGATTTGGCAAAGCCGTAGCCAGCAGATTGTCACCTATTTGGATGCCGGGTTAATAGTCTCTGAGCTCCTGAATCAGATTGGCAATCAGCCCCGTCCAACCCGTTTGATGGGATGCACCGAGACCTCTACCCGTATCTCCATGAAAGTGCTCATTGAAGAAGAGATATTCAGAAAAATGGGGATCTCTTTGGTATTTTTCTACATCTCCAAAAAGGGGCCTATGCCCCATTGCATCTTTCTTAAAAATCTTCAAAAGCCTTTCTGCAAAAGAATCCCCCATCTGCTTCAAAGTGACTTCTGGCTCTCCTTTCACTTTGATTTTCATATTGTCCTTAAAGACACGAGAGAGTCGATAAAGGGTTTCGACGAGAAAATAATTGTGAGGAAACCAGATGGGACCGCGCCAATTGGAATTTCCCCCTTTGATCTTTTCTAAAGCCTCTCCCGGCTCATAAGAAAGAGAAAATCCATTTAAGTGAGCGGGATGAGCTAGATGATATTTAGATACGCTTCTGAGCCCATACTCAGATCTAAATTCTTGGGGATCCCAAATATTTTTTAAAATTTTTTCCATTTCGCTAGCGCTCAAGAGACTAAAGAGATGGTGGGAGCCTGTGTCATGGGGAATTTTCTGAATGCATTTGGAAACGAGATCGGGTCTCTTTTGAATCATCCACTCATAGGCGTTATAAAAATTGGGAAACTTTTTGAGCTCTGCTTCGTCCCACGCATCGCAAGCAAAAAAGGGGATGAGACCGACTAGCGAGCGAACTTTGATCTCTTTAGTCTCTCCATCGGGGGATCGGATATGACTATAGAAAAACCCATCCTCTTCATTCCACATATCGTAGGGGCGCCAATAGCCTTTGCGCATGGCAGCAGTGACATAAACGAAGTGTTGGAAGAATTTAATGCCCAATCCTTCATAGATGGGATTTTTCTTTGCTAAAGTGAGCGCGATTCGCATCAAATTGAGACAAAGAAGTGAGATCCATCCCGATCCGTCTGCTTGATCGAGGAGAAAACCGGGCGGTAACTTTTGCGATCGATCGGCAAAACCGATATTGTCCATCCCCAAAAAGCCACCCTCAAAAACGTTATTCCCAAGAAGATCGACTTTATTGATCCACCAAGAAAAATTGAGCAGGAGTTTGTGGAAGCACTTTTCTAGATAGGGATAATCCTCTTTTCCAAAATGCTTTTTTTCATATTCAAATATTTTCAAAACAGCCCAGGCTTGAACAGGCGGATTGACATCGCTGAATTCCCATTCATAAGCGGGGATGGCGCCATTTGGATGTTGGAATTGGTCAAAGAGGAGAAGCCAAAGCTGGTTCTTTGCAAACTCAATATCGATGAGGGACAAGGCAAGTGAATGGAAGGTGAGATCCCAGGCGGCAAACCAGGGGAATTCCCATTTATCGGGCATCGAAAAGATGCGATAAGAAACGATATGCCGCCAGTGGAAATTGCGAATCCAACGATGGGACTCTGGAGGAGGATCTTTGGGATTATCTCCTTGCAGCCAGGCCCCTACATCGTAAATATAGATCTGTTTGTTCCAGATCATCCCCGAAAGCGCTTGGCGTTGGATCATTTTTTCTTCTTCGGTTGCTTTTTTGGGATGAATCGATTCGTAAAAGAGATCGGCTTCTCTCTTTTTTTCTGCAAAAATTGAGGGAACGTCTTTGAGAGGATCTTTTAAAATTTTGGGAGTCAAACGGAGATGAAGGGTAACGCTTTTCCCAGGCTCGATCGCCTTGAAAAAATACCAGATCGCAGCTTTTGTACCGACCCTTGTGGGGTTGACTGCATTTATCTCATTCTGAATGAGATAACGATGAAAAGCATCTTTTACATAAGGCGTATCATTGGGCTGATTCCAAAGAGCTTCTCGATTGGTATCGTTATTTGTGAAGAGGGGAGTTCCTCCAGGACTTGCGTAGAGCTGTCTTTCCCCCAGGTGGTAGTCGAAAAGGAGATAGCGAGGCGTATCGAGCTGACGATCATCTGCACTGATGCAAAGAGGATTTTCAGAAACAATCTTAATTTCTGGCTCTTTGAGTCTCTTTTCTCCCCAAGCCCACTTATTGCGAAACCAAAGTTGCGGCAAGATATGTAAAGGGGCGGGATCTGGACCTCGGTTATGTGCCTCGATGCGGATGCACAAATCCTCGGGATCTACCTTTGCATACTCGATAAAAATGTCAAAGTAGCGATTCTCATTGAAAACCCCAGTATCGACCAGCTCATATTCTCGGTCTTTTGCTCCTCTTCTCTGATTTTCTTCAACGAGCTTTTCGTAAGGATAGGGAGCTTGAGGATATTTATAGAGATATTTCATGTAGCTATGAGAAGGAAGGGCATCGAGATAGTAATAGATCTCTTTGACATCTTCCCCGTGGTTCCCTTCATAGCAATTGAGGCCAAAGAGACGTTCTTTTAAGATGGGATCTACGCCATTCCAGAAAGCGTGCGCCAAATTGAGCACTCCAAAACGATCGGAAAAACCGGCAATTCCATCATCACATCGTCTAAAAGTTCTAAGCCGAGCATGATCGTGGGGAAAATAATTCCAAGCATCTCCATCTGCACTGTAATCTTCCCGAATACTTCCCCAGCCTCTTTCCGTGACGTACGGGCCCCATTTTTCCCAAGGAAGAACCTCCTTGGCCATATCGAGCTTGAGATGCTCTTGGATCCTTTCGCGTTCTGGATTCATGATTTTGCCGCAAAAATTGCAGCTCCGAGAAGCGCTGCGTTATCGTTCAGGACAACCCAAATGGGGATAGACCGTAAGAGCTCTTCAAACCTTCCCTTATCGATGAAGGAGGTAAAGAAGGCCCCCTGTTTCATTTTTTGGACGAGATGGGGAGCAATCCCTCCTCCAATGTAAAATCCGCCGAGCGTTAAAAATTTGAGCGCCATATTCCCACTTTCCGCTCCATAAAGAGAGATAAACCAATCAAGTGCACGCGTGCAGGCTGCATCCTTACTCTGCTCGCCCCATTCAGAGACCACTCGAGCAGGATCCTTTTCCTCCATTGCAGCTTTCACCTCCTTCGTCCATTTCTCTTTTCCCGTCTCGATGAGAAAATGAAAGAGATTGAGGAGTCCGGGTCCAGATAAGACCCGTTCATAGGACACATGGCCAAACTTTTTTTGCAGATAGAGAAAGAGTTCGATCTCCAAAGCATCCCGGGGGGCAAAATCGGTATGGCCGCCCTCGCAGGCAAAGGGAACGTGCTCTGACCCGTTCCAAAAAAGTCCCGCTTCTCCAAGTCCTGTACCTGCTGCAATGAGCCCCTGATTTCCTGCCTGTTTTTCTCCTGCGTGGAGTGAAAAGAGTTCTTCTTTTCCAAGACCTTTGAGTCCATAGGCATTGGCTTCTAAATCGTTGAGGAGGGTGACTTTTGGAATTTTCAGAGCTTGACTGATGTGAGAGGCATCGATCGTCCAACTCAAATTGGTCACTTTGCTCTTGCCATTCCGAACGGGCCCTGCCACGCCAAAGCAGGCTTTTTCGACTTTTTTTCCCTGTAAAAATTCCTGGAGAATGGTTTCTAAATTCCCGTACTTTTGGCTCGGGAATTTTCTCTCCTCTCCAACCCGTTTTCCCTTTTCGAAAAGAGCCAGTCTTGTATTCGTGCCGCCGATGTCGCCTGCTAAAATCATCCCTTTCCCATTTTTTCGCATTGAATCACATTTCTTTTCCATTGACGAGAAGAAAAATGCGAAGCAGTGTATAATCAGGAGATCTTCAGGAGGAAAAAAATATGTCTCAAACTCAGCCCGACACAGCCAAAAAAAAGGCTCTAGAATTGGCCATTTCCCATATCCAAAAGCAATTTGGCGATGGGGCGATTATGGCTCTCGGCAAGCATGCGTCTGCCCAAGGAATCAGCGTGATTAAAACAGGAGCGATCTCTCTCGACATCGCTCTCGGTATCGGCGGCGTTCCGAGAGGCCGCATCATCGAAATCTTTGGTCCAGAATCTTCTGGTAAATCAACTTTAGCGACCCACATTGTGGCCAACGCACAAAAAGCAGGAGGCCTCGCAGCCTACATCGACGCAGAACATGCCCTAGATCCAGCTTATGCGGCAAAAATCGGTGTCAATATCGACGAGCTCATGATCTCTCAACCCGATAACGGAGAAGAGGCGCTCAATATCGCCGAAATGCTAGCTCGATCCAATGCGGTCGACGTCATCGTCATCGACTCAGTTGCGGCTCTCGTTCCCAAATCGGAGCTCGAAGGAGAAATTGGGGATCAGTTCATGGGACTGCAAGCCCGCATGATGTCTCAGGCCCTGCGCAAATTGACAGCGACTCTTTCGAAAAGCAATACCTGCGCCATCTTCATCAACCAAATCCGAGAAAAGATCGGGATCATGTTCGGCAACCCCGAAACAACGACGGGAGGAAGAGCGCTCAAATTCTACTCCTCTATCCGTCTCGACATTCGCCGCATGACTGGAATTAAAGGAAGTGGTGAAAATACTGCCGACATCGGCTCAAGAGTCAAAGTGAAGGTAGTGAAAAATAAATGCGCTCCTCCTTTTCAAGTGGCCGAATTCGACATCCTCTTCAACGAAGGGATTTCCCACATCGGTTCTCTCATCGATGCGGGAGTCGAATACGGAGTCGTTGAGAAGAAGGGAACTTGGTTTAGCTACCTCACAAACCGGCTTGGCCAAGGTAGGGAAGCTGCGCGTGAAGAGCTGAAGAGCAATCCAAAGCTCGCAGCTGAAATCGAAAAAGCGATCTATGACAAGATCGCAGGCGGCGCAAAAAAACCAGCTGAAGCTACTGCCTAATGTAAAGCCGCTTTACACTGCGTCCCCAGAAGCCATTTTCAGTTTTTGGGGCGCATAATTCTCAAGCCAGGAAACGACCTCTTGAAAGGTTTTATTCCAAAGCCCCAATTTTTTTAGCGAAGAGACAAATCCCCTCACTTCGCTCTCAAACATCTTCAGGGCCTGTTCTCGCCCAACGGCAATCACCAGATTGATGCGAGAGTCTTGGGGGCCATCAATGAGATCGTCGGCCATTTGAAAGGCCATGCCGAGATGGTAGGCCGCTCTCTTCACATCCTCGAGCTTTCTGAGATCCCCTTTGCCAAACACCCAGCCAAAGAGAAAGGAAATCTCAAAGAGGGTCACCGTTTTTTGGTAAATGATTTTTTGAATGGTTTCCACTGTAAAATCGGGAGGGTAGAGATCGAGAAATTGGCCATTGGTTGCCCCCCTGATCCCCGCACATCGGGTGGCCGCCTCTAAGCAAATCAGCGCCCCTTCGGGAAAACCTTGGGCATTTCTATAGATTCCCCCATATCCTTCCGCAATGAGAGCATAACTGGCCAAAATGGCGACACTTTCCCCAAAGGCTTTGTGTAAGGAGGGACGGTTTCTCCGCAGATCGTCATCATCCATGGAGGGGAGATCATCGGCAATGAGTGAGGCGGTGTGAAAAAATTCGACGCTGAGAGCGGCAGGAAGCACATCTGCCCCCTTTCCCAGAGCATCTGCAACCATCAAGACGAGAATCGGGCGAAGCCGCTTCCCTCTATTGAGAAGGGCATATTCACATGCATCTCGTAAGGTATTCTTCTCTCCCATTTGCTCGATGAATTGAAGAAGACCCGTTTCTACTTGTGAGCGGAAGTGCTCGATTGCCATAGTAATTTCTCTAAAATGTTCTGCTCGATGGGGTGGATTCCCCTCGAATCGATTTGGCTGCGAGCCGGAATATAGCCCCGCAGATTCATCAGAGGATAGGAAAAACTCTCCATTCCCATCAACGTTCCGGGATTAAACACACAATTGCATCCAATCTGAGATCGATCGCCCACAATAGCCCCTAATTTTTTCAAACCAGTCTTCCATTTTTTCCCATCTACAATCACAGAAATCTCTTTCCGATCGAGACGTAAGTTCGCGCACTTAACTCCAGCCCCTAAGTTGACGGAATTACCCAGAATGGAATCTCCAACATAGGCGAAGTGGGGCGCTGCCGCACGGTTCAAAAGAATCGAAGATTTAAGTTCTGAAGCATGTCCAATTTGGCACCCATCTCCAAGGATCACCCTTTCCCGGATATAGGCTCCATGCCGAATCGTACAATTTTTTCCAATGATACAGGGCCCCTGGATCATGACGCCAGGTTCCAGAACCGTTCCCTTTCCAATGGAGATAGAGCCTGGATTGACCAGATAAACTCCATTGGGGACAGGAATTTCTATCCTAGAGGGAATTCCTTTTAAATACTCTTCGAGGAAAAGAAGCGCAGACCAGACCGGTTCCCCCTCTTTCCAAAGGGCTTTATGCTCAAAGTCGTCTAGGGAGAAGAATGTTTCTACATCGATCACTCTTCTAAGTATAACCCGAAAGTCCACAGCCTTCTAGGAATATTTAATGGAGATATATAGAATTTCTTCTTCTTCAGAGCCTGTGGAAATGTTGATAAGGTCGGGGAATCTGAGAGAGTAAAAAAACCGTTCATAACTTGTCGGTATTTGTTCGAAAGCCCCCCACTTTTCAACAGAGGTTCTCCTTGTAAACAAGTTTTTGACAATTTGTCGACAGGTTTTGAACATGAGCCTATCCAAGCAAAAAAGCAAAAGCTTCATCGCGCGATCCTTTTACGCGGATCCTATCACAACGCTTACGAAAAAGCCAACTTACCGCTGAGGATAGTTATGATGAGAATATCTAAGATGGTTCTTGGGATGACGGGGATTAGGGCTCTGATTGCAATTGGTTGGATAAAGATCGTAAAAGCTCAATCTCTTCGCCGCTCTGATTTTTTCGTTAAGGCTTAGCTTGGCTGTCTCTGCTATTTCTTGGTCACCTTGACAGCGGTTTTCTAAAGACTCAATCATGGCAGTATGTCCCCAGGATCCTTCTTTTACACGCTGTTTCCATACAGGTACCTTGTCGTCTCTTTCCGCACACGTTGCTTGTGCCAGAGGTTCGATTGTCTCCTTCAGAATAGCGCGCAGATCTTCAGTTCGTCCGCTCGTAGGATCGCAAGGATCGCAACCAAGAGATGGCAAAGAGCCGTCCGTATCGAAACCGACTATCGTTGCGGGGCGCTGAGAATGTGGAAATGCAGCGTTGGCTGCCACTGCAAGGCAAAGAACAGAAAATTGAGCGGGCGTTAGACTGGACATAAAACTCCTTGAATTAGTTTTCTTTGCCGGAAAATTTTATTTTCCCAATGCAATAAGGTCAAGGATTTTCATAAAATTAAGGAATATGCTTTATTCCCTTTTAGTCTCTTGGAGTGAGGCAACATCTGTATGGACTGACCACCACGAATTGAAGATTTTTTCACTTTCTACTAGATGAACCAATTGGTTCATGCTGTTTAAAAAAGAGGATTTCCATTCATTGAAACTTGGAGAAGAATAATCTGCTGGAG
Source organism: uncultured bacterium (assembly GCA_964424735.1). Taxonomy (GTDB): domain Bacteria; phylum Chlamydiota; class Chlamydiia; order Chlamydiales; family SM23-39; genus REEB52. The sequence goes on from CAYRJU010000003.1 coordinate 91,864, forward strand.
GGATTGATTTTACGAATTCTTGAAATTCATCGCTTGTTGGGCAATTGATCTTTATATTTACTGAAATGTCGTGAGAATTTTCTTTTTTGTGCTCTATTGTGGGCGGATTATTTTTAAGTTGAATGATGACAAGTTCAACGGATTCAGAAGAGTTGTTTACACTTTTATGCAGCTCATCTTGAGGATCGGCTTCACGAACGACCGCTACACCTGTAGGAAACTGTACTTCTGTTACTCGTCCGTCAGCTTCAAGGCGTGTAATAGTCCCGCCTTTTAGGGCAATCACTACTTGAGGATAGGCATCTCTATGGAATCCTATTTCTTCATATGGCTGTATTTTTGCTTTAGCGATGCTAATTTGATCGTTTTCAAACTGTGGTTCGTATTCCAGTGCTTGGATACTAGCAGAAGCCATACAAACCAACCCTAACAGGATACTCTTCATGGGCGCCCCTTATTTAAATTTCCTAACAAATTGATAGTAAAAGAATCTGGGTGATAGGATTTGAACCTACGACCTCTTGCACCCCATGCAAAC
>CAYRJU010000004.1:0-91579 GCA_964424735.1 uncultured bacterium
AAACCTACTATTCCAATGAGGCGCTCAATCCAAGGCCCAAGAGGGGAAGACCTCCCAAGCAAGTGGCTAAGCCCGAGCTAGAACCTCAAATGAGCGTCGATATTTATACCCAAGTTCCGGCCATCTGCCGCCATTTTCTCTATATTCCCGATATTGCCACTGCAGCATCGGTCACCTTCTCCTCCAAATTCGAGACAGAAGAGCACCTTCTCGCGTCCTTGCGCGGCAGCCCCAGACTGCGCGTGGACGAGAAACTCGAAGCCCTTTCTCAGAGACTGGAGTCTTTACGCCATCTTTCAAACCGGCTTGCAGGTTCTGAAAAAATGTTTGGTATAGATCAGAAAAAGCCCTTCCAGCCCTTCTTTAAACCCAAATTTAAGGAGACGAAGGTAGTGGAAAGGATGCAGGAAGAGGAGGCTCCCAAGGTCGAGGCGGCGACATTTGGCATTCTGCCAAAAAAGAGAGGGCGGCCACGCAAAGAGGAGCAGGCTGAAGAGTTTGCACCTCAAAAACGGCGCCGTTTTGCCATCAAAAAAGTGGCTCAAATTAAAACTAAGAAAGAAAAATAAGCTCACTTGCCCTATACTGTAAGTCTATGAAGACTTGTGTATCCGTTCTTTCCCTTGAAAAAATTCATTTACTCAAAGTCCTTGAGGTGATGCATCTCACCCGCTTTATGGACGATAAGATGGGAAAATTGGTCCGGCAAAATAAAGGAGCCACGTTCCACCTTTCGGTGACGGGGCACGAAATGATCGGAGCAATTTCTGCGCTTACCCTGAAACCAGGGGTCGACTGGGCCTATCCTTACTATCGCGATCGGGCTTTTGCCATTGGCCTTGGCTGCTCAATCGAGGATCTACTCGCCGCTTTTCTCGCGCGGGAGATTCCCAATCATTCGGGTGGACGGATGATGCCGGAACACTTTTCTCAAAAAAATTTACGCATTCCCTGTCAATCGAGCGTTGTGGGATCCCAATTCCTGCAAGCTGTGGGAACGGCCAAATCGGCTCAGCTCCGAAAAAGCCCCGAAGTGGTTTATGTCTCTGGAGGCGATGGGTCGACCTCGCAGGGCGATTTTCATGAGGCTCTCAATTTTTCTTGCATTCACAATCTGCCGATTGTCTTTGTCATTCAGGATAATGGTTGGGCGATTTCTGTCCCCGTCAAAGAGCAGACGGCAGGAGGGAATGCCGCCAAATTGGGTCTTGGCTATGAAGGGCTCGGGGTTTTTGAAATCGATGGATGCGATTATCTACAGACGTCAGAGGCCCTGCAGCAGGCTGTTGAAAAAGCGAGGAGTGGAAATGGCCCAAGTCTCGTCGTTGCCAAAGTGCCCCGCATTGGGCCTCATAGTAGTAGCGATGATCCCAAAAAATACAAGACGGAAGAATCTTTGGAAGAGGAAAAAAACCGAGATCCAATTGCCCGTTTTGAAAGCTGGCTCTTGAGTGAAGGCATCCTCCGATCGGATGAATTGGAAACGATACGCCGCATCCATTTCGACCAGATCGAAACAGCCGCTGTTCAAGCCGATCAGATCCCGTTTCCTGAAAAAAAGAGCGCAGATACCAAAGTGTTTGCTCCTTTTGAAATGCCTCCTTCTATTCCTTCAGTCCAGGCTACTCAGGCTACTCAGGCTACTCAGGCTACCCAGGGCGAATCGATTGTCTTGATGGACGCGCTCAATCACGCTCTTGTCGAAGAGATGGAGCGCGATCCAGGTGTCGTGGTTTTTGGACAAGACGTTGCCTGGGGCAAAGGGGGCGTTTTTGGAATTACTCGGACTCTCACCGACCGATTTGGACACCACCGATGCTTCAATACACCGCTTGCCGAATCGACCATTGTCGGTCTTGCCATCGGCCTTTCTCAAGACGGTTTTCATAAACCGGTTGCCGAGATCCAATTTGCCGACTATTCGTGGACGGGGATGAACCAGATCTTCAATGAACTCTCCAGCATCTATTACCGCTCAAATGGAATGTGGAACTGCCCCGTCGTCATCCGTATGCCCTACGGAGGCTATATCCAAGGAGGACCCTATCATTCACAGAGTATAGAAGCTTTCTTAAGCCACTGCCCTGGTTTGAAAATTGTCATTCCGAGTAACGCTGCAGATGCCAAACGGCTTTTGAAGACGGCGATTCGAGATCCCAATCCGGTGATTTTTCTCGAACACAAATCGCTCTATCGACAGCGCCTTTTCTGTGCGCGTCCAGAACCTGGTCCCGAAGAGTTTTTGCCTTTTGGAGAGGCCCAGATCGTTCGGAGCGGCACCGATGCTACTGTTGTTGCTTGGGGAATCACAGTGCTCATGGCCAATGAGGCCGCTGAAGCCCTTTCCAAAGAGGGCATTTCAATCGAAGTGATCGATCTTCGAACGATCGTTCCTCTCGATTTTGACACGGTTCTCGCCTCTATCATGCGAACGGGTAAACTCCTGATTGCCCACGAGGCTGCCCGCAACTGCGGCTTTGGTGCGGAACTTGCCGCCCGAGCAGCCGAACAGGCCTTCCTCTATCTCGACGCCCCTATCCAGCGGGTAACGGGCAAAGACTGCCCAGTTCCCTATTGCAAGGATCTCGAAGAGGCGGTGCTGCCCCAGAAGAAAGACCTCGAAGAGGCCCTTCGTTCTCTAGTTCAGTTCTAATTTGTTTTTTAATTGTAAATTGCGTCTTTATTTGTTAAAATAGTTTGAAAACTGTTTTTTTGTGTGCAAACTATGTCTATTAGTCCAATAAAATTTTTAAGACTGAGCCAATGTCCAATCGCGTCTGAGGCTGCTTCTTTACAAAGTCTTCCCCCATTTCAAGGGCATTCCTTTCGACAGACCAACTCCCCCAGTTTAGGGGACTTGTTGAAAAGGGCTGGCCTTACTACGGGAACAGTGGCGACAAAAAAGGATCAGGACGCCTTAACCTTTACAAAGGCAGCTATAGTAGATAGGAATGCAGACGCGCAATTTAAATTAGGACAGTGCTGTGAACGTGGGGATGGAATTCGAAAAAACCCTGAACACGCATTTTATTGGTACGAAAAAGCAGCTCACCAGGGCCATCGGCAAGCGCAATTTAGGGTAGGGGAATGTTATACATACTGCTTGCCTTTGTTTGGAGTGGAGCAAGACTATAGAATGGCGGTTCGATGGTATGAACGAGCGGCTAAACAGGGTCACAAAATGGCGCAGACGAGACTTGCGGAGAGCTATCGCTTTGGGCAAGGAGTATCGCAAAATAAAGAGAGGGCTGAATATTGGAGCAACCAGGTCGGTAAGTCCCCAACCCTTCTCACCTCATTCTACCTATCACCGAACATTCAAAAAACGTTTCGATTTCCGTTTGGAAGAGAGCCTCTTCGCTCGATTTAGATTTTGCTGATGAGAACTTTTGAGTTTTTCGAACTGGAGCCACTTTGCTTGGATTTTGGTGGTGGCAGAGCGTTTGTCTGGCGTTTTTAAATCCTTTCTCGAAAAGAGCTCGTTCATGTGAATGAAGTGCTGCAATAGACTTTCTTGCGTTTTTTGGAAGGCATCGATTTCTACCTCACTCAGGTCATTGAGGTCGACGTTTTCAATCGTTTCAGCGTTGCAGATCAATTGATCGAGCGTCTCGTCAATTTCTTTCAAAAATCTATCGCCAATCATAGTTGCCTCTAATTCTTTCCATAAAAGAATGGAATAATTTTGCAAAGAATTATTTTTTTCATTAGTAGTTAGAAATTATATGGGTAAAAACTTTTCCCTTCTCAATCTCATTCAGTTTCTAGATGCTGTGAATGAGAATTTATTCAAGTACATCGTCATCTATTTTCTCATCTATTACAAGGGGCATGAAAGTGCCTCCTATATCATGGCGATCACGGGAGCCGTCTTCATTCTTCCCTTTGTCCTCTTTTCCACCCTGGGTGGTCTTTTTGCCGATCGGTGGAGTAAGTCGAAAATCGTCCAGTTTACCCGGATGACGATGGTGCTCTTTTTGAGCTTTGCCCTTTTGTTCGTCCTGTTTCAGGGAGGCAATCTCATCTATTTGATCTTATTTTTTGTCGCTGCCGTTGCCGCCATTTTTGGCCCCTCCAAATATGGCATTATTCCCGAAATCGTTCCGAAAGAAAAACTCTTAAGGGCCAATGGCTATATTGCGGCCTTCACCTTTTTTGGGGTCATTGGGGGAACCGGCTTTGCCTCTTGGCTCGATTGGGCTACAGAAGAGAATTTCTCTTGGATGGTGGGCACAAGTGTTATAGTAGCTCTTTTCGGCGCTCTTCTCAGTTTCTTTCTCTCTTACACAGAGCCTGCAGCGCCCCACAAGAAATGGCCCCTTTTCCCCTACAACGACCTCTTTTCTTCTCTCAAAGAGATGCGGCAAATTCCCAAAATGCTGACGGCTGTCTTTGCTTACGGCTATTTCATCTTTATTGGCGCTTTTGCCCAGATGAATATTATCCCCTATAGCATCACGACGCTGGGGATGAGTCCGATTGTCGGGGGATATCTCTTCCTCATCTCTTCCGTTGGTGTTGGAATTGGATCTTTGATAGCCCCCAGCTTGACCTCTCGTCTTACAGGGTTGCCTTGGACGGGTGTTGGTTTGTCTGTGGGCTGTTTTCTCTTTACGCTCGCGCCCCATCCCTATTGGCTCAATCTCATTTGGCTCTTGGGACTCGGTATCATGGGAGGGTTATTTCTAGTTCCTCCTCAAGCCTATATCATGGCAAACAGCCATCCAGAGCATAAGGGAAGGAATTTTGGAACGGCCAATTTTTTTAGCTATATCTTTGCGCTTTTAGCGGCTCTTGCGCTCTATGTTCTCAATATCCTTTTAGAGCTTACTCCAGCCCTGAGTTTTACCTGGATCGGTATTTTAAACTTAGGTGTTTCTTTGATCCTATATTTCCTGACAAAAGACAAAAAAACTCTTTTCACATAAGAGACTGTTAACGGAATTTGCAAGTGTCGAATTCTAAAGTATTTTTGATGAGATTCGGTTTTTCCTCGTGGGCGGCATATGCCGGCAGCTTCATAGCTCCCACGAGGAGAAGCCGAATATCGCAAAAAGACTTTAGAATTCGACCTTGAAAATTCCGTTAACAGTCTCTAAGATTGCCAAGCATGATTGGGTTTTTGCCGCTTGCATCTGGATCGAAGGGGAATTGTCTTTATGTGGGTAGCAAAACAACACGGATTCTCATCGATGCTGGGATTCCTCCGTCCCTTGTTTTTGAACGGCTGATAGAAGTTAAGGTCGATCCCAAAACCATTCAGGCCATTCTCGTCACGCATGAGCACACCGATCACATCAAAGGCGTTCCCGCTTTAGCGCGTCATCTGCAGATTCCCGTCTTAGCAAATGCCGAAACGGCCAAAGGCATTTATGCAGCGCTTGGAGAAAGACCCAAATTCAAGATTTTTACGACGGGGGAGACGTTTCAATTTGGCGATCTACACGTGCATCCTTTCAGTGTGCCTCACGATACGCTCGATCCGGTCGCTTTTACGATTCAGACAGAAGGAATCAAATTGGGCATTTGCGCCGATCTTGGCCATGTGACGTCGCTCATCAAAAAACAGCTCGAACTCTCCGATTTTCTCTACCTCGAGGCCAATCACGAACCCTCGATGGTGCACGCCTCGAATCGTCCTCAGGCCCTCAAGCAGAGGATTTTGGGCAAACAGGGCCATCTGTCGAACCTGCAGTGTGCAGAACTTCTCATCTCGATCTTTCATCCGAAACTCAAAGGGGTCTATCTGGCGCACCTTTCCTCAGAATGCAATGCAGAAGAGGTGGCGCTTAAAATTGTGGGCGATGCCCTGAGAGTGCACAAGCTTTCTGTAGAACTGTCGATCGCCTATCAGAGCCGCTCCTCAAAACCCACCTACTTTAATTGAAGGGTGTATCCGTCGGGGATCCATTCGACGGAGCAGGGAAGCGGGCTTTCTCTCGCCAGTTTTTCCAAAAATTTCAAGTCCTCATCGGTGTGGATGGGATCATGGTGCGTCACAAGCCATTTGTGGGGACGAATCTGATTGACGATGCCGATGGCTTTTAAAAGAGACGAATGCCCCCAGCCCTGTTTGCTCTCATATTCCCTCGGGCTGTATTGGGCTTCGTGGATGAAGATATCGGCCCCTTTGTGAAAGGCGATCAGCCCTTTTTGAAAAATTCCATCGACCTCGTTATCGGTCACGTATCCGATCGTTTCTTGTGGCGTTTTGATTTTAAAACAAAGGGTTTGTCCGGGATGATGCGTCGGATGAAAATTGAGCGTTAAGGGGCCAATTTGGACCGGGTGATTGGGTTCTAAAGTTTTGAATTCGAGCTTGGCTTGCACATGCTCGAGGTTGATGGGAAAGAATTCGGGGATCAGGAGTTGATCGATGAGTTCACGATTCGATCTGCCTTGAGTTGAGGGGGTCCAGATCGTGATGTTGACCTCTTTTTTATAAATGGGTTTAAAAAAGGGAAATCCCAGGATGTGATCCCAATGGAAATGGCTTAAGAAAAGGTGGATCTTTTTTTCGTTTTGAAGCGAATAACCCAATGGACGAATCCCGGTTCCCGCATCGAAAATGAGAAGAGTTTCGTCGTATCGCAATTCTAAACAGGGGGTGTTGCCCCCAAAGTGGAGGTATTCGGGCCCGCTGACCGGGCAAGAGCCTCTCGTTCCCCAGAATTTAAGGTATTTCGTCGTCAAGTTCTTCCTCAAATAACGCGGGCTGTGCCATCCCGCCATTCCCAATCACTCGACGAGGTTTGGCACCTTCTTGCGGTCCAATCACTCCATTTTGTTCGAGTTCGTCCATGAGGCTCGCTGCTCGGGCATAGCCGATTTTCAGTTTGCGCTGCAAAAAGGTTGTGGAAGCACTTTTGGAGGCCACAACCATAGAGAGAGCCTGTTCGTAAAGGGCATCTTTTCCTTTGGGCTCTTCTCCTCCTGCATCGAGAGAGCGGAAAGAGTCAAAAGAGGGAATGAGGTAATTGGGAGGGCTTTGCTTTGTGAGGGTCTGGATGACTCGATTGATCTCCTCATCGCTGATGTAGGCGCCTTGGGCCCTGATGAGCTGAGAAGATCCCGGAGGTAAAAAGAGCAGATCCCCGTTGCCGAGAAGACTTTCGGCTCCCGTATCATCGAGAATGATCTGCGAGTTGACGCGGCTCGCCACTTTGAAAGAGATGCGGGTCGGGATGTTGGCTTTGATGATGCCGGTGATCACTTCTCGAGAAGGTCTTTGGGTTGCCAAAATGAGGTGGATGCCAACGGCTCTTGCCATTTGGGCAATCCGGGCAATCGGCGTTTCGATATCGGCGCTTGAAACCATCATCAAATCGGCGAATTCGTCGATGATGGCGACGATGAAGGCCATATACGCTGGAATGGGAATGCCGAGAGCCCCTTCTAAATCTGGATTGATTTTTCGGTTATTGAAAGCGCTGATATTGCGAAGGCCTAGCTGTTTTAAAATTTCATAGCGCACCTGCATCTCTTTGACGAGCCACTGCAGAGCTGCATAGGCTCCATGAGGCTCTGTGATGACGGGTGCAATCATGTGGGGAAGCTGAGAGTACTGGGTCAATTCGACCTTTTTCGGATCGACCATGAGCAGTTTGACCTCATCGGGACGGGCGTTCATCAGAATCGACATGACCACTGTGTTGATGCAGACCGACTTTCCTGACCCGGTTGCCCCTGCAATGAGGCAGTGGGGCATCTTCGTCAAATCGGCAAAGACCCAATCGCCATTGATGGCCTTTCCCAAAAGAATGGGGATGGCGAGCTTTTTCTTTTGTCCGTAGTTGAGGAGCATCTCCTTAAAATTGACCTCTTGAGGATGAAGAGCGGGCACTTCCACTCCTACGGCCGCTTTTCCGGGAATGGGAGCGACGATGCGGATCGATTTGGCCTGCATATTGAGCGCGATGTCACTTTCTAGGGCTTTGATTTTCTGGACTTTCACTCCGATGGATGGATGCACTTCAAAAGAGGTGATGGTGGGGCCGCTGCAGATTTCCCCCACTTTGGCCTCGATGCCAAAACTCTTGAGCGTCTCTTCCAAAACCGCTGCTTGGTGCATCAGCTCTTTTTTCAAAGTGGGCTGATCCACTTTGCGGCTCGGATCGGAGAGAAGATCGGGAGAGGGAAGCCTATAAGAGCTATCCGATTGGACGATCAGGTTTTTAGTCGGAACGGGAGGCGTCTCTTTTTTGGAAGAGAGGGTGATCTCTTTTTTGGGAGCCGCTTCTATCTTGGGCTTCTTTTCGGGCTTGAGAATTTCAGTGATGATTTTCTTGGGCTCTGGTTTGGTTTCTGGGAGGTTGTTGATTTTGAGGCCTGAATAGACTTTTTCTTTAAAAGGGGCAGGAGCAGAAACTTTTTTTTGCACCAGTTTCCCCATCCAGAGGAAAAATGCTTTCATCCCTATCCAAAAAGAGCTGGCATTTGAAACGATGCGCACGCGGGTTAAGAGCAAAAAGGAGACGAGACCGAAACTGAAAAAGATGAGCGTAGTTCCCACAGGGCTCAAAGTGCGTTGGAAGTTGATCCCCGGAAGATCAGAAAAGACGTAATAAAAAGGAAAACCGCCCATGTAGAAGCGGATGAGGGTGTGTGGATAGGGACTCTTGATGGCCAAAGATTCGGAGATGACCTTCCCTTCCCAAAGCACTGCCTTGTCAGGATAGGTTTCTGCAAAAACGCTGAGGAGCATACAGCAGGAGGTGAGCAAGATGGCAAAGTAGATGTGATCGGAGTGCATCAGTTTATTTTCTTTCAAGAGGCGAATGCCGAGCCACATGAAATAAGAGGGAATGAGATAGGCGCCTAACCCAAAAAGAGATTCCAACCCAAGAGCTACGATATATCCGACATATCCCAACCAATTGGCTTCGGGGTGAAGAAAGGAAAAACTCAGTAGAGAAAAAATGGCGAGCAGTCCGCTGGAGAAAAAGAAGAGTCCTTGTGCGTCGGGATTGAGGGAAGAAGATTTCTTTTTAGCCATGTTTAATAGACAGCCCATGCAAAGAGCCCTAGCCCGAGGCAATACCAGGCAAAGGGCCTCACTTTCTCTTTCTCGTAGACCCAGAAGATGAATCGAACTCCCACGAGGCCAAGTCCGAAAGAGGCAAAAAATCCCCCCACATAGCATCCCCAATCCATTTGGGTGATTTCCTCTCCTCGGAAGATTTCGAGGAGCTCGCCTCCCAAAATGGTGGGAATGGCGAGTAAAAAGGAGAATTTGGCCGCCTCGCGAAAGTCCCATCCACAAAATCTCGCGGTCGCGATCGTCGATCCGCTACGCGAGATGCCGGGGATGAGCGCCATCGTCTGCATCATTCCGATACATAGCACATGATGCCATTTTTTATTTGGGATTACATCTTTTTTCTTTGAGGCTCCGAAAAGAAGGGCGCCCGTCACCATCAGCGCAAACCCCAAATACGCAGGTTCGGAGAGGGCTAATCTCACCGGTTTGAGCAGGAAGTAGCCGGGAATAAGCGGAATGAGGGCGAGGATAAAGAGGGCCATTTTTCGAACGCTTTTGAGCACTTCCCAAACGTCCTTGCGCAAGAAGAGGAGAAGGGCGACCAACGTTCCCGAATGGCAGACGAGATCGAAGAAGGTGTCGGAGGGGATTCCCATGAACCACCTGGCGAGCTTCAAATGGGCCGAGGAACTCACCGGGAAGAATTCGGTGAGGCCTTGGACGATTCCTAAGAGAATGGCTTGGAAAATATTCATTTAAAATGGGCGTTGCTCAGTAGGGGCAAGAACAGGATATGCAAGATCGCAAGCGGCAAGATAAACAGGATAGATTCATTTATCCTGCGAATCATGCCGGCGCTTCGCCGATCCTTTTCATCCTGTTTTTAAAATTTAAAATGGGCGATCGACTGAGACTTCCCTCAAGCGATCCGCTTCGCTACTCGTCCTTCGGGCCGATTCGCAGCCCCGTAGGGCCACTCATTTCTCGTCCCGACATAAGCTAAGCAGTTAGCTTATTTCAATCGCCAATTTTAAAAAATTTAAAATGGGCGATCGACGGGACTCGAACCCGCGGCATTTGGATCCACAATCCAACGCTCTAACCACCTGAGCTACGATCGCCAAAAAACCTAAATGGTAACGAATTTGAGGGGTATTCGTCAAAGAGAGAAATGCAGAAGAGGGCAAAGAGATAGGGCGGGATGACCCAGGCGGGGATGGATTGCAGGTGGATCGAGTAGTCGAGAAAGAGGGGAGGGTAGGCCGTGAGATCGAGCAGCTGCTTAGTAAAAAAGTCGGTGAGAGAGAAGAGGGGGATAGAAAGGAGGGGAAAGAGGAAGTGGGTGAGAAGGGAGAGGAGGAGGAGGAAAAGGGCAATGCCGACGAGGAAGGGAAAAAAGAGATTATAGAGAAGAGAGAGGAGGGGAAAGGTGTGGAAGTAGAAGAGGAGGATGGGGAGAAGCGCTGTATTGACGGCCAGAGTGATCGCGAGCGCTTCTCGTAAAAAGGAGGTGAGGAGATAACCATGCTTGGCAAAGAGGGTGAGAGAGGAGGGGTCGTATTTGGGGAAGATGCGGGTCGTGAGCGGAAGAAAGAGGGGACGGAGGAGGAGGAGGCCGGCGCAGCTCAAAAAACTGAGTTGAAAGCCTAGGTTGGGGGAGACATAAGGGTTGAGAAGGACTTCGATGAGGAGGGCCGATCCCAAAAGGTTGAGACTGCTCGAGAGACGATTTCCCAGTTTTCCTATGAGGAAAAAGAGGGCGGATAAATAGCTGCGCTGGACTGCGGGGATATTTCCCACAAAGAGAAAATAGGCGTTGATCGCAAAGAGTAAGAAGAGGATTTTCCACTTGTGGGGCAAAAATAGATTGAGAAAGAAAGAAGAGAAGGCAATGAGAATCGCAAAGTGAAAGCCAGAGATGGCCAAAATGTGTTGGAGACCCAATTTTCCAAACTCATAGCGCAAAGAGCGATCTTCGACATCGCCCGTGAGAAGAGAGCTGAGAAAAGTAGCTACTCTCGGTCCCTCAAATTTTTGGTCTAAAAATTGACGCAAACGCTCTTTCATTTGGAAGCGAAGCTCTGCAAATCGCCAAGTTTTTTCCACTGGAATCCATTCCTTTGCCTGAAAGAAATAAGAGGCGTCCCCCCTTTTTTTGAGTTTGCCTTTGAGGATGTAAGCACAATCTGCCTTGGGATAGTCTTTGGTGAGAGGATGCAGCACGCAGCAGGGAATGGGTCTGCTATTTTTCATGGTGAGGGTCCCTTGGTAGAGAAGGCCTTTTGTGAAGGGAGATTGATGCGGTTTTAAGGAAGAGGGGGAAAAGTAGGCCACGTTGCCTTCTTCTACCTGGGGAATGAGGAAATGGCCATAGAGAAGGGCCCCCAGGAGAAAAAGAGGCCCCGTCCATTTGCGTAAGACGAGAAGGTAAAGACACCAAAGAGAGGGCCAAATCCCACTAAAGGGAAAGGGCCAAAAAAGGGCGCTACTCGTTCCAATTAAGAGGGAAAGGGCTGTGAGAAGGGCTGGATTTTGCTCCCAGAAAAAGAGGTGTTTTTGCATAGGGAAAATTTTAATGGAGAAAGGGGGATCGTTCAAGGGAAAAAAGATCGATTTTTTAAAGAAAATAGATTATAATATTTGTTCTAAAATGGAGAAAATATGACTACTGTTACTAAAAATCCCCTATTTGTACACAATAGAGAATGTGTAATTAGTCGGGATAGAACAATGGCCACCCCTTCCTTTGGTGCTGAATATGTTTTGATGGGTCGGGATCCAGTGACCCACTATTCTTTTTTAGCGCGCCTTAATCCATTTGATCCATCGGCTAAGGCAGATTCTATTTCGCGGATTTTTGAAGAATTGCGAAAGCTAAACGTCGATCTTACAAAAATGACCTTTCAGTTAAAGGGAGGTTGGAGGAACGTTGAGCCATCCAATGAGTTGGGAAAAAATATTCGCTTGCAATTGACCCGGGACTTAGGAAAAAGAATTCAAGTTGGAGTGGATCATTATCTTAACTATAGAGGATTAGATTTTGATAGCGTTAACGCTTTTGCAGGAGGAATATTAGATCCAAATAAGGACGTTTACTTTTCTTTTTTTAAAAATCGCTGGGATAAAATTGAAAAAGCAGAGCTTGCGCGTTCTCTGAATCCAAATCGTTCTATTGAACCTAGTGAATATTTAAAAATTACAGTCCTTGCCGGTAGCTCCTCACAAGAGATTCAAGAGGAAGAAAAAAGTATGGATGCAGCTGCCAATACTCCCATATCTGTACACAACGGAGAATGTGTAATTAGTCGGGATAGAAGACTTGCGACTCCTGCCTTTGGTGGTGAGTATGTTTTGATGGGTCGGGATCCAGTAACCCACTATTCTTTTTTAGCGCGCCTTTCTCCCTTTTCTCGAACTAGTGACGTAGATATGGCTATCTCGGAAATCTTTGGAAAGTTACAAGATTTAGGAGTTGAACCTGACCAGATGAAGTTTCGCTTAAAGGGCGGCTGGAAAAACCATGGGGACTCTCATGAGTTGGGAGAAACCATTCACTTACAACTACAGTTTGCGCTTCGCTTACCCCTACATAAGAGACTAGAAGAACGTGTTCGTTGTAAACATTACTATAAATATCAATCTGCAGGAGTGGGTGTTACGACTGCCTTTACAGGCGGAGTATTAGATCCATCTCAAAAGAATTATTTTTCTTTTTTTGAAACGCGTTGGTCCAAAATTGAGAATGAGGCGCGCGCGCGTTTTCCCTATATAACAGAAGGCTTCGGTAAACCATTTAGCATTGAAGTGATCGATTAAGAAAATTAGCGCTTTTTCGGCAATTCTTCGTCGATGGAGCGGTTGATGAGGCGCGCTCCCCGTTGGCTTGAAAAATAGGAAAAGAGCCACTGCATCAAAACCACCATGCGGTTGCGAAAGCCGATGAGGTAGAGAATGTGGACAAAGCACCAGCCAAACCAAGCCAAAAGACCGCTAAATTGCAGCTTCCCAAACATCCCGATCGCCTTCGTCTTCCCAACAGTTGCCATCGTCCCTTTATCGAAATAGGTGAAGGGAGGACGAGCATTTTTGGGGAGTTTTTTGCGCAAAATTTGAGCGATATATTTTCCTTGCTGGACGGCCACAGGAGCCAGCGCCGGAAGCGGCTTTCCCTTCTTGTCCATGGTGCAGGCAGCATCTCCCAGGACGAAAATTTCTGGGTGATTGGGTAGGCTAAGATCTGGATCGACCATCACGCGTCCTTGCCGGTCGAGTGGTGCGCCAAGAGTTTTGAGGACGGGAGAGGCTTGGTTGCCCGCTGCCCAAACCACGTTCTCTGCAGGAATGAAGAGCCCCTCCACAGTCACCCCTTCGTGAGACACGCCGATCACCCTTTTGCCCGTAATGACATTGACTTTGAAGTGCTCGAGGTATTTTTGCGCCTTTAAAGAGAGCTTTTCTGGATAGACGGGAAGAATGTGGGGAGAGCCTTCGATCAGGTGGATTTTGGTCTTGCTCGTATCGATTCTCCGGAAATCTTGTAGCATTGTTTGATAGGCAATTTCTGAAATGGCGCCGGCCATCTCTACTCCGGTTGGCCCCCCTCCGATGATGACGAAGTTGAGATACTTGCGCGCTTCCGAAATGCTGTCGCACCGTTCCGCTTTCTCAAACGACATGAGAATCCTCTCCCGGATCTTGAGTGCATCGACGAGAGTTTTTAGGCCAGGGGCAAACGGTTCCCATTGATCGTTGCCAAAATAGGAGTGGCGGGCGCCGAGTGCGACAATGAGCATTTCATAGCCGATCTGATCTCCATTTTTTAAAAGGACATGGCTCTTCTCTTTGTCGATTTGCACAACCTCTCCCATGAGTACGGTTACATTGGGATAAGGTTTTAAAATCTCTCGAATGGGAATCGCGATATCGCCCGGAGAAAGAGCAGCACTCGCTACTTGATATAGAAGAGGTTGGAAGAGATGGTGGTTCGTCTTGTCGATGAGCCAAACATCGAAGTGGGAATTTCCGAGTGCTTTTGCTGCATTGAGGCCTGCAAAACCGCCTCCGAGTATGACTACTTTCGTACTTGCCATAGTTTCGGTATATAGACGAAAAAAATTTCTGAGGAAAGAAATTTTTCAATCTGTCAGAGTGAGGGGATGAATCCCCTTGCTCGCCAGTTTTTTACCGCAACGAAAGAAAATGGGTTTTGCGAAGTGCGCATTTTGTCTGAAGAGCCGAACTGCAGTTGGGAAGAGGTGAACGAGATCGCCTTTGATTGTCCGAGAGGCTGGTACGAATTGAGTAGAGTTTTGCCGCAAGATCGAATAGAATTTACGCGCGATTTTTGGCTAGATCGCATTCCGTATCATCCGAGCGCTCATCCAGCCTTTTTTGAATTTTTTGAAGGGCTTGATGATGTGGCAGTTGTGATGGTGCGAAGAAGGGAAGAAGAGCCGATGGATGTAGAGCTGGTCTATAGCTTAGCAGACAATCGTTCATTTTTTCGGGGAAAACCTCCGATCCATGAAATGGAGATGGCAGAGTGTAAGGCGGAACTCAATGTCAATCTGCCACGAGATTATCTCTCTTTTCTCAAAATTCACAATGGATTTGGGAAATTGTCGGAAATGGGCCTTTTAGAAATGCAGGATATTCCAGATGCGAGGAGGAGATTGATCGATCTCGTTCTCAAATCGGAAAACGAGCTCAAATCGGGAGACAACGTAGTCGATCCAGGCGCTCTCATCCCCTTTTATGAGGCGCTCGGACTCTCTTCCTTTCAGTGTTTTTATTCAGATTGGTATCCTGGAAGTGAAATGGGAAATGTCTATTTTTCGGGAATCGATGAGATGCTTTCTGATGTGAGTCAAAAAAGAGCGTGGATTGAGAATTTGGCTTTCCCGACATTTTCAGAATGGCTGGGCTATTTTGTACAAGGGATGAGTCTGTGTACTTAGTCAAGCATCTCTTTGAAGGGCACGGCAAAGAGCTGGGCCTCGAACTGCTTGCAGGTGCGAAGGGACTCACTCGGAAAATCAAAAGCGCCGATATCCAACGTCCTGGTTTGAGTCTTACGGGATATTTAGGAGGGTTTGTCTTCTCTCGTATTCTCGTCATAGGCAAGCACGAAATCGAATTTTTGCAAGCGCTCGAGCCAAATGTACGCTTAGAGAGGTTGAAAGCGATTCTAACGCCCTCTACTCCTGCTGTGATTTTGGCGAGGGGCTCTACTTTGCCAAAAGAGATGATCTCTCTTTGTGAGAAGGGCGCTATTCCCCTTTTTCGAGCCTCCTCTACGGCTACGAAATTGATCAGTCGGATCACTTTTGTTTTGCTCGAAGAGTTTTGCCCCTGGGTGACTCTCCATGGAACTCTCGTCGAAGTTTTTGGCGTGGGAGTTTTGATTCAGGGAGAATCTTCAGTGGGAAAGAGCGAGGCCGCTCTCGGGCTCATCGAAAGGGGACATCGGCTCATTTCCGATGATGTCGTGCGGGTGAAGAAAAAGGAGGGGCCCCATCTCGTGGGCTCTGGGCCCGAATTGACGAGGCATTTAATGGAGATTCGGGGGATTGGGATCATCAATGTGGCGCATCTCTACGGGGCTGTCTGCGTAAGACCCGATAAAGGAATCGATCTCGTCGTGAAACTAGAGGAATGGGATGATCAACATTTTTACGATCGAGTGGGGCTCGACGAAAAATTCATCGATATTCTCGGCGTGAGCGTTTCCTATCACCTGCTTCCCGTAAAGCCTGGGCGCGATGTCGTTCTGCTCTTGGAAACGATCGCCTTAAACCACCGCTTGAAAGATATGGGATATCACTCTGCCAAAGAATTCAACTCGAAACTACTCAAAACCATAGCGAGAAGAAAAAAAAGGCTGATCTCATGAGACTCGTGCGTAAAGTCAAAGTGAAAAATGTTCTTGGGCTCCACACACGTCCTGCCGCATCGATTGTCAAAATTTTGCAGGGGCGTAAATCTTCTGTCTTTTTTACCCATAAAAATGAGACGATCAATGCGAGAAGTATCATGGGGATCTTGATGTTGGCGGCTAGAAAAAACGCTGTCATCGAAATTCTCATCGAAGGAGAGGACGCCGAACCCACGATGCAGCATTTATTGGCGGCTTTTGAAATGGAATTTGGAGAAAAATGATGCCGAATGGCAAAGAAGAAGAGCTCATCTTGCGGGGCATCCCCATCAGTAAGGGGATCGGCATTGGTCTTCCCATTTTCTTTGCGAGTCTGGAAGATGAGGTGCCCGAAGTCGCCATTCCAAAAAAAGAGATCGATATTGAAATTGATCGGTATCGAAGAGCTCTTGAAATGAGCCGTCAAGATGTCGAAACCCTTCAAAAACTCTCCCGCGCAGAAGGTCCTCCTGAAATTGTCTCTATTTTGGGAACGCATCTCGAGATGATGAGGGATCCGCTTTTGACGAATGTCATCGAAGACAAAATCCGGGATATGCAGCGAAATACCGAATCGATTTTCCACAATATCATCGAGGAATACAAGATTCGCTTCAGCACCCTGAAGGATCATTATTTCCAAGAAAGAGTGCGTGATATCATCGATGTTTCGAGAAGGATTTTGGGACATTTACGCCCCGTTGATCAATTGAAAATGGCAGAAGTCCCCCATAATTCGATCATTTTGACGCACGAGCTCGTCCCTTCCGAAACTGTAGAGGCAAATGCCTCTCTCGTGAGCGCTTTTGTCACGGCGGTTGGTGGGATCACTTCCCATGCGGCCATCATTGCTCGCGCGAAGGGGATTCCCTATGTGGCCAATGTCGATATCAAAGAATTAAAAAAGGCAGAGGTCCATTCGATCATCGTGGACGGCTCTCAAGGCCTCGTGATCCTCAATCCTTCTCGCACCACGTTGCAAAAATATCAGGAGATGCAGCGCGAGTTCCAGCTCAGCTACAAAATGCTCAAGAGCACTTCGCACCTGAAAGGGGAGACGATCGATGGGTATGAGGTGCGAATCTTTGCCAATTTGGAAAATCCCAAAGAGATCGAGGCGTTGATCAAAGCGGGCGCTGCTGGCATCGGTCTTTTCCGCTCGGAATATCTCTTTTTCTCTCGTAAATCTTTCCCTTCTGAAGAAGAGCAATTTGGCGTCTATAAACGGATGGTCAAAACCCTCAAAGGGCGCCCCTTAGTGGTCCGGATCTTTGATATCGGAGGGGATAAAAAGATCGATCTTCCGCTGACGAATCGAGATGCAAAATATTTCCAGACAATCGGCACCGAACCCAATCCAGCGCTTGGCTGCCGCGCCATCCGGTTTTTACTCCGCTATCCCGAGATTTTAGAAGCCCAACTCAGGGCAATCCTGCGGGCCAGTCATTTTGGGGAAATACACATCCTCGTTCCGATGGTCTCCGATCTTTCTGAAATTCGTTTCGTGAAACAAAAAGTGCAAGAGATCCAAGAGGAATTCAAAGAAAAGGGGATCAAGTGCGCCAAAGAGATTCCCATAGGCTGTATGATTGAAGTGCCGTCTGCTGCCATCATGGCCGATGCGGTTGCTGAAGAGGCCGATTTTATTTCGATTGGGACCAACGATCTCATCCAATATGTCCTCGCGGCAGATAGGGGCAATAGCCACACTGCGGAACTCTATTTTTCGATCCATCCGAGCCTCCTCAGGCTCATTCGGATGGTGATCACTTCGGCCAATCACGCCCGCAAGCCGGTCATCCTCTGTGGAGAATGCGCAGCTGATCCCACTCTGATCCCGATCCTCATTGGTCTTGGTGTGCGCGAGTTTTCCGTTGCTGCCCGCCACATTCCGCTCGTCAAGCACACGATCCGCAAGTGGCGGATCCTCGAAGCGTGCCGTCTTGCCGAAGGGGCGCTCGAACACCGCTCCGCCCTCGAACTCAAGCAATTCCTCGCGACCGAAGCTTTGCGCTAAATCTTTTATCGTTCGGAGAACAAAAGTCTACTGTCGAATGGATAGGTTCATTCATCTAAACAAATCTGAATGGGTTCCAGTTCTGAGTAAGATGATGTTATATTCATCGGTTTTAAAGATGAGTAGCCAATCCGGTTCAATATGCAATTCATGACAATTTTTGAAATCTCCAGCAAGCTGATGGAGTCGATGCTTTGGAGGAATTTCCTCTCTGTTTTGCAGCATGCGCACAATGGATAAAAGCTTGTCTTTCTTTTTTCCTCTTTTCTGAGCCAACTTGAATTCTCTTTTGAATTCATTTGTGAAAATGATTGTTTTCAATCCAACCCAAGCTTGTTGATAAAGTCATCGAAATCGTTGCATTTGACGAGATTTTCTCCTTTTTCAGCTTTACGGATAATCTCAATAGTTTTGGCATTTGGCTTATGCATTTTTTCATCAATGCATTCAATGATTAAATCTTGTAGAGTTGTACCTTGTATTGCTGCAATAGCTTTGAGCCTCTTATGCTCTTCGGGTAAGAGGTCGATAGTTACTCTTGTCTTTTTACGCCTAATAATAGGTCTTCGCTTTAGAGGTCTTCTTGTTTTGCGTTTCACATTTACCATGTGTTTCTCCTATGGGATCATGATCTCATCATATCATGACGAAATTTAACAACTCAAGAAATTTACTTGGATTTTTGAGTGATTATTGGGATAACTGCTGCCTGTCCAATTAGGAAAAGAGGTTGCCAAGACCGCTGGGAAGGCCGGGCATAGAGGGTGTTTGATCCTCGATTTTGGAGGCGGCATCTTCGAAGGCGCCGATGATGAGATCTTGGAGTCCTTCTACATCGCTTAACGCTTCGGGCTTGATGACAATTTTCTTCAGCTCTTTGGCGCCATTGAGGGTGAGGGTGACAAGACCATTGCCTGCACTGCCCTGGACGAAGGTAGTTTCCATTTTGTCTTTGGCCTGACTAAACTGCTCTTGCATCAGTCTTGCCTGTTTTTTCATCTTGGAAAATCCACTACCCATATTGTGTAACCTTAATTTTTTACTGTTCCTTCAAACTCAACGGCCGCAAACCGGATGATCGTATCATAATGGCTTTGGTGTTTTTGCGCTATCAACGGTTTGGGTTCCTCTGGAGGCGCCTTAAACGGATTGAACGGCACCGGTTTGAGTTCGGGAGATTGTAAAGTTTCTACTTTAGGCGGCTCGGGAGGGGGCAAAGGCAAATTGACAGGTTTTAGGAGAGGAGGCGCCTTGAATTCGGGAACAACAGGGATTGGTACCGGTTTGAGTTCAGGAGTGGGTAAAGTTTCTATAGGTTTTGGGAGAGGAGGAGCTTTGAATTCGGGGAGAACGGGTTTAGGGGGTGGTTCGATTTTCTCGGGAAGGGGGGAAAGTTCTAGTTTATCTGCGTGGTCGGTCAGATGGCGCACCAACACTTCGATGGGGATCCGGTTTTTGCTTCGGATGATCTGGAGGAGAATCGATTCGAGAGCGATGCGCTGAAAGACGCTTTTTTGAAAGCTGCTTTCGGCTTGAATGAGAGTATCGAGGATGTAGAGCGCTTGGGGCTGCGTATAGAGTTTTCCTTCGGGCAGGTGATTGCACTTTGCATGGACGATATTGCGATAGTGTTCGATGAGTTGCTCGAAAAAGTGGGCGAGATCTTTTCCCGTTTGAGAGAGCTTTTCGACGAGCTCGAAGGCAAAGGGAAGATGGCAGGCCGCAAAGGCTTGATCCAGAGATTCAAAGATCTCTTTGGGAGCAAGTCCGAGCGTTTGTCTCACAATGGCAGCGGTGATCGTTTCTTCGGAAAAACAGAGAATTTGATCGAGGAGTGATTCTGCATCGCGAAGGCTTCCTTCCGAAAAGACGGCAATGAGTTCGAGGGCCTCTTTTTCGACAGGACGCGATAGATCGTTGGCAATTTCGCCGAGTTTTTGGACGATAAGCGCATTCGAGATGCGGGAGAGATCGAACCTCTGACAGCGGCTGATGATGGTCGGCAGCACTTTATGGGCCTCTGTCGTGGCAAAGAAGAACTTGGCCTGCTCCGGTGGCTCTTCGAGGGTTTTCAAAAGGGCGTTGAACGCCTCTTTGGTGAGCATGTGCACTTCGTCGATGATGTAGATCTTGTATTTCCCGTGACTCGGCGCATAGCCCACAGTTTCATTGATTTGCCTGATATCGTCGATTCCGCGGTTCGAAGCGCCGTCGATTTCGATCACGTCGAGCGATTGCCCGGCCGCAATTTCTAGGCAAGAAGGGCATTGGTTACAAGGCTCGAAGTCAGGGGTGAGGGCTTGGCAATTGAGGGCTTTGGCAAAGAGACGGGCGAGCGTCGTTTTCCCTATGCCCCGCGAGCCGCAAAAGAGATAGGCATTCGCAATCTTAGAAAAGCGAATGGCGTTCTTCAGAGTGATGACTGCCGCCTCTTGGCCGACAACGTCTCGAAAGGTTTGGGGCCGGTATTTGCGGGCAAGAACCTGGTATCTTTTTGCCATAGTATGGTAATATTAAGAGTATGAACAAAAATTGGCAAGAGTGGCTGAAGGTCAATGATCGTGGCTGGCGACTCTTTGTGGGTTTTATTTGCGTCGTCTTCCTCGCCCTTTTCTTGCATTTTCGCGAAGTGCGGCTCGAGGTGCTAGAGGTCAATACGAGCGCTAAGAGATTCGTGGTCGCTCAGATCGATTTTGAATTCCCCGATTACGAGACGACGATCGTTTTAAAAAATCAGGCAAGCCAAGACATTGGCGCGATTTACCAGATCGATGAGAGGCAAATCCGCGAGACCCGTCTCAAGATGGAGCAGGATCTCTTCCGCAATCGAAATTGGCGCTCCTCCGTTCCGACAGCCACTTTTGAAGAGATGTACAAGGCCTCAGATCAGATCGAAACGCTTCTCTTAGAAGCCAGGTTCACAGACCTGCGAACCATTCAAAAAATTCGGGAACTCAACTCTTCTGCCTCCTCCTATTTTGAATACATCCCCTCTCAAATCGATGAGCCCGCGCAGCTCTCCCGAGAGTTTTGGCAAAAAATCGCCTCTCAAATTGAAGAGAGCGGCACCTTTCATAAAGAGACCATCGATTATCTGACCCAATCTTTTGAAGGGAAATCTTGGACTTTTCAAAGAGATGCTGTTTTAGAAAAGACGTTGCAGACACAATCAATGCGTCTTGTCCCCGAGAAAATGACCAAAGTGCAAGCAGGGACTCGGATCATCAATCCCGGGGATCTCGTCACATCTCGCCACGTGACGATGCTGAAGGCGATGAAACAGGCGATCTCGGAAAGTAGAAAAATCTGGGATCCTCTCAATATCCTCGCAAGCGTGATCCTCTCGATCATTTTTGTCACCGTTAGCGGACTCTATTTTCGAATCAGTCAGCCTCAGTTTATCCGCTCTTTTCGAGAAACATCTCTTTTTATCTGCATCGTCATTTTGACGCTCATCTTTGCAAAGTTGATCGAATATATTTTACTCAAGAGCTCTTCCGATCTCATCGAACAGGTGAGCTATCCGATCGTTGCTCCTTTTGCAACGATCTTGATTTGCATCCTCTTATCGCCACGAACAGCCCTTTTTGCCGCGACGTTCCTCTCGATCCTCCTCGCCGTGAGTCTCGCTTTTGATCACAGCCACTTTTTGATCCTCAATCTCGTGACCTCCATCGTCGTCATCATCAGCTCAAAAGGCCTTCGGAAGCGCAAAGAGGTCTTCAATGTCTGCATCAAATCGTGGCTCAGCTCCCTTCCCGTTCTCTATGCCTTTACGCTCTCTGAAAATCAGATCGCTTCTTACCCCCTACTCATCAATGCAGGGGCAAGTTTTGCCTTTTTGATGATCACAGCGATTCTCGTCGTTGGGCTATTGCCTTTACTCGAGACGATATTTGGCGTCTTGACCGATATGACGCTCATGGAATTCACCGATCCGGGGAGCGATCTGTTGCGCAGGTTTGCCGTCGAAGTTCCTGGAACTTACCAACATAGCCTCGTACTCGGCAATCTTGCCGAAATTTGCGCCCAATCGATTGGGGCAAATGGTCTATTTTGCCGGGCCGCTACGCTCTATCACGATATTGGTAAGATGAATAACCCCCAGTTCTATACGGAAAATCAGCAAGGAGCGGTCAATATCCATCAACTCCTCACACCCCTCGAGTCGGCGCAAGTGATCATCTCTCACGTCACGGATGGCGAAGCCATTGCCCGAAAAGCCCACTTGCCACAAGCCTTCATCGACATCATTCGAGAACACCATGGAACGACTCTCGTCTATTATTTTTACCGCAAACAGCTCGAATTGAAGGGGAATCGACCCGAAGAGGTCGATGAATCGCAATTCCGCTATCCGGGGCCAAAACCTCGGACCAAGGAATCGGCTATCATCATGATTTGCGATAGTATGGAAGCGGCTACCCGCTCTCTTGAAGAGATCACGGAAGAGACGCTGACAGAGCTCGTCAATCGGCTCGTCGTCGAAAAAGAGGAAGATGGGCAGCTCGACAATTGTCAGCTGACCTTTGAGGAGCTGGCCCGGGTCAAGAAAACGCTGGTCAAAACTCTTCTCTTATCGCACCACGTCCGAGTCAAGTACCCCAAAAAAGAGCGCCCTCCCAGTCAACACTGAAAGAAGAATAAGAAGACATAATTCAACATGTCGGGGACAAAGCGGATCGCCCCGTTTCGGGGCGTATCCGCTTTGTCCCCGACATGTCTATCTATAAGGATTAAACACTCTTATCTACTATCCGATATTAGGGGGTTTTGAAGAGGTGTTTGAATGCTTCGCCGAATTCTTGCTGGATCCATGCGTTCACATCTCCTGCAAGTGGCGTGGCTTTGTCCTCTTTGGTTCTGAGCGATACGATCTTCAACTGCTTGTCTTCAAAGACCTGATTTCGATTCGAAAATTGGGCGATCAGCTTGTTTTTCCCATTCTGAATCGAAAATTCATAGGGGGTATTGCCGGCATTGAAACGGGTTGTCACGGTGTAGGGAAAGGGAGATTCTCGGAAGATGGAGTGTCCTTCGAGAAAGGCAAAGCTCTTGCCCGCTAAATAATCGATCACCGAGGGAAAAATGTCGATTTGCGAAATGGTTTGAGGAAAAACCCGTTTTGGCATGCCGCTTCCAAACTTGAGAAAGAGAGGGATGTGGATCTGCTCTTGGGTCAAATGGGAATTGTGAAAGAGATGTCCATGATCGAAAAATTCTTCCCCATGATCCCCGGTGAAAATGACGATGGCCTCCTCCTCAACTTGATCGAGAAAACGGCCAAAGAGATGATCCATATAGTTCACTGCGCTGTGATAGCGATTTCGAATCGCTTGAATGGTCTTTTCCGATTGAATCATTCGAAAGTAGGTAAATTCTTGGGCAAACGGAGTGAATTTGGGACTCCAACTTTTAGGCCAGTTGTAATTGAAGTGGGTGCAGTCCCAAAAGACGATAAAAATTTGCCCTTCTCGATATTCCGGGTGCTCTTTGAGATCTTGTTGGAGTTTGGCAAGCGCGGCCTTGTCTGAATCGGCGGCAGATTCTGGAGGCGCGTGGTGAAAGGTTTGTTTACTATCGAGAAGATAGGCTTTTTGGCCAAAGAGAAGCTCCTCCATTCCATAATAAGAGAGCTGGGCCGATGAGTAGAGCCTTACCTGGTAGCCCCATTTTTTGAGGAGTTTTAAAACGGGGCTTCCCATCTTCCGCTCCGTTTGGAATTGTTTCCAGTAAAAGGGATGTTGCGAATGAAAGATCGAAAACCAAGAGAGATGGGTCCCGTTTCCAGATGCGATTGCCTGATCGAAGAAAAAGGCTTTTTCTTTAAATTGAGAAAGATGGGGAGCAATGGCAGGTGTGATGCAATCTTCTCGAAGACTTTCCGTAATGAACAGATAGATGTTGGGTTTTTTGGCTAAAACCGTTTGATCTTGTGCCAAATCCTTTTCGATCTCCTTTTCTCGTGCGGGGTTTTTAAGAGAATCGGGAAGGTTGAGAAGGGCATTTTGAGGCTGTAAAAAGGTGCGCTTCCAAGGAAGCGATGTGCAAAAAGCGGTATAGGCATCGGGTTCAATGACGTGAGAGGCTGAAAAATCCCATAAGAAAAGGGCAACGGGTACGCACAGCGCAATCTGGAGAAAATGGGTAGGAGAAAGGGCGAATTTCCATTTTTGAACAATTTTATCGGTCATGTGGTAGAAAAAAATTCCCAGGAAAGGAAGGGCTGTTAAAAAGGCGAAGAAGAGTAGCCAAACCCAGAACGAAATGCCCGATGCATCGAGAAGATAGAAGAAATTTTCAAAACTTTCTTGCAAGACGAAGATGCGAAATGCTTCCCAAACGGAAAGATCGAGGATTCGGTCCATGAGATAATCAAAGATGTGAATGAAGACGGCAAAGAAAGTGAGGCCAATGAAGAGTTTAGCTGCTATTTTCCCGACATATTTTTGAAGGAGGACAGGGATCAGAATGAGAAAGGCCATTTCGACGAGAATCTGCCCTAAAGCATAGAGGAAAAAGAAGAGGGAAGAGCCCCCCAAACTCTCTTTGGTGAAGATACTACTCGTAGAAAGGAGGACGAGAAGCAAAAAATAAAGACCGAAATAGAGGATATTGACCCTGGAAGTCTCCATACTTTTTCTATAACTGAAGTGTAAAATATGGGAGAATGGAAAAAATGGATTGGATACATTCTTTTGATCTTTTTCTCTTCGATTTCGATGGCTTGCTCGTCAAAACTGAACATCTTCACTATCAAGCTTATATCAATATGTTGGCCAGGAGGGGCTATAAGACAACCTTGAGTCTTTCCCATTTTTTTGAGCTCGCCCATTTTAGCTCCAGTGCTTGGAAAGAGGCGCTCTATGCCGATATTCCCGATTTGGACCCCAACTGGCAACTTCTCTATGAAGAGAAGAAGCAAAACTATCTCGAGCTCGTCATTTCTGGAAAAGTGGAACTCATGCCGGGGGTGGAAAAGCTCCTCAAAGCCCTAGAAAAAAACCATCTACGCAGATGTGTAGTGACGCATTCTTCTAAGCCTCACGTCGATCTCATCCGTGCACAAATGCCAATTCTTCAGACGCTTCCGCATTGGATCACGCGGGAAGATTACGAAAAGCCGAAGCCAGACCCTGAATGCTATTTAAAGGCGCTCATGCTCTATGGAAAACCGGGGGATCGGATCGTTGGCTTTGAGGATAGTTTGAGGGGGCTCAAAGCTTTAAGGCAAACTCCCGCTTTACCCATTCTCATCTGTCCCAAACACCATCCGCTCCTCTCGATCGCTCTCGAAGAGGGAGGCATACATTTTGAGTCTCTATCGGATATTTCCTTTAACGCCAAGTTTTAGAAGGGAACAGGATCTACAGGATCGTAAACGGCAGGATAAGAAGGATATTGCTCTTTCTTGAATTCCAATTTCCTCATTTTTTCCTGCGAATCCTTGCCACTTGTGATCCTGTAAATCCTGTTTTCCTCTTAATAATTGATTTGGACGAGGAAGAGGCCTTTGGCGGGTGCTGTGGCGGCTGCCTTGCGGCGATCGCGTGCTTTTAAGATGATAGGGATGTCTTGGGGAGAGAGTTTCCCCGCAGCGATCTCGAGGAGAGTGCCCGTGAGGTTGCGGACCATTTTGTACAAAAAGCCGTTCCCCTCAAACTCCAGACGGACTCCTCCTTTTTGTTCCACTACATCCAACCGGTAAAGAGTGCGGATCGGAGAGGTTTCTCTACCCGTATTGGCAAAAGAGGTGAAATCGTGCGTTCCCAAACACGCTTGAGCCCCTTTTTTCAAAAAATCGAGAGCAAAAGGGCCAAAGACCTGATGCCGATAGAGCCTCGTAAAAGGATCTAAGACAGGGGACAGGTGGAGGTGATAGTGATAGATTTTTGAAGTTGCACTATAGCGAGCATGAAAATCATCTGGCACGGAACCTACTTGCAAAACGCGGATGTCGGAGGGGAGAAGGGCATTGAGAGAAAGGATCAGTTGCTTGGGCTCAAGCAAAGCGTCTATGTCAAAATGGGCCGTTTGTCCACTTGCATGTACGCCCGCATCGGTCCTACTCGATCCAGTGAGATCGGTAGGTTTTCTCAAAACGGTTTGCAAGGCTTTTTGGACGAGCGGCTGAATGGCGAGCGCATTTTCTTGCACCTGCCAGCCGGCATAATGGGTCCCATCATAGCTCAAGATCAGCTTATAGCGCATAAATTTTTGAAAAAAAGAAGAAAGAGGACCCAAAAGTACAATCTTTTGGGCCCGCCGGGCTTTTAGCCCAAGGGAGGAAATTAAGAGAGGTGTTTGTTGACGAGTTTCGTCATTTCAAACATATTGACCGCTTTTTTGCCGCCAAAAATTTTGCCCAATTTGTCATCTGCATTGATGTTTCTTTTGTTTTTCGCATCTTGCAAATTATTTTTCTTGATGTATGCCCAAAGTTTTTTTGTCACTTCAGTACGTGGCATTGGACCCTCACCTACTACGGCAGCAAGATCTTTGCTGGGCTTCATTGGTTGCATGAATTTTGAGTTTTTTTGCTTAGTGGCCATGTTTTGTTTCTCCTTTACAGGCTCAGTTTAGGGTTCTTGAGTTTGAGACGTTTATAGGCAATCTCTTACTCCTCAAAAGAAATCTTTTATCTGTCTGGATATTTAATAGTCAATCCATTTCTCTCGAGTATAGCGAAATCGGCTCTATTTTCTCTATAGGAAAACTTATCTTGTCTTTTTACTTACCTTCCTGGCAAATTCACTTTGTATGGTTGATTGCTTACCAAAACGGCTGATTGCTTGCCAAACCATCGATGAAAAACTCGCCATTCTTCGAGAAATTCCTCAAGCGGCAAAATGGCTAAAACAATATCCCGCGAACAGTAAAGAAAAAAAAGCGGTCATTTTACAAATGGCCTGGATAGGGCAAGCAGAAAGGGTATTTCAGGGCTCTGAAAATGCTCAAGCTTTTCAAGAGCTTTTGGACAAATTGGTGCAAGTCGACTGTTTTTATCGAGAAATCGGAGGACTTGTTGGCTATCAGGAAAAAATCCTCGAGCTTTTGAAGGGAGTCAAAGAGGAAAAGTTTTCCGATGCGACGTTCCATTCGCCCCATTTCATCGATATCTCGAAAAACACTCGGGAAGTGGAGGCAGCCATCTCTTGGGGAATTGAGGCCATGCCACAGATGGCTGAGATCTATCCTTTGGGAGGCGCTGCAGATCGACTGCATCTCGTAGAGGAAAAGACGGGAAGAGAATTGCCTGCTGCCAAATTGCCCTTTGCGGGCAAAACTCTCTTGGAGCATCTCATTCGAGACTTAGAGGCGCGTGAACATCTCTACTACCAAACTTTTGGAATCAAGCTCGTCACTCCCATTGCCATCATGACCTCCCATGAAAAGAACAATCATGCCCACATTCTCCAAGTATTTGAACAGTTTCATTATTTTGGTAGGCCAAAAAGTTCTATCCGATTCTTTACCCAGCCGCTTGTCCCTACGGTCCATCCATCGGGCGATTGGTGTATGGCAGGTTTCTTAAAGCCGGTCCTCAAACCTGGAGGGCATGGAGCCATCTGGAAGCTTGCCCGCGATGAGGGAATTTTTGATTGGCTAGAGAAGAAGGGAAAAACGAAATGTCTGATTCGGCAAATCAATAATCCGCTGGCGGGTCTCGACTCTGGTCTTTTGGCCTTTTCGGGTATCGGATGCAAAAAGGGGATGCATTTTGGATTTGCTTCGGCGCCGAGACTTTTAAAAGCAGCAGAAGGGGTGAATGTCCTCGTCGAGAAGGGATCTAAAATCGTATTGACCAATATCGAGTACTGCGATTTTGACAAATTTGGCATTCGAGATGCTCCCCTTAAAGAGGGAGAGCCCTATTCTCGATTCTCCTCGAACACCAATATTCTCTTTGCCGATTTAAAAGCCCTTTCCAAGGCTGTCTGTGAATGCCCTTTTCCTGGCCTTCTCGTCAATTTGAAGAAGGGATCTTATACCTGTGTATCGGGGGAAAAGAAAGAAGAGGAAATGGCCCGTCTCGAATCGACCATGCAAAATATCGCCGATGTCTTTATCGAAGAGAAAGGGGCCGAGCTCAAAACAGAAAAGACTTTTGTGACTAAAAATGTGCGGCATAAAACCATCTCGACCGCCAAAAAGGCCTATCTTCCCGGCAAATCTCTTCAAGAAACGCCGGAAAACTGCTTTTACGATCTTCTCTCAGCACACCGAGAGCTTCTCGAAGAGTGTGGCTTCAGTCTGCCAGAAAGGCGAAAGCTCGAAGTCTACCTCGAAAAGGGGCCCGAATTTCTCTTTCTCTATCACCCTTCTCTCGGTCCGCTCTATTCGCTGATCCGTCAAAAACTCAAAAGGGGAACTCTCCATTTGGGCTCAGAGTGGATTTTGGAACTTGCAGACGCCCACATTCAAAATCTAACCCTTCAAGGAAGCCTTCAGATCCTCGCCGAGCAGCCGCTTGGAGCTTTCGATGCGCGAGGAGCCCTCCATTTTTCTGAAAAAAGGGGAAGTTGTCTTTTAGAAAATGTCACGATCGAAAATCGGGGCGTTGATTGGCAGGCCTCGTCTCCTTTTTGGAAAATGGGACTTAAAAGACACGAATCGCTCACCATTGTCTTAAAAGGAAAAAGCCGATTCATTGCCCGGAATCTACATCTCAAAGGCAATCAGACATTCATTGTAGAAGATGGGGAAGTATTAGAGATATAGGGAGGCGATCGCCTCCCTATAATATAAGCTTTGCTTATTTTACTTCTGTTGTGTTTACTGGTGTGCTTACAGGAGCAGTCGCAGAAACGCTCGTAGAAACGCTCGTAGAAACACTCGCAGTTACTACAGGAGTCGCTCCGTAGCATTTGCCGACGAGGAAAGCTCCAACGGCAACTACCGCAGCAGCTACACCACCCGCAACCTTCACATTAGTAGGAAGATTGACAATGTGATCTTTTGCTGCCACAAGAGCGTCTTTCGCTACAGCAAACCACTGTGGCAATGTGTCTGTGAAGAACCCTTTAACAGATTCCCATACTCTAGATAGGAAATCGCCTGCGTTGGCGGCGAAATTCTTCGCGCTATTAGAAACAGTTTCAAAAAATGTTGGGTTGATTGCTTGGTTGTTATTGACAGCTGACATTGGATAACCTCCTAAATGGGTTTTTTTTGTTCGTTTTGCGAGGACACGGGTCCTCATGTGTTAACTAAGATCCGAAAATTATATAGGCTGGAAGATAAAAGTAAAGAAAAAGCAGATACCCTCTAGATTTTCGTTGAGGATCAGACGGTAAGAAATTTTTTCGTCCTTTGACTTTTACCTTGGATTACGAGAAACTCTTCTTTGGAGGACATCTACTATGAACTTAGAAGCGCAGCAAAAGATGAAAGAGGTCGAAGATCGCTTGGCGGCGATGTGGAGGTATCTTTGACTTAGGGGCAAAAGAAAAAGAGGTTCAAAAGTTCGAAGAGCAAATGGCCGCACCTGCTTTTTGGGACGATCAGGATGCTGCCCAAAAGGTGATTGAGGCTTGCAATGCTCTGAAACTGTGGACTATTCCCTATCAAAATCTGAAAACCCGTTTTTCCGACGTCCAGGCGCTTCTCCCAGACGCTTTTGAGCTGAATGATACAGCCCTCATTCAAGAGCTGCTCGATTCCCTCAATAAAATCGATCGAGAACTCAGTGATCTCGAAGTGCGAAAGATGCTTTCGGGCGAGCTCGATCATAAAGACTGTTATTTAGAGATCAATGCGGGAGCGGGTGGAACTGAATCGTGTGATTGGGCCGCTATGCTTTCCCGGATGTATCAGAGATGGATTGCCAAACGGGGCTGGAAGCTCGAAATCATCGATCGGCTCGAAGGAGAGGTGGCCGGTATCAAGAACATCACAATGCGCATATCGGGCCCTTTTGCCTATGGCTATTGCAAATCGGAAAAAGGGGTCCATCGGCTCGTTCGGATTTCTCCCTTTGATTCCAATGCGAGGCGTCATACGAGTTTTGCGTCGGTTGATATCACTCCCATCATCGAAGATGTGCAAGTTGAAGTGCGTCCCGAAGACATTAAGGTCGATACCTACCGCGCTTCTGGAGCGGGTGGCCAGCACGTCAATAAAACCGACTCAGCTGTTCGGATCACTCACATTCCGAGCGGCATTGTCGTTTCGAGTCAAAGTGAGAGGAGCCAGATCCAAAATCGCGAGACCTGTATGAAGATGCTCAAGTCCAAACTCTATGAAAAGGAAGTGCTAGAGCGGCAGGAAAAAATTTCCCAGATGGGAGGAGAGAAGAAAAAGATTGAATGGGGGAGTCAAATCCGCAATTATGTGTTTCAGCCCTATACCCTGGTTAAGGATACGAGGACCAAATTGGAAATGGGCAATATCCAAGCGGTCATGGACGGAGAGATCGACGACTTTGTGAATGCCTATTTGAAGGAGTTTGGGTGATTCCGATCCCTGGATACGATATCCGCTTTTCGACACTCGAAGATCTGTCCTACCTGCAGGAATGGTTTCGGGAAGATGGAGTTTGCGACGATTTTCCTTTTGGTCCAAAAGAAAAAGAGGATGCGCTCAAGAACTGGATCGGTTTTTCAAAATATAAAGCTTCGTTAACGGGTTTAATCGATGAGATCCCTTGCGCAATCGGTACCCTTTTTCTCATGCCCTATCGAAAGGTAGCTCACCACTGCTCTTTTTATCTCATCGTAGATCCAAAACATCGAAAAAAGGGGATCGGGACTTCGATGATTCGCAATCTCCTCAATCTCGCCAAAACTCGGTTTAAGCTAGAAGTGGTCCATGTCGAGATCTATGAACCAAGCCCTCTACTTCCTCTATTGAAAAAGATTGGATTTCAAGAAATAGTGCGTCAGGAAAATTTTGTGAAAATTGGTGGCGTCCCAAGAGATCGTCTCATTTGGGAGTATCCCTTAAAATGAAAGAGCACTTGACGATCCGTTTTTCAGAAGAGGCCGATCAAAAATATCTCATTGAGTGGCTTTTGCAGCCGGGTGTTTTAGACGGTTTTCCTCTTTCGGATCTGCGTGAAATTGAGGATGCGGCCCGCATCTGGCTCAGTTATTCCAAGCATCAGGCGGTCTTGACGGCTCTTTGGGATGGGGTTCCTTGCGGGATTGCCAATCTGTATTTGCAGCCCTATGAGAAAATGGCTCACCAATGCCTTTTTGCCATCATCGTCGATGAAAAATATCGGGGAAGGGGAATCGGTGCAAAACTCATGCGAGAGCTGATGACGCTTGCCAAAGAGCGTTTTAAGCTCGAGTATCTGCATTTGGAGGTCTATCAGGGTAACCCGGCGATCGATCTCTATCGAAGGCTTGGATTTAAGGAATATGGTGTCCATCGAAAATTCATGAAGGACAAAGGACACTATATTGACAAGATCCTCATGCAAAAAACTTTATGAAACACAAACTCGAACAATTGGCCAATGTGCCGATCGAAATTGTCTGGCATGAGAATAAAACGACCTATCTTTCTGTAAAGAGAGCAGGTGGCTTTTACCATTTGCGCATCCACCGCCTTTTTTACGACGCTCCGACCCCTGTTTTAGAGGCGCTTTTGCAATATGCCATCCGGCGTGATTCAAGAGCAAAAATCATTGTCCGGCAAATGGCTCATCTCCACTTTTCTCAAACTCGCGCTAAAGCCAAACCGCTTTCTCCCGTAGGAAAGATCTACAATCTCCAAGAAATTTTTGAACGGATGCAAACGCTTGTTCCTGTTGAAGGAGTCACGATTGGTTGGTCAGATCGCAAGGGACAAGGAAGCTTTCGCTCCATCACCTTTGGCACCTACGATTTTCATAGGAGACAGATCCGGATTCATCCCCTTTTGGATCAAAGAGAAGTCCCCCTTTATTTTCTCGAGTATATCGTCTATCATGAGATGCTCCACGCTCTTTATCCTTCCAAAATGGGTATCCGGGGTAGATGCTCGATCCACTCCAAAGAGTTTCGGGAAAAAGAGCGGCAGTTTCCCTTCTTTGAAGAGGCGAAGAAGTGGGAAAAGAGTTGCATACCCTTTTTTAAAGCGAGGAGAAATCGTGGCGGGTCATAGTAAGTGGGCAAACATCAAGCACCGCAAAGAGCGGGCAGATAAGAAAAAGGGAAAAATCTTTTCCCGCATCATGAAGGAGATCATCAGCGCTGTCAAACAGGGCGGACCTGATCCCAAAACGAATAGCAAGCTGCGCGTTGCCATCCAAAAGGCCAAAGAGGGCAATGTTCCCAACGACAATGTCGAGCGCAACATCAAAAAGGCCGCAAGCTCCGACACGCAAGATTACACCTCCATGACCTACGAGCTCTACGGCTATGGCGGAGTGGGACTCATCGTCGACATCATGACCGACAATAAGAACCGGATCTCTTCGGATATCCGGATCGCGACCAATAAATGCGGGGGAACTGTTGCCACCCCGGGCGCCGTTGCCTACAATTTCGATCGCAAAGGCCTCATCCGGGTAGCCAAATCAAGCGGCAAAGAGGACGATCTCTTCCTCTTGGTCAGCGAACAGGGGGCCGACGATTTTAGCGTAGAAGATGAGACCTATCTCATTATGACCCCCGTGGAGGCCTTCAATACCGTTAAAGAGGCGCTTGAAAAAGCAGGGGCCAAAATTGAGGAGGCCGAGCTTGCCATGGTTCCAAAAACCTGGGTCGAGGTGAGCGATCAGGACGCCGATTCCAATATTGCCCTCATCGAGTGGCTCGAGAACCTCGACGACGTCGATGCCGTCTACCATAATATGAAGGTCTAAGATCTATCCCTTTATTTGTGTAAAGTAATAATTTACACATATTATTTCTTTATTTTATTTGTATTATAGTGTATAATTTCCTATTAATTAATAAAATAAAGAGAGATATTAATATGCCTCAAGATATGGTTTCTCGTAGTATTGTCGCGGGTCTCGTAAGCGCTGGAATGACTAGGCTCGGACTTGGCACACCCGTAAAAGCGATCCTACCTAGTGTTTTGAACTCTATGGTAACGTTTGCGAGTCCCTATATTGAAACGGAAGTGGCTGTAGCTTTAGCTGCTGCTGCAACTTGGGCGGGTGTAGAACTCGTAGCGAAATATGTACTACCTGCAGCGCCACCGGCGCCACCGCTCCCTCCCAGAGGGGGGCCAGCAGTAGCTGCCAACAATGCACAACAGCCTGGTGCTCCTGTTCCAGCCCCAGCCCCACAACCCACATGGTATGAAAATAGAACGGTTCAAACTGTTGGGAAAGTAGCGGCTCTTGGATTGAGCGCCTATTCTCGCATTGCAGCTGTTGCTTTATCGACCTTGGTCGTCCTTTCAACGATACCGCCAGTGCGTGAATGTTTGGGAAATAAATGCAATCAGTTGGGATGGCAAAACCATCCTTGGAGAGATCAGCCAATCGCTCCTCAGCCCCAACCACTCCAACCACCCCAACCACCCCAACCACAGGGAGCTCCAGCAGCTGACCCACTCATCGCTTTAGTGCAAGGTTATCAACCAGGTAGACAGACTCAGTTGAACTCTAGGGATCCGCTCAATAAAGCACCCGATTTTTCCGGGAAAGTACTCTCGTTCCAATCCGGTGTTTCAGGCACGATGGCTTCTACGTTGCAGGTCCTTGCAAATATCCCTCATTTAATGGAGAAAATTCCAACTGCAATCAACGCAAGTCTAGTTGAAAACAAACTCTTTACGGAAAGAGGGGCTGCCTTCATTAGTCAACAGTCACAGCAGGGGAATCGTCAATTTCCTGAAGCAAAAAAAACAGCCCTCCTAGGGCTCGCACAAGCTTTTGCGGGAAATCAACGCATAAAAGCTGATGACCTAAGAGGCCATTTACGCGATTTGACAGCGGGTGGATTAGACGATCTCAAAGGTCTCGAAGCCTCTCAAAAAAATAACATTTATAAACTCAGTGTTTTGATGGAACTGGCCCACATTCTCAACATTGCAAAGACACGGGCTGTGACTTCAGTAGAGCTACAACTTCTCTATACTGCCGTTAAAAAATGGCAGCCCACAGTGAGCCTAGAGAATCCAAACGAATGCAATCCTTTGGACCTTCTCAAGACACTTGCAAAAAGCATTGACCAGGATGGCGAAAAAAGCCTGACTGAGTGTCGTGGGTTACCGCAAGAGGATGAGGAAGAGAGAAGCTCTTTACCGTCTGCAGCAGATATTCTCGTAGTGCCAGTAGGTGCTGACTCCATACCCACCACAGTCGAATTCTCCATAAAAGGTCAAGAGAGTAAAAGCTATCAAGCAGTGGCGATGATGCAGACTTCATCAGAGGCTGGAAAGCCTTCTGTAGCTTATGTGTCGAAGAAACCATTATTTTTCGGTTCAGATCATTGGCATCTCTGCAATGCTCAAGCAACTAAGCAGACTGAAGACTTGGGCAAGAAAGACAATCTTTACGGCGTGAAACAAAGCACCGCCAAACACAAACCTGCATTCCTCGTATTGGTGCCAAAAAATTAGTCTTTGTAAGCTGCGCTTTCCTCTAGAGCCTTCTCGGCTCTGGGGGCGTAGCTTGCGATTTCTTCAAGCTGGGGAGTCTCGATTTGCGTATAGGCAAAAGGCGAGCCGATTTTCCCTTCGATCAAAACTGCAATCCGGCGTCTGTTCTCACGAGCGAGAAATGCGCTCGAATTTTTCAGAAAGTCTTCGTATTTGAGTGCATTTAAAGCTTCGACCCTCTTTTCTATAAACTGAAAGTCTGCGTCCTTTTCGAAGGCGAGCCGATCCCAAAGGCCCGTTTTGCTCTCGAGATTCCGAAAACGGGTCTTGAGGGAGGCGATCAGGCTCGTCTTGATCGTTTCAAAACGCTCCGGCAGCACATTTTCGGCAAGAGCGTGGTGAAACTCTTCTAAAAACTGCTCGAATCGGAAGAGGAGCTCTTCTGGCTGATGGGAATTGGACTGGACGAGAAAGTATTGAAAGAGCCTCTCCTCGATCTCTGCTCCGTCGCTTTGGGCGATATAACCGGTCTTTTGATTGGTTCTCAGTTCATTGAAAAAGGCCTCTTTCAAAACGGCCGAGAGCACCTCTTGGCTCGAGCGTTTTGAATGGGTAAAATCGCCTTCATCGATGAGAAGAAGCGTTGCATTTCCCTGGACTTCGGTCTGTTCAGCAATTTTGTAGGGACCGCTTCCTTCGGGAAGATGGAGGATTTTGGTCACTGAATGCTGCTCTTTGGAATAGGGAGTTTTCCCAATCGCATGGATCAGATCGAGAAAAGCCGATTCGGCCTCTTTGAGTGTGAGATTGCCAGCAAAAAGAGCTTTGGCGTAGGTGTTTTCAAAGAGATTTTCATGGAATTGGAGAAATTCCTCATAGGTGATGGATTGGAGAGCCTGGAGCTTTTCTCTTTTCGTCGTCTTATCTAGATTGATGATCGAATCGACGAGTTCTTTAGCCTGACGGGCTGCGAGCTCTTTTTGTCCATTGAGATAGCCCTTTTCATGTCGGTCCAGATAGATGGCGAATTGCTCGGGTGTAGGAGGGTTTTCGGGCATTTGGGTCAAAATTTCTTGGAGGAGCAGAGGCGCTTTTTCGCTATATCCAGAGATTTCCAAGTGGAGAGCTGAACGGTCAATGTCAAAATTTGCATTGAGCCCCGCAGCATTTGCCGCCGCAAGGGTTGGATGCAAGAGATCGGTCAAATGATCGATATACAGAGAGGAGAGAACGGCACTTCGAGGAGACGGATTGATCTCTGGCGAGAGGATGTGGATGTGATAGATCGCGTCGGGTCCTCCAAATTCAGGAGAGCGGACGTAGTAGGCGACTCCGAGCTCGCTATTGGCAATGAGAGTAGGGACAAGAGGTCCTGTCGAAGTTACTTTAAGTTTTTCTGGAAGGAAGGGATTGGGTCCAGCCAATCTGATTTCAGGATTGGGTTTTGCCCCTTGCCAAAGACGCATCCATTTTTCGGGGATCGGTCGAATGGAGTATTCAGCTCCCAGCCATTTTTCACGCCGATTGGGAGACATTTGCAAGGACTCTAGAGGAGCCAGGATCGAAAGGGTAGAGCGCTCCGGGGTCAAAAGGGCGATCACCTCGTTCATTTTTTTAGGATTATACTCAGTGGCAAGAAGAGAATTTTTGGGAAACGTGCTCAAATCCTCTTCGGAAATGCTGTCTCCGAGATGGGTGATGTAGTCAAAGGGATTTTGGCGGGCCTGATATTTGTAATTGAGCTCTGCCATCGTGTTTTTTTCTTGAAAGAGATAGGCTGGAATGGCCGTTTCGCGAAGAGCAGCCAAAGCTTCAAACAGGCGCAAAACTGCTAAGTCCACCTGTTCGAGCCCTTTTTTTGTTAGCTCGAGGGTCACTTGAAAAAATTTGTGATCGAGTCCGCCGAGTTCATCCACTCGGATCGACATGGTGTCGATGAGTTCTTCCGCTTTCAGTTTTTCGTAAAGGCTGTATTTTTGCCCTCTTCTCAATGCATAGGCGAGCGTCTCTGCCGGTTTACTCGGATCTTTGGCAAGGGTTGAAGGAAGCTCCCAGGAAAGGGTCAATGTCTTGCGGTTCTTGATCGGTTTGATGGCAAGGATGTGGCCCACCTGCTCGGAGGAGGAGAGAAAGCCCCCGGTATCGACGGGAGATGCCTTGCTCTTCGGGACTTCGGAAAAGATCTCTACGATCTTTGTCTTGAGCTCTTCTAAGGGAAGGGGCGAGTAGACCACTAAATGCATTTTTTCGGCGCCGTATTGTCCTTCATGCCATTTCTTCAGAGCGCTTTGCGGGATTTTACCGAGAGTTTGCGAATTGCCGGTGGAGAACATCCGATTGGGGTGATTGGGGTTTCCCGTCTCTTTGAAGACCATGTATTCGCGCCAACCGTCATTTTCGATATTTTTGGCAAATTCCTGATCGACATTGTGCATTTCCCGCGAGATGAAAGAGGGATTGAAGAGGGGATCGATGAAAAAATGGGCAAAGCGATCGAGAAGGGGAAGAAATCCGCTCGTTTGGGCCGAGAACATGTACACGGTTCGATTGGGAGCGGTAAATGCGTTTGTCTGCCCCGCATAATCGGCGACCTGTGTGAAAAATTCGTTGACGCTCGGATATTTTTGGGTTCCCATGAAGAGCATGTGTTCGCAAAAATGGGCCATTCCCGGATATTCTATCGGATCGCTCCAAGACCCGGCGGCGACTGTGAGAGAGGCGGCCGATTGGTCTGCCATTGGATCGGAGATGAGGAGAACGCGCAGTTCATTTTCGAGACAGAGTTTCAAAATTTTTCGATCTTTGAGCTCGGGATTTAAAAGGGAGAGGTTCGAAGTATCTTCAACAACGGTGTAAGGGGGGAGGGGAGCAATAGCAGTCATAATTAGGGTGGTGATGGATGCAATCATTGTAAGCCTCGATAGGTGTTATTGACAATCTTCCAAAGGGCATCTGCCCGATTTTTTCTTCTAGCGGTTTTCTCTTCTTCCGAAGAGCCAGGAAAGTGTTCCATGTCGAATTCAGGGGAAAAAGCGATCTGAACGGGACATCGCTGCGCGTGTCTCGTCTCTCCGAGTTCCTTTTGAATGGTCTCTGGAGGGGGAAGCAGATCGTAAGTGGCTAGGGTGAAAGGGTAAAAATGGGTCGGCGTTTTGGCTTTACGGGCCATGAGATAGAACATCTCGATGCTCGCTGGATCAAACGGTGCGACCTCGATGTTTCCCGATGCTCCACGCCGGTCTCTTCCGCCACTGGGGGCGACATAGATGATTTTTCCCCCTTCTTGTAAAAGCCGGCTCATCAACTCCATCGTATTTTTGTTGTGGAGCTGTTTTTGCAACTTCTCTTCGGGAGGATGGTCGATGTAGCGCTTTGAATAGATGCAGAGAAGATCGCAGCCCATGCTAAAGGGGACCGCTAAGGGATCTGTGACAACCCTTTCTCCAGCAACATAGATGATTTTTTCGCCAATATGGGAAAAATCCTTCTCTAAGAGAATAGAGATTGCCTGGGGATCGGGCTCTGTCTGATGATTGGCGAAGAGGACCACATTTTCTCTCCTTTTCAGCTGGGTATCGATCTGTTTGAGAATCTGGAACCCGTGGATTTTGGAGTGTTCGAGATCGATGAGGGATCGTATGAAGTCGAGACCAAATTGATAGTAGTCAAAAGGGGAGCGCACTTTTTGATGATATAGATCAAAAAAGTAGGGGTTTTTCTGAAGAAAGAGCAGCCTTTCGACAAAGGTGTCGAGCACCGCTTCTTTTCCGCCCGCTTCTCGATAGCAGGCGAAAAAATGGCGCAAGATTTTTTGGTATTTGGGGGAAAATCCCTCAAGTTTCAATTTTTTGTCCATTGGTCGTCGAATAAAAGAGGAACTCGTTGAGGTGTAAACTGTCGTTCACGGCAAATTCGAGATGGGCGTTCGATTTACCGGCAAGTTTGAGGTAGTAGTCTTTATCGCTCTGATCGAGGAATTTATTGAGTTCGGGATGGACGATGAGTTTTAGGGCGAATTGATTGTGGCACTGAATGAGTTTTTTGAGCGCCCTTTCAATTTCGACAGAAACGCTCTCGTGTGTCTTGATGAGCCCACTTCCAGAGCAATAGGGGCAATTCGTGTAGATGGTTTGCGAAAGGGATTCGCGGTTTCGCTGGCGGGTCATTTCGACGAGGCCAAATTCGCTCATTCCGAGGATCGTGCACTTGGCCGAATCTTCTTTCATGCACTCTTTGAGTCTTTCCAATACCCGTCTTTGGTTTTTGCGCGAGCGCATATCGATGAAGTCGCAGATGATGAGTCCTCCGATGTTGCGAAGGCGCAGCTGTCTCGCAATCTCTTCTGAAGCTTCCAAATTGATCCGCACGAGCGTCTCTTCTACGTCCGAACCCGATGGATTGGCCGAACTTCTTCCCGAGTTGACATCGATGGTATGCATCGCTTCTGTCCGATCGAAGTAGAGATAGCCTCCGGAGCCAAGCCAAAGTTTGCGCTTGACGGCGCGATCAATTTCCCTTTCTACGTTGAATCTTTCGAACATGGGGACTTTATCGCGATAAAATTCGATTTTGAGCGGGTGTTCACTCATGTATTTTTGGTAGAGGTGCTTGCAGCGCAAGTAAGTCGAGTGATCATCGATGAGAAGGCGATCGATTTTTTTATCGACACAAAAGAGGATGACCCGTTTGATGAGGTCCGATTCTTCGTAGAGAAGAGTGGGACGGCTTGCCTTGTGGAACTTTTCTACGATCATTTGCCAAGAACTCAAGAGTTCGTGAGCCTCTTCGACGAGCTGTTCTGTGGTTGCGCTGCCACTTGCCGTGCGGCAGATCAGGCCCATATCTTGCGGCATTTCGAAGGAGCGGATGATTTTTTTCAGCCGGTCGCGCATGGACTTATCTTCGATTTTGCGAGAAACGCCCCGATGGGGATTATTGGGAAGAAGAACGAGGTATCTGCCTGCAATCGAGATGTTGGAGGTGAGCCTTGCCCCTTTTGTTCCAATGGCCTCTTTGACGACCTGAACGAGAACGGGCTGATCGATTTTGAGAAGTTGAGAAATTTCTTTGGCTTTAGGCGTTTGCTCCATCTTCGAGATGTCGTAGTCGAGATCGAAATCCATGTCGAACATCTCTTCGAATTTCTTCGTGTTTTCCAAGATGTCGCTGATGTGGATAAAACCGTTTTCTCCCTCGTGGATGTCGATGAAAGCCGACTGGATATTGTGGAGGATATTCGTGACTCTACCGCGGTAAATATTGCCCGTAATCTGGCGCGATCTTTTCCGATCGACGATCAGGTCTTGGAGCTGTCCATTCTTGAGATAGGCGTACCGGATTTCTTTCGATTCGATGTTGAGTAGAATTTCATGCATATTTTTATCATAGTTCATTTAATAATTTTTGTACGAATGCCTCTTTTGCAAGTTCGATGGCGCCGAGAACTGCATTGGTAAATCCTTTAGGAGTGGAATATCCATGACATTTGATCACGATCCCTCGAATGCCGGCGAGAATAGCCCCTGGGTATTCGGCCAAGGTGAGCGACTGAAATTTTTTGAGTTCAGTTAAATCGCCTTGGATCTTGTCCAAGATGAGACTGGCGATCCCTTCAGCTGTTTTTAAAAAGACATTTCCCGTAAATCCATCGGTGACGAGCACATCGACATCCCCATCAAACACTGTCATTCCCTCGATATTGCCAACAAAGGCAATCGATCTTTTCTTCTGGAGCTCATGGTAGGCGAGTTTCAATTCAGAAGTTCCTTTGAGAGGCTCCGATCCAATATTGAGCAGACCCACTTTGGGATGAGAAATGCCTCGCGTTTTTTGAAAAGCAGCTCCCACTAGAGCAAATTGTACGAGATGGGCCGCTTTGATTTGGACATTTGCGCCTACATCGAGAACAGCTACGGGATTTTTCTTGGTTGGCATGAGAGTGAGAAGAGAGGGTCGCAAAATACCTGGCAAGACGCCAACGGTCATTTTTGCAGATGAGACGAGCGCTCCCGTATTGCCGGCAGAGACAAACGCATCGATTTTATTCTCTTTTAAAAGGCGCATTCCCATCGGAATAGAAGCATTTTTTTTTCGCCTAAGCGCGAGGAGGGGATGTTCATCCATTTCGATCGTCTCTTTTGCAGAAAAGTACTCAAAAGGAGAAGCCAAATGGGCAAATTCTGGGGAACCGATGGCAAAAAGAGTCACGTTCGAGGGAATCGAGATCCCTTTCAGAGCGCTCAGCAAGGTTTGGGGAGCGTTGTCGTTCCCCATTAAATCGACGCCGATCTTAAGCGGTCGCTGCAAAGGCTTGGCCTTTATACTGGCCGCAAGAGGGGCAAATCCTGTGGGGAAGTCTGGACTTGCCGCAGTTTGGGCAGTTGGAAAAATTTTTCGGTTTTTTCGCATGGTGCGAACGGCGCGAATTTTTTTTCGCATTCGACGTACGGTTACGAGGTACAGCCATTGTTTTCTCCTATTTTAAATCTTGATCCATGTTGGCAAATGGGAAATGGGTCCTTTCTTTTTGGGACTTGATGAACGGTGTGATCGAAGCCCGTTCGGAACATTTTCCCCCATTGCATTCTACTGTTTTTGGGAGCTCGATGAGAAGAGATTCTCTCAGCGCTTCGCTGAAATCGAAAATCGCACCCTTGATCTCTTCGATCGGCTCCGTATGATAAAAATTGTCCACTTTCAGATCGATTCCGATCATCTCATTGCAAACAGAGCAGGGCATCCGTGCTTCTGTAGACGCCTTGAGATGGATGATCAGGTGTTCATCCGTCAAATAGGCTTCCCCTTTGATGAGAACCTGGTGCTTGAACTTGAGTTCAGGCTCATCCGGACCCAAAAAAGTGGGGTCTATTCTCAAATCAATTTTATGAGTCGAGCCGCCTTTGAGACGATCGATGAGAATTTTAAAAGGTGACATATGTAATTGTAGAGTTTAAGCGAGTCTAGGTTAAAAATCTACAAGGGACAAAATGGCAGCTACAGCTTCCTCGGAAGAGGAGCGAGAACCTAGAGTTTTTTGGACCTTTTTGCAGCCTGTAAGACACTTTCCCCTAGCTTCGGGGTCCTGGAGGAGTTTTTGGGATTCAAAAAAGAGTTTTTCTTCGGTGAGGTTGGGACCAAAGAGCTCAGGGAAAACTTCTTCCTGTACAACGATATTTGGCAGAGCGTAAAAGGGCAATTTGATGCGAAAGATTTTTTGAGCCAAGAAGAGATCTAGCGGTTTGATGGCGTAGGCAACGACCGTTGGGGTCCCGTGAAGGGCTAGTTCCAAAGTCACGGTTCCAGAAGTTGCAAGA
Organism: uncultured bacterium; assembly: GCA_964424735.1. Taxonomy (GTDB): domain Bacteria; phylum Chlamydiota; class Chlamydiia; order Chlamydiales; family SM23-39; genus REEB52. Next base: position 41,709 of record CAYRJU010000004.1, read on the forward strand.
GCAAGGAACGAGGCGCGCATGAGCTCGTAATTGTCTTCGGGCGCTACGATCTGAACACCTGGCGTCTCGATCTCAAACTGAGTTTTAGAAATGGCGATCTGAAGGGTAGGGTCGAGCTGTTTTATCTCCTTCGCACATTTAAGCAGCAAGGGGAGATTCCTCTCAATTTCTGTTTTTCGGCTCCCAGGAAAAATCCCGAGGATTTTCCCTGAGAATTTGCCAGCGGGTCTGAAGTTGGCTACTGCTGAGGTAAGTGGGTTTCCTATGTACTTGACATTCAGTTGGGTATGGGAGAAGCATTCCGTTTCAAAGGGGAAGAGAGTCAAGAGCAAATCGAGGTTTTGGGTCATGAGGGGGATTCTCTTTTTGCCCCAGGCCCAAACGGTTGGACAGATGAAGTGGATGAGTTTTCCTCTATACCCTTTTTTGCGTAAAGAGCGCTCCATCCTCAAGTGAAATCCCGGATAATCGATGAAGATGAGCGCTTTGGGCTCCAATTTAAGGATTTGATTTCGAATTTTGAAGAAAGATCGGACCAATTTGGGGAGGGCAAAAAGGATGTCGGTAAACCCCATAACTTGAAGAGATTCCATGGGGAAAAATTCCCGAATGGGCAGTTTTCTCATTTGAGGGCCTGCAACGGCTCCTATTTTGAGATGGGGCCGTCTTTTCAAGAGTTCTTGGATGAGATGGGCTCCATGCACATCCCCGCTCATTTCGCCCGCTGAGATAAAGAGATCTATCTTTTCAGGTGAGAGGCGAGCCATAAAGCGCCCTGTTTAAAAATTTCTGGAGGGGTTCCATGTCCCATTTGCCCAATGGAAGGGTACATGTGGAGTTCGACTTGTGCTATTCTCGTCTTTTTCTTTTCCACGAGAGCCATGGCGAATTCAAAACATTCTCGGGTGCCGACCCTCGTATCCTCGTTTCCAATGAAGAGTTGGATGTGTCTATCTTGAAGTAAGGGGGCCAAATGGATGAGATCGAGACGATTCGCGATGGGGTTGTGAGGCATTTCCCGAAATTCCCGGATGACGCGGAGCTGAGTGAGAGGAGCAAAACCGACCAAGTGCTTAAACCTCTCGTCTCTTGCTGCCACATGGGCCGCGATCATGGCGCCGCGAGAAAGTCCCGCCGTTCCCATCCTAGCCGGATCGATAAAGCGATTTTTTATGGCAAACTCGACAGCTCTTTCGATGTCTTCTAAAAACTCTTCGACCCTATTTTGCCCTTTTTCCATATCGCTTGCCCAGATTTGCATGGCCTCTTTTGCGGGAAGATCCATTTCGTGGCCTGGAAGGGTCATGGAAAAGATGCGGATCATCTCTCCTTGCAAAAACTGAACGGGTTGATTGAAAGGATCTAGGCAAAGGCTATCGGGGCCCGAAATGGCAAAATAGAAAAGAGAGGGAAGGGGACCATGATCTAGAGCGGGCCCTGTGTGATAGAGGGTGATATCAGGGGCAACAGAAATAGCATTACAGTGGCTCTTCACTTTGCTGTCTCCTCCTTCGTCTTCGCCGTTTTCTCTGGCGCCTTTCGGGGGGTAGATCGGATGCTTCATGAGAGGCATAAGAGGCCTCTGTCCAAAGAGTATAAGCGGGGAGGAGTTCTGGGTCTAGGCCAGCGCGTAATTTGAGGAGGTGCAGACTCAAAGGGAAAAGAGAATCTTTAGGGACTCTTTGCCGTCTCATTTTTCCATCGAGGGGAATCAGTCTAAATTGCGAGGTCAGGACGAATCCCATAATCCCTCGCATTCTTCGAGGAATGCTGAAGAAGGGGAGAAAGATTTGATCGATTGTGCGGTGGGCCATCTCTGCGATTTGCCCTAAGTGAGGAGGTTTTTCTTCTCGCCCATTTCTCTCTAGCACCTTTTCTTGGAAAAGGGGGAAGATCAGAGCCGCCAAGAGAAGGGAGCGATCTGCTGAAAAGCCTTTTTGGATTTCATCATCGATCTGTCCGAGAAGCTGCAGGGCCAAATTATTGGGTTTTTTCAAATAATCTGCTAGGTGAGCCGATAGAGGTTTTAAGAGTCCATATTCGTTGAGAAGGTGAAAAAACGCTTTTGAGGATCCCGATTCGAGCATCCGGAGGAGCTCTTCGAAAATGCGGGCTTGCGAGCTCTTTAAAATCTCTGCTTTGCAATTCAAAAGGGCTTCAAAGGTCGGGTGGTGGATTTCAAATTGAAAACGGGCGCAAAATTTGATGAGCCGGATCATCCGCACGGGGTCTTGGATGAATCTGATCTCGGGTTTTCCGATGGTGCGCAGCATTTTCTTTTCTAGATCGACATAGCCATCGACATAATCGATCACTTTTTGGCTTTCTGGATCGTAGAAGAGTCCATTGATGGTAAAATCTCTTCTCAAGACGTCTTGTTCTTCAGACCCCCATTCATTGTCTCGAACGATGAGGCCGGCCTCTTCTGTAGCGCCCGAGCGAAAGGTGGATACCTCAATGATTTTTTGACCAAAGCGGATGTGGGCGAGCCTAAATCTCCTTCCAATCAAAATGGCGTTGCGAAAAAGAGCCTTGATCTCCTCGGGTCTTGCCGAAGTCGACACGTCGAAATCTTTGGGACGGACTCCCAATAACAGATCGCGCACCCCACCCCCCACCAAATAGGCACTATGGCCCGCTTGTCTTAGCTTCTGGATGACATAAGAGGCGTGCGTATCGATCTGTTCGAGAGCGATTTTGTGCGCATCAACTGGGTAAATTTTCGGTTGCAATTGAGAGAACCTATCCGATCAATATTTGCCAAACTTGGAGTATATCACGTCTTGGATTGGGCTGCAATTATTCTCACATCTCGGTAGTGTCTCTTAGAGACTATTAACGGAATTTGCAAGGTCGAATTCTAAAGTCTTTTTGCGATATTCGGTTTCTCCTCGTGGGAGCTATGAAGCTGCCGGCATATGCCGCCCACGAGGAAAAATCAAATCTCATCAAAAATACTTTAGAATTCGACACTTGCAAATTCCGTTAACAGTCTCTTAGCCAAACAGCGAGCTTCCCAATAAAAATCTCTTCCTGTATGGGGAGGTTATGGAACCGAAAAAAACTCTCATGGCCATAAGCCTTGCTCTCGCTTTGTCTATTTTTAGCGCGGCGGCCCTGATCCAACTGGGGAGGCGTAACACCCCGGTTGTCATGAACACGAAGGGCTTTCCGTCCATTGGGCCTGCATCGGCTCCTATCGAAGTGGTTCTGATTGAAGACTTTCAGTGTAAAAATTGCAGAGATTTTAGCAAAAAGGTCTTGCCAAAACTCCAAAAAGACTATGTCAGGACGGGCAAGGTCAGATTCACCCTCGTTCCTGTCTCTTTTCTCGCTGGCTCTCAAGTCGTTGCCAACGCCACGCTAGAAGTCTATCACCAAAACCCAAAACTCTTTTTTTCCTTTTTGAAAGAGCTATTGGACTATGAAGAAGAGATCAAAAAAGAAGAGATTTTGAGACTGGCTCGTAGAATCAATGGAATTGATCTCGAAAGGCTTAAGAGTTGTATCGAGAAGCAATGCCACAGCGCCGAATTGCAGAGCAATCTTCAGTGGGCGCAGACGATGATGGGAAGTCAGTTCCGCACGCCAGCACTCTTTGTGAATGGGGCCGTTGGATCGACCTATTCGTATGAGGCCATTCAGTATCAAATCGATCAGCTGGAGAGGAAAAAGTGAAGAAGTATCCTCTCTATTTTGCTTGGATGATCGCGTTGGTGGCCGTTTTCGGGAGCCTTTACTATGGGGAAGTCTTGCGCTTTGAGCCGTGCAGGCTCTGTTGGTATCAGAGAATGGCGATGTTTCCTCTTGCTCTTTTTTTAGGCATCGCCTTTTACAAAGACGATTTCAGAATAGCGCGGTATTGTCTCCCTCTTGTCGGAATTGGAGCGCTTTTCGCTTTTTATCATTCGGCCTCTCAGCTCTTTCCCTTCCTTCACACAAGCGCCCTTTGCGGAGAGTCGAGCTCCTGTACAACGGCAGGAATCGCTCCCTATCTCAGTTTTTGTGCTTTTGCCCTGATTGGTCTACTCATTCTCAAGAATAAACAATTTTAAAAAAATCGAAAAAAGGCGTACGCTCTCCCTTTCATCAATTTAAGGGAAAAGACCTATGGCCAAGCTCTATTTTCGACATGGAACAGTTGGAAGTGCTAAAACGCTCAATCTCCTCGCTGTAGCTCATAATTATCGCCAGCAAGGAAAGAAGATCATCTTGATAAAACCCAATCTCGATGTCCGCTTTGGAAAAGAGCGGATCAAGTCGCGAGCGGGGCTTGAAATGGACGCCGATATCCTGATCACCGATGAGACCTCTTTGCGCGGAGTAGACTATGCAGGAGTGAGTTGTATTTTAGTCGATGAGGTGCAGTTTTTGTCGGCAAAAGTGATCGAAGAGCTGAGGCGCATTGCTCTTGAATTCGATATCCCCGTGCTCTGTTATGGGCTGAGGACCGATTTCAAATCGCGTCTTTTTGAAGGCTCACAGCGGCTTTTGGAGCTGGCCGACTCGATCGAAGAGGTCAAAGCGACCTGTCATTACTGCAACCGAAAATCGATCATGAATCTCAAGCACGTGAATGGGCTTGCGACGTCTGAAGGTCCCACAGTCGAACTAGGGGCCGAAGAAAAGTACTTTCCCACCTGCTACAAGTGCTATCGGAGAGAGCTCGACAAAGCGCGCGTTGCGAGAATGCAGAGCGCCTCTTGCGGCTGCAAGCATTAGAGACTGACCACAACCTACCTTCAGTCGATTTTCGGGTTCTTTTGAGCCAATTTTCGATTCTTATTGCGGGGGTTAATATACGAGAGCTGATATGACCCCCGCAATAAGAATCGAAAATGGGCCAAAATAATCCCGAAAATCGACGAAGCGCAGGTTTGTGGTCAGTCTCTTAGAGTATGGCTCTCCCCCAACTTAGGCAGGGGTGGGGGTCCATTCGCCCTTGGATAGGTAAAAGTTGAGTGGCAATCCAACAATCTCGAAGTAGTAATTTTTGTAGGCCTGTGCCAATTGAAAAGAGAAAGAGAGGGCAAGCTCCTTAGCCCCTTTCCCATTTCGCTGAAGATGCCCTTCATCCAAGTTCTTTACTCTAGATGGGTCGCAGTAAGATCCATGTTCATCGTATACATCTAAGATGATGGCATCGGGATATCCCGCTTTTCTTGCAGCCTCTACAAAGCTCTTCTCTCCTTGTGCTGGGTCATAAACGTTTTCCAGTTCCTTTGGGTTAAGGATTGGAGGAAGATTTTCGCGTCTGGGATTTGGCTGAATGTTTTCAGCAATTGGAGTTCCGGGGGCATAATGTCGATTGAATGGGTCTACAGGGAAGCGAATCCCCTGTTTCTGCAAATACTTCCAATGGGCTCTTTGCAGCGCTTTGTTGAATTTGTTAAAGATGTCAAGGCCGCCCGTTAGATGGTTGATTGGCCCCTTAAACTTAGGACCTGTCTGATCGAGTGCTTCACGGTTTTTTGGAAATACCTGCTCAAAAGCATTCAGTATGACCTCTCGCTGATAACCCGCTTTCAAGGCAACTCTGGCCTGTGCCGAAAGATGCTGATAGGAAACGTTGTCCTGTTCGGCATTTACCTCTTCTTTCGTTAGAAGACGGGGGAGAGGAGGTAATTCTACAACTTGTCTATTTTCCCAAACAGACGTATAGGGTTTTTGGAAAATATTTGTATCATAATATCTCGACAACATATCGGTATCATAAATAGGGCGATCATCTCGAATGCTAATCATAATAATTTCCTTCTTTAAGCTTGTGTTTATTATATTAAAAATAAAGAAAAAAAAGAATGTTAATGAATGTTTATATATAAAACAGTTTTTTAATTGAGTGAATTATTCTAGGCCGAAATGGACCTGTTTGCGCAAGAGGAAGATTCCAGTCAGGTTGAAGATGAGGAGGGCTGCCCCTGAAAGGGACATGAGCACAAAGGCTTGGGACGGTTCTACGAAGGCAAAGAGGGGAAGGGCAATGATTGCGTAGAGGTAGTAGAGGATCGGGCCCCATTTTTTCGAGACGTAGCGGGCGCATTTGACCCCGACTACAAAGTAGGCAAGGATCGTCGTATATCCCAAGAGAAAGAGGAACGTCGGCATAAAGAAGTGCATGTAGGGAAAGTGCAGACCGAGCGCCTCTTGCACCATGAGAGCTACATCGGTATCGGTGTGCCAGTAGCCCGTAGTTAAGACGACGAAAATGCTGAGCGTGCAGATGACAAAGGTGTCGAGAAAAATGCCGATGATGGTCATGGACGCTTGTCTTTGGATTTTTTGCGTTGCGCTTTCGGCGTAGATCACAGAAGTGTAGCCGACCCCGATGTCCCCAGAATAGGCGCCTCGCGAAAGTCCCATAGAGATGGCAAGGAGAACGGAACTGCCAGCAAATCCGCCTTTAGCTGCTTGAGGAGTAAAAGCTCCTGCAAAGATCGAGTGAAAAACGGAGGGGAGTTCATCTGCGTGCTGAAAAATGACCCAGAGGGCCATACAGACATAGGCGAGAATGAAGAGGGGAATGAGAGCGCTACAAACAGCGCCAACTCGATTGATGCCGCCTGTCGCGACGATGAGAATAGCGAGGAGAAGTCCCCCTACTACCCAATAGGGATTGAGGTTCCAGTTGGTTGAAATGCTATCGGCCATGACATTGAACATGAAAATTTCGACGCCATAGATACAAAGAAGGGTGCAGATGACAGGAGCAATCCACTTGCCCTTGTAGGCTATGGGGAGAAAAAACATGGGGCCGCCATCGTAGCTTCCGCTTGTGTTTTTGATGCGGTACTTCATTCCCAGATAAACTTCTGCGTATTGGATGAGCATTCCGGCAAGTCCCGCAACCCAAGTCCAAAAAAGAGCGCCGGGGCCACCGATTGTTACCGCTGTGACGATCCCAACGACGTTTCCAATGCCGATACAGCCCCCAATGGCCGCAAAAAAGACCCTGATCGGATGAACTCCAATTTTAGAGCGCTCTTCAATGAGAGCAGAGTAGAAGGAGCGCAAGATAGAGAAAAATGAGCGGATCTGAAAAAAGCGGGAGCGAAAGGAAAAATAGATTCCAAGCGCCAAAATGAGGACAAAACCCACATGTCCCCATATCAATTCATTGATGTGATCCAGGATCTGAAAAGTCATTTTCCTCGATAAAGGTATTTTCCCAATAGTAGTGTTCGAGGAGCTTTTCTGTCGAGCGTTGTAAAATATGGTGGGCGATATAGAGAGCTTCGACAGAAGCAAGGCCCCATTCTGGATGAGGACAATCGGTTTGACGGCGAGGATAAGCTGTTTTGTAGCCTTGGGGAAGGCTGCGCGCTTCGAGATTCCAAGGAAGCTGTCGTTCCATAATCTGAGCCAGCCTCCAGGTTCCATCGATCAATAAAAGACCTCGATCTCGATCTGCAAGAGTTAGGGGGGGCGCCCCCACTTTCAAGAGGAGGTAGTGGGAAAGATCGGGAAGTTTGTGGATGGGATAGGTATAAAAGATGAGATCCTCTCTTTTCTCAAGGCCTCGAAGAGAGCACTTTTTTAAATTTTCTCGTCTGTGGCGTAAAATGACAGTTTTCATAGGATGATTTTGTGGTCGGTGACTCTGAAGAGCTCTTTGGGGATTTCATAGAGAAAGCGGGATGGATTTGTCGGGTGGGCTTTTCCCATTTTTAGCCTGGCGCGCGCCATGCTGAGAGCGAGATGTTTTTCAGCCCTTGTGATGCCGACGTAAAAAAGGCGTCTTTCCTCTTCGAGTCCCGTCTCCTTCATGCTCTTTTCGTGGGGTAAAATCCCCTCTTCGAGCCCCACGAGAAAACAGATCGGAAATTCGAGTCCTTTTGCGCTGTGGAAGGTCATTAAATGAACGCAATCTTCTCTTTCTTTTTTAGAGGAGCTCACCTGACGGTTGAGAGTTGTATTGGCGATGAAATCTTGTAGAGTCTCCTCTTTGGACTCGGCAAGGGCATTGACACATTCTTGGACGTTTTCCCATTTGAATTCTCGCATCTTCTCCGATTTTACATCCTCTTCGATGGCTTTTTTGTAGTTGATTTTCTCGATGAGCCATTGAAGCGCTTCGTGAAAGGGGGGATTTTTAAATCTCAAAACAGCCTCTTCGATGAGATCGACGAAGGCGCGCGTCGCTTTTTTTTCTTCTTTTTTGAGAAGGTGCCAAAGGGGGATATTTTGGGAGCGATTGACTTTCGTGAGCTCGTCGAGATAGGCATCGGAGATGCCTCTTCGAGGCACGTTGATGATTCTGAGAAGAGCTTCTTGATCGAGTGGATTGGCGATCACGCGCAAATAGGCGAGAAGATCTTTGATCTCGGCTCTTTCGGCAAACTCGAGCCCTCCAAATATTTCGTAGGGAATTCCCCGCATCCATTTTCCCTCCTGGTTTTGCCAGGAGGCTTGCAAAAGAGCCATTTCGAATTGTCTGGAAAGGGCATTGGATCGATAGAGGATGGCCATGTCGCGCCAACGGTAATTTTGCTGTTTGAAACGGATGAGTCGATTCACGACAGCCGCCGCCTCTTCGACATCGGTTGGAGCATTGAACACTTCGATCGCTTCGAGCTCTTTCGATGTGCTCCACAAACTTTTGGCATGCCGATCCTGGTTATTTTTAATGACCGCGTTGGCAGCTGCCAAAATAGAGGAGGTAGATCGGTAGTTTTGTTCCAGTTTGATCGTGTGATCGGCTTTGAAATGGAGGATATTTTTCACCTCTGCGCCTCGCCAGCCATAGATCGATTGATCATCATCTCCCACGACACAGAGGTTGTTGTATTTTGCGGCTAAAAGCTCCGCGAGTCGAAATTGGGCTGGATTGGTGTCCTGGTATTCATCGATCATCAGGTATTGATACCGGTCTTGATATTTTTCGAGCATAGTTGGGTGCTCTTCGAAGAGTTGGATCGTCAGGGTGATGAGGCTATCAAAACTCACCGCATTGTAGGCTCTCAAAGAAGAGTTCAGTCTCACATAGAGATCTTTGGAAAATGCATCGTGCCACGTAGCCTCTTCTGCAGACAGTCCTTGATTGGCAGCTTCGGCAAGAGCTGCCCGAGTGGGAGCTAAAGAGGGGAGCTCTCCTTGAACGCCAAGCATGTCTCGTGCGAGCTGCTGGATGAGCCTTTGCATGTCTTTTTCATCATACAGGCTAAATTCTCGCGTATAACCCAATTTTTCAATCTCTTTTCTCAGGACCTGCATGCAAAAACTGTGAAAGGTGCAAACAGTAACCCGCTTGGCTGTTTCTCCGATCAAACCTTCTACTCTGTGGCGCATTTCGGCGGCGGCTTTGTTGGTGAAGGTGAGCCCTAAAATGGCGTTTGGGTCAATTCCAAGGCCGATGAGATGGGCAATTCGATGGACAATGACTCTGGTCTTGCCGCTTCCCGCTCCGGCCAAGACGAGAAGGCGCCCTTTCACCGTTTCTACCGCTTTTCTCTGAGGAGCGTTCAATTGCATTGCTTGAGAAGGCTCCTCATCTCATCCAAAATGTGGGCGAAGGTGGCCTGTTTTGCGCACTGTCTGGGGATGACATTGAGTTCTACGAGGGGAAGAGAGTGGACCTGATGCCGAAAGGCTTCCCGGACGAGCCGTTTGAAGCGATTTCTCTCTGGGGCAGAGCCATACTTACTCGAGGCGCTGATCCCCAGCCGGCTCTTCCGAGCTGCCCGAAAATCTAGACACAGATAACGGCCTACGAGCCGCTTTCCCTCTTTCGATACCCTGAGAAAGTCCCGTCGTTTCAGGAGACGGGAGTGTTTAGAATATTTTAAGCGGCCAGCTTCTTTCTGCCTGCTCTGCGGCGGCGGTTGATCACTTTGCGCCCCGAAGTGGTTTTCATTCTGGCCCGGAATCCGAAGGTCTTTTTTCGGCGGGTTTTGCTGGCTTGGTAGGTTCGTTTCATAGTTCATCCGAGTTAAGCTAGGTTTTTTTAAGTTCAAAGTTTACCCATTCGGGGACTTATCTTCAAGACTTGAATATAAATGGTAGGCTGTGTATAAATATGGCCTTTGAACCTGAGGAATATTCATGAAAGTTGGAGCTTCTATCAAAGCCGATCCTTCAAAAGGGGACATCATTGTCCGCCGCCAAGGAAGGATTTATGTGATCAACAAGAAAGACCCTAACCGCAAGCAGCGCCAAAAAGGGCCTGCCCGTAAGAAATAATAAGAGGAAACATGGCCAAAAAATCGCAAGTTGCACGACAGCAGAAACGAGAGAGAATGGTAAAAAATAAATGGGACAAACGCAAAGCCCTGAAAGAGACTATTCTCGATATGACAAAGCCCATTGACGAGAGACTCTCTGCTGTGGATGCCCTCAACAAAATGCCAAAAAATTCCTCTAAAATCCGTCTGCGCAACCGTTGCCAATTTACGGGAAGATCGCGCGGTTTCTTGCGCAAATTCAAGCTTTCCCGCCTCTGTTTTCGCGAGATGGCGAACCAAGGACTTATCCCAGGCGTCGTGAAAGCCTCCTGGTAAGCCATACCTCTTTGGATAAAAAGAGAAAAAAAGACGAAATAATTCAACATGTCGGGGACGAGGACGGAACGGGGCCCCGTTTCGAGGCGATCCGCTTTGTCCCCGACATGTTGAATTATATCTTCTATTTTGTATCTTATTAGACTAATTCGGTTTTGAGGGTGTCTTTGAGGGGCTTCCACTCTGGCAGCTCTTCGTGCCAGACAAAGGTTGATAGATCGATTTTTCCCGACTTCCAGGCTTCTGTCAGAGCATCTCTACTCATAGGACCCTGTTGGTTATGAGTGGGGTCTAAGTAATACCAAAATTTATCAGAAGGGCCCTCGATGCGAAGAACGGGCTGTTTGGGCATTTGGGTAGGAATTTTTTTAGCCCCAGAGGTAAAAAAGAGGGCAAAAATCCCAAAAATGCCAAAGAAGAACCCAAGGGCAAACCAGAGATAGGGGTTTTTCCCCCGCTTTTTGGCAAGGTAAGCAGAGAGAGTTCCCATCACAGCTGCGGTCAGAAGCATAACGGGGCTAAAGGGATTTTGCATTTTCGAATTCCTCTTTTCTCTCATCATATCTCAAGAGAGTGTTTTAGAAAAAGTTTCCCATGTTATAATGTGTTAGAACGAGGTGAGGGGTCTATGTACGATCAATTAAAAAATATGGATGCTAGAGAGATCGAACTTCCAGAAACGGTCTTTATCCGGGATATAGACACTCGGGTTTTTCAAGCGATTGCTCTACAGTGTCTAGCCAAAATCGAGGGGATTGGTCTTTTAGAGGGAACTCTCTTTGATAGCCTGCTCGGAAGAGAAATAGAGAAAGTCAAAGGCATCCACGTGGAGCAAAACCAGAAAAATCACACGGTGGAAGTGAGGGTCGAGCTCAATATCAAATATGGCGTGAATATCCCCTCAAAAGCAGAAGAGGTCCAAGAGAAATTGGTCGAGGAGATCAGCAAATGGACAGCTCTTCATGTCTCTTTGGTGCACGTCATTTTCAAAGATCTCGTGTCAGAACCAGCTAAAGCTCAAACGCAAATGGAATTTGAAGAGGCGTTTTAATGTCAGTGAGACAGGCCATTGCCTCAGCTCTGCATCTCTTTGTGGTTTTCTTTTTTTTCACCACGGGGCTTTTTTTTGTCTTGCTTTCCTATCTACCTAGGACACGCGTTGTGATGATCGATTTTCTCTCCAACCGCTACGTAGAGTGTACAGAGATCGGCATGGGATTTTTTCTCATTGCCCTGATTTTCCTCATCGGTTTTTATGCTTTCAATCGGGGGAAATATCTGACGGTGCGTATGGGAATCAGCGCCGATCTCAAACTGGTTCATCATGCAATCGAAGACTGTTTTTCGAAAAAATTCCCCAAAAAAATTTCCCTTAAGGAGATCGAGCTCGGTCCAAAGGGGCTTCTCAGCTTCACCGTTCATCTAGCTCCCCTCGATGAATCTGCCCGGGAAGATCTCTTCATCAAGGTCGAAGAGCAGCTCGGCTGCCTTCTCCAAGAGCGCTTTGGCTATACCCAGACCTTCTATCTCATGGTCAAAACTTAAAATTTTATTTCCAACTATTCCCTTCCTCAGGTAAAGAACGGATTAAGAGCCGTAAGGAGGCGTATGAATAGCAGACAAATCATTGGATTGATCACTGGAGTGATCGTCCTGGGAATCGGAGTCTATCTCTTAAATTCCAGCTACAATTCCATGGATGGAACGAAAGAGAAGATCAAACACAAAATCACGGGTAAACATTCAGAAGGAGTCCGAAACCATCTGAAAGCAGGAACTACCTTGATCATTCTTGGGTGCATTGTAGGAGCGGGATCCGCTTACTACTTTAGAAAAAAGCACCACTAGAGATTCTCTAAAGGACCAGAACAGGGATTTCCTTCGAGATGAGATCGAGAAGCCTCGCCTCTAACTCGGGGATTTTTTTGCTTTTTTTTGTAAATTGGTCGATGAGGGCTTGAGTAGACCTGAAGACCTCTTGCACTTTTTGTAGGTCGTTTCCTTGGCAGTGCTGATTGATATCAGTAAGGAAAGTGTCTTTCAAAGAGGCCAATTGGGGTCCTAAGGCAAGCGCTTGGTTGAGAGTTTCTATATATTTTTTGTGAGTTTGCAGAAATGCTTCATAATCTGCATTTTTAGGGGAAACTCCTTCATATCTCTTGGCTTTTTCAATCTCAGTGCATTGGGTGTCGCAGAGAGCCAAATAACTTTGAATCATAGCGGCTAGTTGTTGGATTTGTGGAATAACTACACTCATATAACTCTCCTTATTAAAGAGTGGCAGTTATTTTATACCCATCCCCGATTTATAAACTATTTATTTTACGGGCGGCGTTGGCCGCTAAATGGGCCTGCCGGGTAGGTTCTGGAAGGCGGTAGCCTTTGAGGCAGCTCGAAACGAGTTGAAGAGCAGATGCGGCATCGATCTTGTTTCCAGGGGAAACAACTAAGGGCAGAACCCTCTTTTTCGAGCGAAGGAGCACTCCAATTTCTTTGCCTTTCCAGACCAAAGGGATAGTGCTTCCCGGCTCATCTGGCAGGGCCTCTTTGGCCTTTCCCACCAAGATAGATTTGGCAACGCCCACGGTGGGGACATCGAGCGCGACGCCGATGTGGCTGGCTACTCCCAATCCCCTCGGGTGGCTCACCCCGTGGCCATCAACCAGAATCACGTCGGGTTGAATGCTGAGTTGTCGGTAGGCCTTATAGAGGGTTGGCACTTCCCGAAACCCCAAAAAACCGGGAATGTAGGGAAATTCCTGTTTTTCTCTGCAAGTGCTCGTTTCCACTACTTTTAAGTCTGGATAAGACAGAACGACCACCGCACCAAAAACCATCTGCTCGGGATCAAAAGGGGTGTTGCTGATATCCATTCCGGCCACGTAGCGGATGGAGGCGAGATCGAGTTTTTCAAGAGAGACTTTTTGGGCCATCTCCCTTTGAGCAAGGGCCGCCTGTTCCAAGCTTCCGGGAAAGATCCAGCTACTGGTCACCATGAGTCAAACAATCCTCTAAATGATCATTCACGAGGCCGACCGCCTGCATGTAGGAATAGATGATTTTGGTCCCGACGAAAGTCATCCCCCTTTTCTTGAGATCTTTCGAAAGGGTGTCGCTTTCAAGAGATTTGCAAGGCACATCTTTGAACTGTTTTCGCGGGGTAACGATCGGTTGGTGACTCACAAATCGCCACACATAGCGATCAAAGGAGCCGAATTCTTTTTGAATCTTTAAAAAGCTTTGAGCATTTTGACGGACGCTAAACACTTTGAGACGATTGCGGATGATGGCTGGATTTTTCAAAATTTTTTCCAGTTCAAGATCGGACATTTTAGCCACTTTTTCAGGATCAAAGCCATGGAAAAGAGTTCGATAGCCCTCCCGCTTTTTGAGGATGGTCTCCCAGCTCAAGCCCGCTTGCGCGCCCTCTAAACTCAGCATCTCAAAATGACGCACCTCGTCATGGACGGGAACTCCCCATTCTAGATCGTGGTAGGCGGCATAAAATTCTTGATTCGGTTTATTTCCAAAACATCTCTTCATCGTTTTTGCCATTCCAAAAGCATCTGGATATCTGTTTCTGTGATTCCCCGAACGGTTCGGATCTCCTCTTCTTTGGCTCCTTTAAGCGCTTTTACACTCCCAAATTTTTGCAAAAGTCTTTTCTTTTTGATAGGGCCAATTCCGGGCAGGGTATCGAGCTCACTCGTAAAAGTCCTTTGAGAGCGCCTTTTCCTATGAAACTCGATCGCCTGTCTATGTGCTTCATCGCGGATCTTTTGCAAGAGAAAGAGGAGGGGAGAGCGTAGGTCGATGAGGAAGGGGTCTTTGCGGTAGGGAACATAGATCTTTTCTTGGGTGAGCCCTTTGTCATGGCGAGCCTCCTCTTTGGTGAGCGCGATGACATCGACCGTAGCGATGTCCAACTCTCGAAACACTTCGAGAGCGATGCCCAGCTGGCCCTTCCCTCCATCGACGATGAGGAGATCGCAAAAGTCATTTTTCTCCTTTTCTTTAGTAAAATGGCGCATCAAAACTTGCCGCATGGCGGTGTAGTCATCGGCTTTTTCCAACCCTTTGATTTTGAAGAGTTTTTTGCGTGAGCTGTCTTTTTCTCCATTGACAAAGCAGGTAAGGCTTGCCACGGGATCGGTTCCTGCGATATTCGACGTGTCAAAACACTCAATCCTTCGGGGAAAGCGGGTGAGCTGCAGAGTCTCTTGGAGATCGAGCAGCATTTTTTCCTTGAGCGATCTCGCATCCTGTTCGCGCACAAAGAGCGCTTTGGCATTGCGCATCGCCATTTCTATGAGATCTTTTTTCTTCCCTTTTTGGGGTGTGTGTATCGATGTGTTTAAAATTTCTTCCACATCCTTTTGTTGAGGGAGATCGATCGGAATGAAAATCTCGGTGGGCAATTTGGGATGATTTTTGTAGTGTTGGAGGAGAAAGGATTCGATGATTTCGGCATCCCGAGAGGCGATGAAATGGAAGCTAAAATGCTCCGATCCGATGAGTTTGCCCTCTCTAAAAAAGAGAAGAGCGATGAGAACGGCGTCCGCTTCTCGGTGAAGGCCCACCACGTCGCAATTTTGGGCGGCTGGATTGTCGATATGCTGCACCTGGGTTACATGTTCGATCTGGTGGATCATGGTGAGATAGTTGTCCGCTTTTTCAAATTCAAGGGCCTCGGAGGCTGCCTCCATCCGTTTTTTGAGCTCGGCGAGCACCTCTTGATCCTGACCGCGCAAAAGACGCATAGCTGCTTCTACGTGGCCCCTATATTCTTCCTCTGTACATTTATCTACACAAGGAGCGATACACCGCTTGATATCGTGGAGAAGACAGGGCCTTTGACGAGTGGCAAGTTCGCTATCCGAGCACTGCCTTAAAGGAAACATTTTGGAGATGAGATCAAAGGTTTGTCTCGCGGCCATTGCGTTGGTGTAGGGGCCAAAGTAGATCCCATCGTTTTTGGGCTTTCCTTTGTAGCGTATGAGGCGGAGCATGGGCCATTTGTGTCTTGTGAGCATGAGACTGACAAAGGTCTTATCGTCTTTTAAGAGAACGTTGTATTTGGGTTTGTGGAGTTTGATGAGGTTATTTTCGAGAATGAGTGCATCTTTTTCCGTGAGGGCGATGATCGTATCGATCACCTCCACCTGCGCTGTCAAATAGGGGACCATGTCTCTCTGATCGCCGCTTTCAGAAAAGTACTGTTTGAGACGGGAGCGCAAGTTCTTGGCTTTCCCCACATAGAGAACGATTCCCTGATCATTTTTCATGAGGTAGACACCGGGCTGGTCGGGGTAGAGGGTAAGGGATCGGGGGTCAAAGGACATATTAAAAGAAGCAGAGTTGGCTATTGGGTTTTTTCTCGAGCTCTTTGAGCATCTCTTCGGCCCTCTTGATCGCTTTTTGAGGAAGTCCTGCGAGTTTGGCTACGTGAATGCCGTAGCTCTTGTCGGTGCCGCCGCGCACAATTTTTCTTAAAAAAACAATGCCTGACGCAGTCTCTTCGACAGCAGTTTGAAAATTAGCCGCATGAGAGAATTCATTTTCGAGTTTGGTCAATTCCCAATAGTGGGTGGCAAAAAGAGTTTTGGCCATTTTTCGGGGCGTTGTCAGTAAATATTCGGCAACGGCCCAGGCAATCGAGATGCCATCATAGGTGCTCGTTCCCCGCCCAATCTCATCGAGGAGCACGAGAGAGCGGGAGGTGGCGTTGTTCAAAATGTTGGCCGTTTCGGCCATTTCCACCATAAAGGTCGATTGTCCTCTTGCGAGATCATCGCTCGCGCCGATGCGGGAAAAGACTTTGTCGATGAGGCCAATTTTGGCCGATGTGGCGGGAACGAAGGAGCCGACCTGAGCCAGGATGACAAGAAGCGCAACTTGCCGGATGTAGGTCGATTTCCCTGCCATATTGGGCCCCGTAATCAGCATCAGCTGCTCTTCGGGATTTAAGATCGCATCATTCGGAATGAAGGCAGATTTGCCAATCGCCCGTTCAATCACCGGATGGCGCCCTCCGAGAATTTCGATCCGATCCGATTCGTCGACCTCGGGTTTTGTCCACTGGTACTGCGTCGCGACTTTGGCAAGCGAGAGAAAAACGTCGTGTTTGGCAATCAGTTTGGCTGCCGCGTGGACTGAGGCTGCCTGTTTTGCAACCTCTTTTCTCAAATCTTCAAAAAGTTCTGCCTCAAGGGCTTTGGAGCGCTCTTCTGCCGTCAAGACCTGGTGCTCAAATTCTTTGAGCTCCTCGGTGATGAACCGCTCTGCGTTGACGAGGGTCTGTCTTCTCAAAAAGACCGGCGGGATCTTTTCGCTCTGTGCCCGACTCACCTCGATATAAAACCCAAAGGCTTTGGTGTATCCCACCTTGAGCGTTTTGATTCCCGTTTCTTCCCTCAATCGAACTTGATAATTCGCCATCCAGCTCATCGAATCTTTGCAAAGAAGCCGCAAGTGATCGAGTTCTGTATGGTACCCATCCTTAAAAATATCTCCTTCTCCAATGCGTAGAGGCGGGGACTCATTCATACAGCCCAAAATGCGATCTGCAAGTGGGCCCGCATCGAAAAGCCCTTCCAGTTGCAGCAGCTCTTTGAGTTTTGGGAGATGGGAAAGAGAAACCCCCAGAGCAAACACATCCCTCGGCGATGCATAGCAGGCCGAGATCTTCATCATGAGTCTTTCGAGATCGCGCACCTTTGATAAGAGTTCGCGCGCCTCTTTACTGCCCCCAGGACGCTCTTGATACGACTCAATGGCCTTTTGCCTTTCGGCAATCGCCGAACAGGAAAGGAGTGGGTATTGGATCCACTGTCTTAGCAGCCTTCCTCCCATCGGTGTACAGGTCTCGTCGAGGAGATCCAAAAGACTCGTGTCGATTTCCAAATTGCGCATCGTGGAGCGATCGATCGCCAAACTCTCCGTCGCATTCAGTTGGACCGCTTGGATGGGCTCCAAGTTGAGATTGAGCGTCTCTTTGAGGTATAAGAGGAGTGAACCTGCAGCAATGATGGCAGCAGATTTGCCCCTCAGGCCAAATCCATCGAGATTTTGCACATCGAAATGGGCGCTCAAGACGTCGGTGCTGAGTTTCAGATCGAGCGCCTTTTTTTCACTCGCCAAAAAGCCAAAAGAGAGCGACAGCTCTTTTAAAAACTCAAAAGATTTGGAGACGAGCAGCTCCCTCGGTTTTAAGCGGCACAGCTCATCGATGAGCATTTGCTCTTTTTCATATTCGCTGACCCGAAATTCAGTCGTCGTCAAATCGAGTGCCGCGAGTCCAAACTCATCTCCTACCTGAACGAGCGACACGAAAAAATTATTTTTTTTCTCGCTGAGCAGTTGCGAGCTCACCACAGTTCCCGGGGTGACGATCCGGACGATCTCTCGTCTCACGAGACCCTTTGCTACCTTTGGGTCTTCTGTCTGCTCGGCAATCGCAATCTTATACCCCTTCGCAAGCAACTTGTCGATGTAGGTTTCAGCGGTGTGGAAAGGGACCCCACACATGGGGATGCCCTGTCTTGCCGTAAGAGTCAGACCAATTTCTTTAGAGATCACACCAGCATCTTCATGAAACGCTTCGTAGAAATCGCCCAAGCGGAAGAGTAAAAGCGCATCTTTGGCCTGCGACTTGCACGCTTGCCACTGCGACATCATCGGGGTAACAGTCATGTAGATGATGATACGAGAAGAGGGGAAATAAAATGAAGAAAACACTTCTCGGCCGCTTCAAGCAGCCGAGAGGCTTTTTGAGACATTTTATAAGATGACGCACTTAGTGGATGTGGGGGACGCAGTCGGCTTGCTGAGCAACTGTTCGGCTATTCTCTGTACAGATTTAGCTACCTCGATGCCCGCTTGAGCTGCTCGAGCCCGTCCTAATTCCGCATAGAGAGTACTGTTTTTCAAACCTTCGTATATATTTTTATAGTAGGCTATATCATTTCCTACCTGTCGGATCACTTGAGCAAGTTCGGTTCTCGGTAACGCGCTGATTTCGCTAGCCTCTGGATGAGTATGATGCACGGACTCCTCAGAAACGTCTTGAGAATTAGAACGAAAGACATGGCTAATTTCACTTGTCATTGTTTTTCCTTTTGTTAAGAAGCGGAGATTATAAACCGACGGGAAGTATTTGGCAAGAATTTCAACTTCAGGATAGGATGTTTCTCTATGAAGAAATACCGAGTGACGTTTGCCACCTCTTGTTGGGAAAGAGATTGGCGCACTATTCTATTGGATCCCACCTATTTGTCTATCAGACAGATTGAAAACCATTGTTTTCCCTTTTTTGAAAGACTTCTCGTCATCAACAATGTGGAAGATTTAAAAGCGGTTAAAAAAGCGGCGCAGGCAAAAGTCGATCAGGGCATTTTGAGTCGTTATGTGGTGGCGGGGGATATATTGCCTGCTTTTGGGCTCAAACGAGCCGATTTCAACGATTGGCAGTACTACAATGCGCTGCCGCCTCTCATGGCCATTCATGAAGCGGCGGGGGACTATCTCCTCTATTTGACGGGGGATGTTTTTCTAAAAAAGCCCGTTTCATGGATCGAAAAGGCCCTGCGGTTCATGGAAAAAAGAGAGGAAGTGAAAGTGGCCAATCTCACTTGGAACGATAACTACAAAGAGGCAAGAAAAGAGTCGTACCGGCGCACTTGGAATTTTTTTGTAGCCAAAGAGGGATTTTCAGATCAGATGTTTTTGGTCCAAACGAAAGATTTTAAAGCGCCGATTTACAACGAGATCCGCTCTGATGGGGCCCACTATCCGCGTGGGGATGTTTTGGAAAAACGAATCTTTAGCTACATGAAAAATCGCGGGTGGGAGAGAATAGTGTATAGGCACGGTAGCTACATACACGATACACACGATGGTCACATTTTCCAGGGAAAGTCTTGAACTGCTCCGATCGCGCATCGATCTCGTCGAGGTTTTGTCCCCCTATTTAAAATTGCAGAGGGCAGGTTCGGCGCACAAAGCGCTTTGCCCTTTTCACGATGAAAAAAATCCCTCTTTTGTCATCAATCGGGGGGATAGCCATTACCACTGTTTTGGATGTGGAGCGCATGGCGATGCCATCCAGTTTCTGATGACTCATCTCAAGATGAGTTTTATGGAGGCAGTGGAGAATTTGGCCGACCGGTTCCATGTCCAACTCGAAGAGATCAAAGGGGATCAGCAACCCAAAGGGCCTTCCAAAGCTCTTCTCAAAGATGCACTCGAAAGGGCTTGCCAGTTTTACCAGTTTTATCTGCTCCACACTCTGGAAGGACACGGCGCGCTGGACTATCTCTATAGCCGCGGCATTACGCTTGATTTCATCCAGCAGTTTCAGTTGGGCCTTGCTCCCAAGCAGCCGAATCTCTTCTTGAGGGCGATGTGGGAGCAAAAGATTTCGAATCAGATCTTGGAGGAGGTGGGTCTTCTTTCAAAAAGTAGGGAATTTTTTTCCGACCGGATCACGATCCCCATTCGGGATGCGCAAGGATCGGTCATCGGTTTTTCTGCGAGGAAATACAAGACCGATACGTTTGGGGGAAAGTATGTCAATAGTCCAGAGACTCCGCTCTTCAAAAAGTCCAAAATTCTCTTCGGTCTTAGTTTTTCGAGGAAGACGATTGCCAAAAGTCGCAAAGCGCTCATCGTCGAAGGGCAGATCGATGCGCTTCGGCTCATCTACTCGGGATTTGACTGGACGGTTGCAGGGCAGGGGACCGCTTTTGGAGAAGAGCAGGCCAAAGAGCTCATCCAGCTGGGAGTTCGCCAAGTCTACTTGGGGCTCGATGGGGATACGGCTGGACAAGAAGCGGCTGTCAAGATCGGCCATCTCTTCCAAAAAGAGGGAATCGAGGTGTTTGTTCTCAAATTGCCCGACAAGTGCGATCCCGATCTTCTTCTCCAAGAAAAAGGGCCCGCAGAGTGGCAAAAACTCATAGATAAATCCTCCGATTACCTCACTTTTTTAGTCGAGCATCTTTCAAAGACGATCAATGTCCAATCGCCTGCTGGAAAAAATGAGCTCGTCCAAACGATTGCCAAGAGGGTGCGAGACTGGGACCATCCGCTCATGGTGCACGAATCGCTCCGTAAACTCGCGCGTCTCACTCAAACCCCCGAATCAATCATCGGTGCTCCCGAACAAAATGTCCCCCAAGTCTATATCAAGAGATCGGCGAGCGTCGCTTTTTCCGAGATCGATCCCGATCGGATTTTGGAGGCCGATCTCTTGCGCTGGCTCTTTCTCATGGGAGAGAGTTGTCCCAACCTCATCGCCATTGCCAAGGCCAATTTGACCCCCGAGCATTTTCGGGTCTCTGCAGGGAAAAGCCTCTATGAAAAATACCTCGCGGCGACCCAAGAAAATAAACCTCGGGATCTCCTCTCTTTAGCCATCGATTTAGAACAGGCCGAGCACCAGCTCTTCATGGCTGAAATCCTTCAAAAACGGGTCAATCGGGATAGGGCCACTCCCTGCTTTATCGAGACAGTGCAGCGCATTCTCGAGCGGCACTGGATGTATCAAAGAGAGGAGATCAAGTTGAAAATTTTCAGCGGCACCTGTAGTGAAGAGGAGGTGCTAGAACTGGCCCGCAAATTCGATGAGATCAAGAAAAAACGGCCCGAGGCCACACTGCCAGAAGGAGGGATATGTACGAGCACCTGATTTTCTTCGATGGAGAATGTCCTTTTTGCCACCGTTCTGTTCGCCACATCATCGACATCGATGTGCATAAACACTTTCTCTTTGCCCCCCTCAATGGAGAGACGGCCCGGGCAATTCTAGTCGGCCCCCAAGCTGTCCTCAAAAAGGCCAACAGCCTCGTCCTCGTGGAAAATTACCAATCTACCGACCGGAAATTTTGGATTGAATCGAGAGCCGTTTTACGTATCTATTGGCTCGTCGGAGGGTGGGGCCTCATCGGCATCTTTTCGTTTTTGCCTGGCTTCATCGGCGATTTTATCTATCGCTGGGTGGCGGCCCACCGGCATCAGTTCAAACTCCGTATTCCCGATCAGCCCGGTCCCAAAGATCGTTTTTTGCCCTAGAGGATGTTTGCAAATTCAGAAGGAACAGGATTTGCAGGATCGTAAACGGCAGGATAAGAAGGATCATACACTCTCTTAAATTTTTTCCTGTACATCCTGCCACTTGTGATCCTGCAAATCCTGTTCCTTCTGAATTTGCAACACCTTCTTAGTCTTAATAGATTTGTTGTGTTTTTTGTTTGATCTTTGCTAAAATATTTTGATCAAAATACCGGATGGATTTTAAGTATGACTAACCCAGTAAATGACAGACCTCATCATCAAGTAAAACAGCTGCTCAATGAGCGTTTACTCCCTCCTTTGACGGATGTTGCTTTTCAATATCTTATTTCTTATCGAGTTGACGTTACCTCGGAGCCTTCAAAACCGGGGAGTGAGTTGGTCATTCAGCAACTATTCAATGATTGTTTGTTGTTAAGCTCTGTAACTCTCCGGTCTACTCCACACCTTTCTGTATTCACCGGCAATGGTGATGAAAGAGATCAGAATGTGTTGCGACAAATCCAAGCCCATCTCAATTCTACTGGGGAAATGGCTCTAAGCTACTTTAAAAGTTATGCAGCAATATATACAGGAGCACCTGGGGTTTTTTTGAATACAGGAAAACTTATGGAGACTCTTGATAAAGGCCAACCATTAACGGCAGAGCTGGCTGAAGAGGAAATTGTTCAGGAGAAAAGAAACGCCGCATATTTGGAAGTTCTTGCGGGGACTAAAGACCCTGGATGCTTGGACTACTAGCCCCTTGCGTCTTCCTAATAGCAATCGCCCTGGCCGGGAATCCGCAGCAGATTTAAGCCAACTTCTTTCTCAATACAGAAACCAATTCCCCGATAGGTACTCTCGTTTGTTGCATCGAGTCTCGATCGCGCAGCGTCACGGTGTTGTTTTCGAGAGTGTCGAAGTCGATGGTCACGCAAAAGGGCGTGCCGAGCTCATCTTGGCGCCGGTAGCGCTTGCCGATGGCTCCCGACTCATCGTACTCAGAGAGGAAATGGGCCTGCAGCTCCTCGAACACTTCTTGAGCTTTGGGTCCTAAAGGATCTTTCTTCATCAGAGGGAAGACGGCCACTTTGACGGGGGCTACGCGGGGGTGCAGGTGCAAGACGGTGCGCATCTCCCCATTTTCGAGCTGCTCTTCGTCGTAGGCATCGCAGAGAAGAGCGAGGAGAGTTCTCTCCACGCCAAAGGTGGGCTCGATCACGTGGGGCACGAATTTTTCGCGCGTTTCGGGATCGGTGTATTCGAGAGATTGTCCCGAGAATTCTGCATGGCGAGAAAGGTCGAAATCGGTGCGGTAAGCGAGGCCGTAGAGTTCTGAGGTGCCAAAGGGAAAATCGTACACGAGATCGACAGTTCTCTTGGAATAGTGGGAAAGCTGTTCTTTGGGATGCTCTTTTTCATGGATGCGTGTTTTTTTGAGGCCGATCGATTGGCACCAATCGTGCATGGCTTTTAGCCATTCTTCAAACGTCTTTTCCCAAGCTTCTTTCCGGATGAAGTATTCGATCTCCATTTGCTCGAACTCGATGACGCGAAAGACAAAATTTCCTGGCGTGATCTCATTGCGAAACGCTTTTCCAATTTGCGCAACTCCAAAAGGGATGCGCACCCGCATGGTGTCGAGGATGTTTTTGAAATCGAGAAAGATCGCTTGGGCCGTTTCGGGTCTGAGATAAGCCACATCGCCATCCGTGCCCGTCTTGCTCATGTGGGTCGAAAACATCAGATTGAAGTGGCGGGCATTGGTAAAATCTTGGGCGCCACATTTTGGGCATTTTACTTTTTTGGACTGAACGAGCTGGGTCATCTGTTCCAAAGTAAGGCCATCTGCATTTTGCCCGAGAGCCTCTTCGATCAAGTGATCGCAGCGGAATCTGCTCTTGCACGCCTTGCAGTCGATCATGGCGTCATTGAATCCTTCCAAGTGACCTGAGGCGGCCCATGCTTTGGGGTGGAGGAGAATGGGGCCATCGAGCCCTACCATGTCCCGTCTTTTTTGCACAAAAGTTTGCCACCAGAGATCTTTTACATTTTTTTTGAGCTGCGCGCCATAAGGGCCAAAGGAGTAGGTATTGGCAAAACCGCCATAAATTTCAGAGCCAGGATAGATGAAACCCCTTCGTTTACAAAGGGCTACGATGGATTTTAGGGAATCTTGAATGTTTTTGACTTGGGACATAAACCTGTATTCATTTAAAGTAGCCAATCGTAGCACATGGAAGACTTTAGCTTAAATCTTTTATGCCGGGGAAAGAGCCATCTACTCCCTATGACCCTTGACTCTTTGAAGGTCCAAAATGGACTTTTCGAGGTCATTCTCCTCGATGAAGAGGGGAATGGAAAACTCCACGAGATCGCAAGGCGTTATACGGATCTTCCGATCCGGATCCTCCCTGGCAAGGGGAAAAGCCTTGCCGAGCTCATGAATTTAGGGCTCAGCGCATCGAAGGGCAAGTACATCCAGTTTTTAGAAGCGGGAGATCGCTACATTTCTCAATACGGCCTTTCGTATCTTTCCGAGCTCATAGCTCCTCATCCTCCTCTCATTGCAGCGCGCGGGATAGAAGAGGGGACAGAGTCTCACTGGTTTTTGAGAAAAAAACTCGTTGAGATGGGAGGTTTTAATGAACAAATTATCTTTAGGCCTCTCTTTGATCTTCTTTGTCGGCTGCAAAAACAGGGTGTTGAACCGCTTCTTTCTACGCGGGTGCTCGTCGACGAACCTCCAAAAAAGAAAAATGGATCTTTTTGGGAGACTTGCAAAATTCTCTACCGTCATTTTGGGCTCAAACAGGTAGCGAAATGGCTTTTGCAAGGGCACTCCCACAACCTACATAAAGCCGCCACTTTTTTCAAAAACGCCTTCTGGCGCGAATAACAAAAAATAGATAAGAAGAGAGTAATTCAACATGTCGGGGACAAAGCGGATACGCCCCGAAACGGGGCCCCGTTCCGCCCTCGTCCCCGACATGTTGAATTATGTCTTCTTATTTTTTCTCATCCAATATGTGTGGATTAGTATTTGGGTTGGTGGTTGAGCCAGCGCTTGATCCAGGCGTCTAGGGAGATTCGGCCTGGGCCAAAGGCCAAGACCATGAGGGTCGTAATGAGAAAAGGATAGGGACTTTGACTCACAAGAGACTTCGGATCGAGAATGAAATTGAAATTCGTCAGGTTTTCCGCATGGGCCGTGCTGAGAGCTGTGACGAGAATGATGATGAGAGGAATCGAAATGAGCCTAGAAGCCAATCCAATGATCAGCAGGATCCCCCCAACTGATTCAAAAAAACCAACTAGATAGGCATGTAGTTCTGGATGGGGAATGCCGAGCTGGGTAAAGAGGGCGGTTGGCCCCTGAATATTTTTGAGTTTTTCCATCCCCGCTAAAAAAAATTGATGCCCCCAGGTCAAACGCATATATAAGAGAAATAGACTCTGTAGGTTAGATCCGATTTTGATGAAAAACCCATAACATTTATCCATCCAGTAGAGAAATCGGTTCTGAAGCATATCTATCCCCTTTTATGGCTATTATGCTATACTTTTTAGCACTATGAAAGAAATTTGTTCATTTTCCCTGGAAAGCCTCAAGACTTGGATGGAAGAAAACGGAGAAAAAGCATTCCGTGCGGGTCAGATTTTTGATTGGATCTACATCAAAGATGCTCCCCATTTTGAAGCCATGACCAACTTGAGTAAATCTTTTCGAGAAAAATTGACGAAAGAGTTTTCCTTTCCCATTTTAAAACTCTTGAAAACAGTTGAATCAGAAGATTTGGAAACGATCAAATTTCTCTGGGAACTTCCCGATCAAAAAAGAGTCGAATCGGTTCTCATTCTCTCGGGCGATCGGCGAACCGTTTGCATCTCCTGTCAGGTAGGCTGTCCAGCTCGTTGCGCTTTTTGCGCTTCGGGGAAAGAGGGGCTTTTGAGAAATTTGAGTGCGGCAGAAATTGTCGAGCAGGTTTTGCACATCAACCGCTTTCTCAAACAAAAAGGGGAAAGAGTTTCCCACCTCGTCTTCATGGGGATGGGGGAGCCGATGGAAAATTACGATGCCGTTGTGAAGGCCATTCAGATCTTTCATGCCGAAGAGGGTCTCAATATTTCTCAAAGAAGGATCACCGTTTCTACGGTAGGTGTTGTCGAGGGTATTCACAAACTGGCCAAAGAGGAGCTCAAAGTCAATCTCGTCCTTTCTCTGCACGCTCCCAATCAACACATTCGGAAAAAAATCATTCCTTATGCTCGCAAATACCCGTTTGAAGAGGTTTTGCTCGCAATGGACTTCTATTCAAAAGAGACGAAGCGAGATATCACCTACGAATACACGCTCATGGCGGGGATTAATGACCGGTCAGAGCACGCGGAAGAACTCGCGCATCTCTTGTCGGGGAAACAGTGTACTGTCAATCTCATTCCCTATAATCCAGTAGAAGGGCTGCAATTGCAAAGGCCCAAACGAGAGACGATCGAAGTGTTTCGCGAAATCTTGGAGCATGCTGGGATCAACACGACTTGGCGCTACACGAAAGGAAAAGATATTGCCGCAGCGTGTGGGCAGTTAGCGTTGCAAAAAAGTTAGGTCTTGATTACTCTGTTCAATCATGAACCCTTCGCATTGGTTGACCCTTCTTAGAATTTTTTTGAGTCCCATTTTTCCCATTCTTTATTTAGAGAGAGAATGGCTCGGTATTCCCCTGACTGCGCTTCCCTATATTTTGCTCTTTCTCTTGATCATTTGCGAATGTTCCGATGTATTGGATGGGATGCTCGCGAGAAAGCGCAATGAAGTGACAGAGCTCGGAAAAGTGCTCGATCCCATGGCAGATAGCATCACGCACATTTCTCTTTTTCTCACCTTTACACAAGGTTTTGTCGCACTCCCGCTCCTTCTCGTTCTCATCTTTTTGTATCGCGACTTTTTTGTCAGCACTCTGAGAACTCTTTGCGCTCTACGCGGCGTTGCACTTGCTGCCAGATTCAGTGGGAAGATGAAGGCGATCTTACAAGCAGCGGTTGCTTTTTTGATTCTAATCTTGATGATTCCCTATTCGACGGGACTCATTTCTCTTGAATCGTTTCAACAGGTCTGTCTCTTTGCCGTTTCGATAGCCGCACTTTATACTGCGATTTCAATTGGCGACTACGTTTATGCGAATTGGATTTACATCAAGCGTGCTTTTTAAGAGATTCCGATAAATTTTTAGATATTCTTGCGTTGGATCTTTCCAGCTAAAATCGGTCTGCATGCCCCGCCGAATCAGAGATTGAAAAGTAGCTGGATCCGAATGGAAGAGTTGGAAGGCTCTTTCTAGCGTCTGATTGAAGGAGGATTTGGTGGCCTCTTTAAACGAAAAGCCATTGCGCTTTTGGTTTGGAATTTCTGGATTTTCACAATCGAAGACGGTGTCTTTCAATCCCCCGGTTGCGCGGACGATGGGAACTGTGCCGTAGCGCATGGCAATCATTTGAGTGAGACCGCAAGGCTCAAAGTGCGAAGGAACGAGGAGAAAGTCGAGCGCCGCGTACATCTGGTGGGCAAGAGTCTCATTGTAATCAAAGTGTAAAAAGACCTGGTCGTTTCCCTTGTATTTCTTTTGAAGTGTGTTGAAATGCTCTTGCAATTTTGGGTTTGAAGCTGAACCGAGGAGAAGGAAACTGCCGCCGAGTTTGAGAGTTGTAAAAAGCGCCTCTTCGAGAAGTTCTGGTCCTTTTTGAGGAACGAGTCTCGTGATAGCGCCTACCCAAGGACGCTTTTTAGCATCGAGTTTGAATTTTCCTTTTGCTGCTGCTTTGCCTTTCAAAACCGATTCAACAGCATAGGGTTTTGAAAGATCGGGATCGTTTTCTGGATCCCAGATCTTCGTGTCGATTCCGTTGAGAATTCCCACGATTTTGGATTTGTGTTTGCGCAAAGTCACATCCAACCCCGCTCCATACTCTTTTGTGAGGATCTCTTTGGCATATGTGGGAGAAACGGGTACAAGAGCATCGGAAAAGACAAGCCCCCCTTTCAATAAATTGATCGTTTTCGGATGGAGAGGATTGTTATCCTGAAGCAAATTTGGTTGGAGATAGGCCTCCCCATCCAATCCAATTTGGTCTAAATCTTGAACGGCGCATTTACCCTGGTACTCGATGTTGTGGATCGAAAGGACAATGGCCTTCACCTGGAGTCGTTTAAAGTAATTTCTTACCATGGGAGCGCAAAGGCTCACATGCCAATCGTGCAAATGGAGAATGTCGATCGGTTGGTTTTGCTGGGCCAAATACTCAAGAGCTGCTCTTGAAAAGTAGGTAAATCTGGCAATATCGTCCTCACACCCGTAAATTTTTCCTCGATGGAAATACCCGGCTGGGTGCCTCGATTCTAAAAGTCTCAAATGGCACTCTTCATACCGGCAGCTCCAAAGGGCATTCTGATTCTCAAGACATTTAAAGTTAGGAACTTCCAATTTTAAATTCTGAACTTTAGAGAGATCGATGAAGTCATATTTGGGCAAGATGACTTCGACATCGAGTCTTTTTTTAGTCAGCTCTCTACTTAACCCCAATAGAACTTCACCCAACCCCCCCGCCTTAGCGATTGGAGCAAACTCAGCAGCCAAATGAACAACACGCATAATTTTGCATATAGCGCACCCCGAAAATAGAAAAAAGAGAAATGAGAATATTTTCTTTAGACCATTCTATTCCCAGACTGCTTGCAAAATATTTAGCTTCTTGGCTATGATGGCTCCTTTAAATTTTTTCGGTAGTGATGGGGCGTCGCCAAGCGGTAAGGCAGCGGTTTTTGGTACCGCCATGCGGAGGTTCGAATCCTTCCGCCCCAAGTAAGAAAAAAGATGAGTCAGATACCCCTTTTGTTTGCCGGAACTTCCCACCCTGAGCTGGCTGCCCAGGTGGCAAAATGTTTGGGAGGCAAGGTGGGGAAAGTGGCCATCGAGACTTTTCCTGACGGGGAAATTGGGGTGCAAATCCTCGAGAATGTAAGGGGACGGGATGTCTTTGTCATCCAGTCGCTAGCTAAGCACCCAAATCGATTCTTGATGGAATTGTTGATCTTGGTCGATGCGCTGAAAAGGGCGTCGGCTAAGAGCATTGTGGCGGTTTTGCCCTACTATGCGTATGCCAGGCAGGACCGAAAAGAGAAGGGGCGCGTGCCCATTACAGCGAGATTGATGGCCAATTTGCTCGAAAGAGCGGGAGTCACTCGCCTCCTGACAATGGATTTGCATACAGAGCAGATCCAGGGATTTTTTGATATCCCTGTCGATCACTTGTATGCCCGGCCTCTTTTTGTGGAGGCTTTGAAAAAACGGCGTCTCAAAGATGCCGTGATTGTCTCTCCCGATGTGGGAAGCAATCGAATGGCGAGAAAATTCGCCGAAGATTTGAAGTTAGAGATCGCGATTGTCGATAAACGGCGCGTCGATGGGGGGCATGTAGAAGCGAAAGCTCTCATTGGTAGCGTCAAGGGCAAGGTTGCCATTCTCGTCGATGATATCAGTTCGACGGGGGAGACCTTGAAGATGGCAGCGCAAGTTTGTAAAAAAGAGGGCGCAAAGACCGTTTTGGCCGTTGTGACCCATGCTCTTTTATTGAGTGGGCATAAAGTGAAAGGTGTAGATGAGCTCTATGTGAGCGATTCGGTACCCCAAAAAGGAAAAATGCGAGATATGCATGTAGTTTCGATCGCACCGCTATTAGCGGAAGCCATCGATTGTGTGATTTCGGCAAAGTCGATCTCATCACTTTTTAAGAGGAAAATATGAAATTGGAATTAGCAAAGAGAACAACCGGCAAAAAGGGAGAGAATAACAAACTCCGCCGGGAGGGAAATATCCCAGCCATTCTGTACAATTCGAAAAAGGAAGGGAAGCCAGTTGCCGTAAAAGGTGATGAATTCAAGGCGATTTTGCGCACGCTGAAGCCGGGCCTTCTTCCAACAACCGTGTTTGAACTGACGCTGGATGGCAAAAAGATGAAAGCCATTGTCAAAGAAGTTCAGTATCACGTGGCGAGCTATGAAATTGAGCATGTCGATTTCTTGCAACTTTCCGATCAAGAGAAAGTGACGGTGAATGTTCCGATCCAACTCGTTGGAGCTGCTGACTGTGCAGGAGTTAAACTCGGTGGATTTATACGGCAAGTCATCCGGTCGTTGAAAGTGACCTGTTTGCCAAAAGATATTCCCCAAGAATTTTCGATCGATGTTCGTGAACTCGGGATTGCAGAGTCCAAGAGATTGTCGGATATCGACATTCCGGCAAGCGTTCGACCCGTTGCCCAGATGAGCGAAGTGGCAGTCCTCGTCGGTAAGAAGGCGGGAGCGGCGTAATTGAGCTCTTTAGAGGCCCTTGCAAAATTCCACGGCAGCGAAAAATTGATGATTTTGAGCTCAGGTGGAGCCAGCAAGCTGGCCACGGTTCATTCGACGAGGCCAACTCCTGGAACCTTTGGAGGGTTGGTCGAGGAGAATAAATGCAGATGAGCTCAAAAGAACAATTTTACGCGCCGAAGAATTTTGCAAGGGCCTCTTTAGTCGTGGGTCTTGGCAATCCGGGCAGAGCTTACAAGAAGACCCGCCACAATATTGGGTTTATGGCTGCAGATCTCTTGGCCCAAAAATGGGGTTTGGAGTTTCGAGAGCAGCATGAGTTTAAAGGAGATCTTGCCAAGGGCAAGATCGGTGAGGATTCTCTTTTAGTCCTCAAGCCACTGACCTTTATGAATCTCAGTGGAGAAGCTGTAGCGCTTGTGATGCGCTACTTTCAGATCGATCTGTCTCGGCTGCTCATCCTCTCGGATGATGTAGCGCTTCCTCTGGGACAGCTGCGCTTGCGCATCAACAGCAGCTCAGGAGGTCACAATGGCCTCAAGAGCGTTGAAGAGTGTCTGCAGACGATCCGATATCCTAGGCTCCGGATTGGAGTGGGAGATCGAGAAGAAGGGGATTTGTCTGACCATGTGTTGGGCAAGTTTTCAAAAGAGGAAGAAACGCTCCTTCCAAGCGTTTTGGAACGAGTCGTCCAAGCTGTTGAAATTTGGCTGGACAAAGGTTTAACCAGTGCGATG
Organism: uncultured bacterium; assembly: GCA_964424735.1. Taxonomy (GTDB): domain Bacteria; phylum Chlamydiota; class Chlamydiia; order Chlamydiales; family SM23-39; genus REEB52. Next base: position 72,359 of record CAYRJU010000004.1, read on the forward strand.
GATTTTGCCAACAGGCACCCATCGACTCCGAGCATTGGAGAAGAAAATGAAGAAACATGAGCGAAAAGGGCTCTATGAGGGAATGTATATCCTCAGCGCGACGCTGAGCGATGATTCCCGCAAAAAAGCCTTCGATAAGATTACCGATGGAATCACCCAAAAAGGGGGAGAGGTCCATAAAATCCACGAACAGGGGCGAAAAAGACTCGCCTATGAGATCGATGGAAAGCGAGAAGGCTACTACTACGTCCTCTATTTCACAGCTCCCACCCAAATCATCGGCGAGCTTTGGAAGGAATATCACCTGCATGAAGATCTCATTCGATTTGTGACCATGCGCACCGAGAAGGTTCTCGAGACTTTAGAATTCAAATCCCTGAAGATGCAAGGTTAATCCATGAGAAGACAACAACACCAACAAACTTCCCAAGACTACTCTTCAACAATGGCAGGGCCTGCGGACGCTTCCTCTCCTTTTGTCAAACGCAAGAAAGTTTGCCCTTTTGTTGCGGTTAAGATGGGGAAAATCGACTATAAGGACATCGAGACGCTTAGACAGTTCATTACCGAGCGTGGAAAAATTCTTCCTCGAAGAATTACGGGTGTTTCTTACTTTTATCAAAAACTCTTAAAAAAAGCGGTCAAGCAGGCCCGTCATATGGCGCTGCTCCCCTTCGTGTCGGAGGAATAAGATGAAACAGCAATTATTACTCCTCCAAGACGTAGAAGCTTTAGGCAAAAAAGGAGAAATCGTCTCCGCAAAACCTGGCTATGTCCGAAATTTCCTCCTTCCCAAAGGTCTTGCGATCATTGCGAGCCCAAATACGCTTCGCAAGCAAGAGCGTTTGAGATCAGAGAGGGCTAAACAGGCAGTCATCGACCGAAAAGAATCTGAAGAGCTCTCCATTCAAGTCGAAGGGATTTCTTCTTTGGAAATCCGAGTCAAAGTCGATCCCGAAGGGCACATGTATGGTTCTGTTTCAGCTGCCGATATCGCCCACCTCTTCCAAGAAAGGGGATTGCCCATAGAGAAGAAATCGGTGCTTTTACCAAAGCCTTTGAAAGAGACGGGAGTGCACAAAATTGCTCTCAAGTTGAAAGAAGGCGTAACTGCCAGCTGCCAGCTCAAGATCATTCCGGAAGGGGTCTCTCAAGAGGGCCTCGAAGCCGTTGTAGCTCCCCTCCCCATAGAAGGCAAAGCAACAACGGAAGAAAAATCCGAGTAATTTTATATCGTTCTTTTGAAGATTGTTAAGAGAATTGATATAGATGTCGGGCGTGCTACGCTATCGCTGCGCCCCAGCACCCAGCGGCCCTAACTGGGACTTTGCAGACCGTGGGTGGAGAACATCCACCCACTATCGCGTGCTCGCCCTCGCCGTGCAAAGCACTGCTCTTGCGGGCTGCGCTGCGATTCTGCTGTGTCCCAGCGGGCAATGGCTACGATGAGCATTTCGGCTTCGCCTTCATGTCGCATCGTAGTTGCGGCCGGACTAAGGTCTCGGCCATTTAGACATATTGAACCTACTCAGCTTAAGCAGCTTTTCTGCTCTTCTTTTAGATCGCACATACAAAACCCCATCTGAAAAACAGTGTAGGAAAGAAAAAGGCCGAGACTTTGGTCCGGCCTTCATCTACGATGCGACATGAAGGCGAAGCCGAAATGCTCATCGTAGCCATTGCCCGCTGGGACACAGCAGAATCGCAGCGCAGCCCGCAAGAGCAGTGCTTTGCACGGCGAGGGCGAGCACGCGATAGGGAGAGCGTAAGCGAACCCGATCTGCAAAGTCCCAGTTAGGGCCTCTGGGCGCGGGGGCGCAACGGTAGTGAAGCATGCCCGACATCTATATCAATTCTCTTCTCTCACTAATCTCCATCATTGAAGGTATTCAGAGATGGTCTCTAATTGGTCTGACCTGTTAGACTGATCTGGTATGCAACCCATCATCATCGTTACTGGCGCGGCCGGCATGATCGGATCGGGCTTGGTCCGTCATCTCAATGATCTCGGCTACACAAATCTTCTTCTCGTCGATGATCTCAAAACGGGGGAAAAGTGGAAAAATCTTGTGGGGAAGAGATTTTCCAATCTGATCCCTAAGTGTGCCCTTTTCGACTGGTTAAAGGGGAGAGAATCGGAAGTTGAAGCAATTTTCCATTTAGGCGCCTGTTCCGATACGGTTGAAAAAGATGCCGATTACTTACTCGCCAACAATTTTCACTACACCATCCGTCTTACAGAGTGGGCTTTAGAACACAGTAAGAGATTTATCTACGCTTCTTCAGCTGCCACCTATGGCGATGGCTCTTTGGGTTTTGAAGATGATGAAGCAGCGCTCGAAGAGCTCAAACCGCTCAATATGTATGGCTACTCCAAACATCTCGTCGATCTCTGGATGAAAAGACAAAACGTGCTGAGCGAAGTTGTCGGTCTGAAGTATTTCAACGTATTTGGCCCCAATGAGTATCACAAAGGGCGCATGGCCTCCATGGTTTTGAAGATGATGGAAAAATCGCATGACGGAAGCACGGTGCATCTTTTCAAATCGAATCATCCGAAATATCTCGATGGCGGACAGATGCGCGATTTCATCTATGTCAAAGATGCGGTGAAAATGACTGCCTGTTTTCTCGATCCCAACTATCGAAAAGTGGGCGGCATCTACAACGTCGGCCTTGGAAAACCCACCACGTGGAATTTTTTAGCCGATGCCTTTTTCAAAGCGCTTAAGAAAAAAACAAATATCGCTTACATCGATATGCCTGCTGATTTAGTGAAGCAGTATCAGCAATTTACTTGCGCTTCTATGACAAAATTCAATAAGATCTTTTCTCAGGATAGAAAGTACATAAACACCACCCCGATCGAAGAGGCGGTGCGTGAATATGTACAAGTCTATCTCATGAGAAACGATCGATGGTAAAAAAGCTCGGTTACACATTTAGTCATTTTCGCCCTTTCAAAGTTCTCGTCTTGGGCGATTTTATGCTCGATACATACACAACCGGTCGGGTCAAGCGCATTTCTCCTGAAGCGCCCGTTCCTGTCATGGAAGTGCTCAAGCAGGAATCGCGTCCTGGCGGCGCTGGGAATGTGGTGCTCAATTTAACGACGCTTGGCGCAAATGTTTTTGCTGCGGGCCGCATTGGCAATGATCCAGAAGGCCACGAGCTCAAAATGCGCCTCTCTCATACCGATACCAGCTGTTTACTCGTGGAGCCTGGATACAAAACTCCAGTCAAAAATCGGCTCATCGCAGATAGTCAGCAACTCATCCGCGTCGATTTTGAAACCCTTTCTCCTCTAAAGCCTGAACTCGAAGAGGCGATGATGGTAAAGTTAGAGGAGTTGATTCCCGTCGTCGATATCGTCGCTCTTTCTGATTATGGGAAAGGATTTTTATCGCCTCGCTTGATCCAATTTGCTCTTCAACGGGCAAAAAAAGCAAAAATTCCCTCCATTGTCGATCCCAAAGGGATCGATTTTTACAAATATCGGGGAGCAACGGTGCTCAAACCCAATCTTTCGGAAGCTTACGCCGCTGCGAAGTGCTTGCCGGGTGCAACGCTGGACGAAGTAGCCAAAGAGCTCCGCTCTTTGGCCGACATCTTACTCATCACGCGCTCCGAAGCGGGAATTTCCGTCTTTGAAAAGGAAGGAGAACGTTTTGATTTTCCCGTGAGGTCAAAAGAGGTCAAAGATGTAACGGGAGCAGGCGATACGGTTCTTTCCATGATCTGCCTAGGACTTGCTAATGGACTCGATATCCAACAAGTCGCGCAGCTCGCCAATATTGCAGCGGGCCTTTCTATTGAAAGGCTCGGTTGTGTGCAGATCACGCTCTCAGAGCTTGCAGAAAGGCTTCTCGAGGTCGATTCGGACACCAAGATCTTTGACGAGAGCCACACCTATGCACTCGGACAAGTTTTGAAGGGGAAAAAATATTCTCTCCTCGTTCTGGAAAAAGGGCAGACGATGTCGAATGGGCTCTTTCGCACCCTTCGAGAGCTTTCTCAAAGAGAAGAGGAGCTCATTGTCTATGTGCGCGACACAGAGCCCGATGATGAATTCCTCCATCTGCTCTCTTCGTTAAACGAAGTCGATTACATCATTTTGCAAACGGAGAGTCTCAAACACATTTGCAGCGCCATCCATCCGCAAGAAGTGTATCTGCTCGAAAAAGATGGGCCGGTGAGAATTGATCTGGCAAAAGATCTGCTCAGTTCTCTCATGCGCCAAGTCGTTTGATCTGTTCTTCGGTAACACCCTGAATTTGCAGTCGTTTGGTGCGTGAAGTGTGACCGCTCATCAGAGTAATCTGTGATTTTGCAATTCCTAATTCTTTGGCCAAAAAGGCTATCAATTTCTCATTGACTCGCCCCTTTTCAGGAACTCCTTTGATTCTAAGGCGAAGAATCCCTTCTTCCCAGCCAACTATTTCATTTTTCGAAGCATTTGGAGTGACTTTAATTTGTAAGTTTACAACTGACACTTGTTTCCTTTACTCTTGTTGAAAAGAGTAGCAGATGTCCTTAAAAGTCTATAAGCAAAAGCGCAATCTCAAAACCTCGAAAGAGCCTGCTGGCCGTCTACGCAAGGAAAAAGGGAGAGTTTTGCACTTCGTCGTGCAAAAACATGCGGCGAGTCAGCTTCACTACGATTTTCGGTTGGAAATGGAGGGCGTTTTGAAGAGTTGGGCCATCCCCAAGGGACCTTCGATGAATCCCAAAGAAAAAAGGCTTGCCATCCAAGTGGAGGACCATCCTTACGCCTACAAGGATTTTGAGGGGATCATTCCCGAAGGGTATGGAGCGGGTGCCGTCATCATCTGGGATCAGGGAACGTATACGATCGATGAGAAAAAAAAGAGCTCGTTTCACATCACCCTTAAGGGGAAAAAACTCAAAGGCGGTTTTGCGCTCGTCAATTTCAGAGAAAATCAGTGGCTTCTCATCAAATCGAACGACCGCTATGCCACGACGGAAGATATTTTGAAAAAGGAGCGCTCAGTGGTTTCTAAGCGCAAACTCGAGAGTCTCAAAAAGGAGCAATCACCCCGCCGCCGAGGCAAACCTCGCCCTGATAAAAGACGATCGATTGACCGGGAGTGATGGCGCGTTGGGGCTCGTCGAAGAGAACCTTTCCGGAAGCTTCCAACGTACAAGGCGTGTCGACTTGGCGATAGCGCACCTTTGCGGTGCAACGTAGCGGCAAATTGGGTTCTGCATCTACCCAGGTGAGATTTTGGGCAGTGAGCTCTTTTCGAAAAAGGGCGGGATGATCGGCTCCCCGTTCGACAAAAACCGTATTGGTGGCCAAATCCTTATCTACGACATACCAAGCATCTCCTTCGCCTCCAAGCCCCATGCCCTTGCGCTGTCCCAAAGTATAAAAGGCGGCGCCATCGTGTTCCCCAACCACTTGGCCCTTTAGCGTCTTGAAGGGGCCCGGTTTTGTTCCCAGGAACTGGGAAAGAAACGGTTTAAAATCGCGTTTGCCGATGAAGCAAATGCCGGTGCTGTCTTTTTTTTCAGCCGTTGCGAGTTGGTATTCTTTGGCAATGGCCCGAACCTCTTTTTTGAGGAGATGTCCGATCGGGAAAAGGACTTTTTGAAACGCCTCTCGGTTCACCGCGTGTAAAAAATAACTTTGATCTTTGTCTGGATCTCGGCCCCTGAGAAGCCTTCCTTCTGGATCGAGCTGACAGTAGTGGCCCGTTGCGAGGAAATCGGCCCCCAGCTCAAGCGCTTTTTGCAAAAAGACTTTGAATTTGATCTCTCGGTTACACAAAACATCTGGATTTGGGGTGAGTCCTGCTCGGTAATCTTCCAAAAACTGGGCGAAGACCGATTCTCGATACTCCTGCACGAAATTGACGCTATAGTAGGGGATCTGCAAGGTTTTACAGACGCGGATTACATCTTCGAAATCTTGCACAGCGGAGCAAGGTCCCTCCTCTTCCCAATTCTTCATGAAGAGTCCAATGACCTTGTACCCTAAATTTTTTAATAAAAGAGCCGAAACCGACGAATCGACTCCTCCAGACATCCCCACAACCACGGTTTTCATAGGGAACAGAATACCCGAAAACTCCGATTAACCCAATCCTCAAGTAGGCAATATTATTTTTTAGGTTTGTAGGCAGCCATCATGACACTTTCAAGGGCCGCTGCAGCTTTAGATTGTTTTCCGCGTACAGCCAGCTCTAGATAGTGGATGGCTTGTTCACGGGACGCCGCGACTCCAAGCCCTTGGGCATAGCAAACGCCCAAATTATAATGAGCGTCGGCGTTGCTTTGATCGCTTGCCAATTTGAAGTAGCGTACCGCTTCTTCCTCCGATTTGGATGTTCCTTTTCCACTCAATAAACAGACTCCTAGATCGTATTGAGCTTCTGCGATACCTGCTTCGGCCGCAAGACGAAAGTAATGGAATGCCTGTTCATCAGAAGGGGAAAGCCAAAACCCAAAGGCGAAATAGCAACCCAACATATAATAAGCGCGTGGGTGTCCCTGCTGAGCTGCCAATTCAAAGTATCGATAAGCTTCTTCATAAGACTGGAGAATGCCTAAACCTTGATGCAGCAAAATACCCAAATTGTATTGAGCTTTCATGTGCCCTAGGTCAGCCGCTTCTTTCAAATAAGGAATGCTTTTTTCATAGGAGCACGGCACTCCTTCCCCCTGGAGATATCGTTTAGCTTGTTCATACAGAGATTCAATATCGATCTGGGCTTGTGTCACGTATTACCTGCTGGTAAAATTGTATACTGAGTGCTCTCAATTTTTCAATCAGCAGGAAAAAAATAGAGGTTTAGTCCCAGCCTTCGGCGGGGGATTCGGGCAGGTGATGGGCCGATTTGCGCGAATGCAAAATGAACGTGATGGCAAAGGCCACGATCAGAAGAAAGCCGAGCGCAAAATGGACATAGGAGAAACTGGTGATTTCAGCCTGGCGCTGTCCTTCGGCGATGTGGCTTTCTTGAACCGTACTCACAAAGAGATGGATGAGGGCCAAACCCATCGTGCCGCCCACCATGCGAAGAGTTGTGATAATCCCCGCTGCGGCTCCCGCTTTTCTTTGAGGAACCGACGCGATGGCTGAAGAATAGGAGGGAGTAAAAATGAGGGGAAGTCCTATTCCGAAAGCGATGAGGGCTGCATTCAGGCTAAAGAAGGAGGGCTCGCTCACAAAGCCAAACCAAAAACTTGAGAAGATCAAGCTCAAATAGCCAAGGGCGATGGGCAATTTGGGGGTCACTCGATCACTGAGATAGCCGCCTAGAGGAGCCACCAAGAAAACGGGAAGGCTTGCAAGAAACAGGATGGAACCCGTTAAAAAAGGGGTAAATCCCAAAATCTCTTGAAAATAGATCGTCCGAAATACAGAGATCATCAAGAAGAATTGAACGGTAAAAACATTCAAATTGATCGCGGCAAAGACGGGGTGTTTGAAAAGGGAAAGATCCAAAAAGGGATGTTTTGTCTTTTTTTCCCGATAGAGAAGGAAGATGAGCCCAATGAGTCCAATGAGAGAAAAAAGGAGCGTTTGCATCGAGGTCCAGCCCCAGGTGGCCGCCTGCATAAAAACCAAGGTGAGCGCGCTCGTCGCGGCAGCAAAAAGCAAAAATCCTGGGACATCGATTTTCCCCTCTCTTTTTCCAGTGTTGGGCAGGAACTTGTAGATCTGCCAAAGACCAATGGCTCCAATGGGTACATTGATCCAAAAAATCCATCGCCAAGAAGCAACTTCTACCAAATAGCCTCCGATGAGGGGGCCGAGAATCAAAAAGAGGGAACCAATGCTCACGATCATGCCGGAAGCTCTGCCTCGCTGTTCGGGAGGAAAAATCGCCGCGATCAAAGTGGTCTGAGCGGGAAACATCAAGGCAGCGCCGATCCCTTGCAACGCTCTCGCCGCGATCAAAAGACCCACTGATCCACTTAAACTACAGAAGATGGAACAGACGACAAAGGTCAACACTCCTAGCATGAGAGTCTTTTTATGGCCGATTTTGTCCCCCCATTTGCCGCTGATCAAGACAAAGATAGCAATTGTCAACAAATAGGAATTGACGCACCACTGCAACGCTGTGTTCGTAGCCTGCATCTCTTTTTGAATCTCGGGAAGCGCTACGGGAAGAATCGTTTGATCTAAAAATGCCAGGGCCGCAGCGGGGATTAGGGCAGAAAATTGTTTCCAGCGGCTTAATGACATGGCTTTATCCCACTCTCGTGATTATATTAACCCGGCATCCAAATAGGTGACAATCTGCTGGCTGCGGCTTTACCAAATCGATTCTCGCTCGGAAGCCTTCGTATTCAAGAATGTTCTTCCTCGCTCGAACTAGTCGCTTCGCTCCCTTCGATTTTGCTGTGCCTCGCTTGCGCATATTGTCACCTATTTGGATGCCGGGTTAATAATTGATCGATGGGCCGTCTGATTTCGCCCCGATTCTGTAGACCAGCCAGTAAATAGATAGCATCTAATAGACGCATAAGAGCCTTGGCAGTTGGACAAAGGCGGAGAACTTCTGCTTTAAAGGTGGGATAAAAAGCTGTTTCTGCAATCTGTTGAAAAGTGGGCTGACTAGAGAGGAATGAGAGCATATCGGAACGCTTCTCCATAGCTATTGTCATTAGCTTCGTTAAAATGGCCATTTTATCGGAGATATACTTTGGATCTTTGAAAATCGGGTTCGAATTAAATTCATGTTGGATAGTGCGTTCGTCTCCATTTTGGACTGCTAGCCGCAGATTAAACAGTGGAAGATACAATGAAAAAGGAATTGCCATCTCAAACTCAGGGTCTTAATTTTTCGAGCCTTTCAATCCGAGCCTCTAAGGGAGGGTGGGTTGCAAAGAGACTGAGGAGCCCCTTTCGTCCTGGGTGGGCAATCTTGAAGGCTGCCATGGCAGGCTGTTCTTTGGGATCTTGAATCTGAGAGAGATTTTGCAAAGTTTTGAGAGAAGAGATCATGGCCTCTTTCCCCGCAAGATGAGCTCCGCCTAAATCTGCTCTATATTCGCGAAAGCGAGAATAGGTCGCGATGACGATGGAACCGAGAATCATGAAAAGCACTTCAAACAGATAGACAAAAAGGACATAGCTCATCGAAATGCCGTGCGATTCGTTCCGATTGCGCCCCATTCCCGAAACGGCATAGGCAAGAACGCGCGCAAGGAACATCACGAAAGCGTTCACGACGCCTTGTAAAAGAGTCATTGTGACCATATCGCCATTGGCAACGTGAGAAATTTCATGTCCGAGGACTCCTTCCATTTCTCTTGGGCTCATCCGCTTCATGAGTCCTGTCGAAACGGCTACGAGAGATTTGGATCGAGAGGGACCCGTGGCAAAAGCATTGACCTCATTGGAGTTGTAAAAACCCACTTCTGGCATGGTTTTCAGACCTGCCTTTTGTGCGAGACGATAGACCGTTTCGAGAAGCTCTTTTTCTTCTGAATGGTGTGTACGGGGATCGATGATTTTGACTCCCATCATCCATTTGGCCATTTGGCGCGAAAGGGCAAGAGAAATCAGCGCACCCCCCATTCCCCAAACAAGGCAGAAAATGAGAAGAGAACGATAATCCATTCCGTGAGCTTGAATGTAGGGGCGAATGTTGAGGAGATTCAAGACAATTGAAATCATCAACACGACGAGAAAGTTGAGAATGAGAAATAGGAAAATTCTCTTTGCCATGGCCAATACCTCTTTTCTCAGTATTTTACTCGAAAGTCGAATTTCAATTGCACGAAATTTCGTTTTCTGTCATCAATCGTTGGAAACTCATAAACTGGTACGAAAGTATCTGACAAAGAGAAATTTGGATGAATGAAATTGTGAACGCCGAAAGGCAGATCGAAAAAGCAGTCAAAGAAAAGTGCGCTTGCTATGTTTTGATCACTTGTAGTGAACCCAATGCGGAAGGCAAAATGGAAGTCGAAATGGACTATCAAGGAGATGAAGATTTGGCTGCCTTTTTGATCGAGAGCGCAAGTCAAGTGTTTGAAGATCGTTTCCCTTGTAGGAAATCTAAGTGACAATCTGTCTTTAGAATAAGGAATTTTCAATGTCTTTTCTCCCAACCCTTGAAAAGTGGTTTGACACCCATGCAATCGCGCTCAAACAAGACTATTTTACTTTCTTAAAATTCAAATCGATCAGTACCGATTCCGACTATGCAAAAGAGATGCGCTCTTGCGCTTCATGGCTTGCTGACTATCTCACTCAACACACAGAGATGCGAACGGAGTTGATCGATACCGTTTCATATCCGCTTGTCTTTGCTGAATCTTTGAAAAGAGATACCTTTACTCTTTTAGCCTATGGTCATTACGATGTGCAACCCGTCGATCCTATCGAACTTTGGCACAGCCCTCCGTTCGAGCCGACAGAGCGAGGGGGCAAAATCTATGCAAGAGGCGCTGTCGATGACAAGGGGCAAATTTTCTATGCGATCTGCGCTTTGCGTGCTTGGAAAGAGCTAGGGAAATCTTTGCCGGTCCATCTCAAATTCTGCATTGAAGGTGAAGAAGAATCGGGAAGTTTGGGACTTGCCAAGGCTCTCCCGAACTTAAAGGAAGAGCTCAAGGCAAACGCTCTTCTCGTTGTCGATTTTGACCAGTTTGACGAAACGACTCCCGCGCTCACATTGAGCGGAAGGGGACTTGTTTCTCTAGAATTGATCCTGAGCGGTTCCAAAGCCGATTTACATTCAGGGATCCATGGAGGAACTGCTTATAATCCGAATCGTGCGCTTGCAGAGCTCATCGCAAAATTTTGGGATGAGGAGGGGCGGGTGCAAGTCAGAGGCTTTTATGACGATGTCGTAGAACTCAGCTCTTCTGAAAAAAAGCTCTTTGCTTCGCGCTACGATGAAAAAAGTTATAGAAAAGAATTTGGCATTGATGCGATAGGCGGAGAAAAGGGGTTTACACTTTCGGAGAAAACCGGCATCAGGCCGACCCTTGAGATCAATGGGATGAGCGGAGGCTATACGGGAAAAGGATTTAAGACGGTGATTCCCAAAGAGGCAAGAGCCAAAATTTCTTGTCGCTTGGTGCCGAATCAAGATCCCAAGAAGATCAGTGCCGCCCTCATTGATTTTATCCGAAAGAATGTGAAAGCAGGTATTCAGGTGGAAGTGAACGATCTCGGAGGCGAAGAGGCCTTTCGGGGAAGAGCCGATTCCAAACTTGCAAAGGCGATCTTTCAAGCCTCGACAGAGGTGATGGGCAAAGAGTGCCAAAGAGTGTTGGGTGGTGGTTCGATTCCCATTGTGGCAAAGATGTGTCATCTTTTAGGAGTCGACGTTGTGGGTATGGGGCAGGGACTTCCCACCGATGATATCCATGCGCCGAATGAGCATTTTGATTTCAAGAGATTTAAAATGGGCTTTTTGACCTTTGCAAGAGTCCTTGAGTTATTATGAAAGAAAAAACGGTCCAATTCATCCAAAAAGAGCCGGCGATTTGGGGGCCGATCTTTCTTCTTTGCTCAGTTGCTCTCGCTGTTAAAACTTCGATTTCCTTCGATCTTCTCCTTCTCGCAGTGGGTGGGTTTTTTCTCTCGGCACGTTTACAGATTCGGGGATGCTGCTATGCGCTCAGCCTACTCGGCATCGTCAGCGTCTTGAGACACCTTTTTTTGGTGAGCGATCATCTCTGGGCGCTCGGAATTGAAGGGCTATTGGGCATGGCCTTTTTGATCACCGCCTTGGCCTCTGAGCAGGGAGCTTCTTGGATTCAAATCCTCGAGTCGCAAATTGAAACTCGCAAATCGGCTCTCGAAAATCTCGAAGAGGAAAAGACCAAAGAACAATCGATTGCTCAAGAGCAGCAGATTGCCTTCCAAGAAAAGGTAGCTTCTCTTCAAAAAGAGCTCGATGAAATGCAGGCGGAGCACTCGTCTCTTTTGATTCTCAATGAAGTTTTGAGAAAATCGAACGCTCGATACGTTCTAGAAGCTGCTCAATTTGAAGAGGCCCTTTACGGGGCAAAAATTGAATGGGAGCAGCTCAAAGCGGAAAGTTTGACCCAAGAAATCGAGCTGGGACGTCTCAAAAATACAGAGGGACTTGCTAGAGAAAACATCCAACTCCTGAACGAGCTCAACCGAGCGCGCTATGATAGAGAGCAAACCTATCTCATCAACGAGACGCTTGCTCGGCTCTATGCAAAAGAGAGTTTTAAGGCAAAAGATGCAGAAGGGGAGTGCGCATCGCTGAAGGAGCTACTCCGAGCCGTGCAGGGTGAGATCCGGAAAGAATCTTTTGATCCTCAAATGGCAGAAAAGTTGCGATTTGCTGAAGAAAAGGTGCACCAGCTTTCCAAAATCGAGCCTCTTTTCAAGCAGTTGAGAGTGCAGTTTGAAGAGAAGAACCAAATCTTGCATCAAACGCGCTCAGACCTCTTCAAATTGGACACCGAACTGCAAAGAGTTCAAAGAGAAAAAGCGGCCCTCGAGCTCGAACCCATCCCGAAAGAGGTGGAGAAGGAGCTCGACACACTGACCTCCCATATACAGCTACTCGAGGATGAGAATCGGGAGCTGCAAGAGATCGTAACCCTCCTCACCGAGCTCGAAAAGCGAAAAAAAAAAGTGAAGACGGCGCCTCTCCCGTCTGATCAATCCCTTCTTTTTTAAATAGGTGCAAAAAAAGACTTAAGCGGCTAATATAAGAAGTATAAATGGGTCGGGACTACCCTACCGGCGTCTGAGCCTCGAGGACTACCTCGGGGCCTTTCGCTTTTATAAGCAGAGCGAATTGTCTGTCAAACTGGCTCAGCCCTTCATACAATTTACCCCTTAGAATCTCGAAAGCGCGGTTCGGTTGCGTGGGCCTTAACAGGGAAAGACCTACTGGACGGGCTACCAGATCTGCAAACTGAAGGCCACAAGAGTTTGTTTTCTTATCGGCAACCACAATCTCAAAAGGGAAGAGCCTTTGTTCGGAATTTTGATAGTCGCACACCCGTCTGAATTCCACTTCCAATGCAAGATCTTCGGCTTTCCCTCGCGCCTCAAAAATAACATGAGTTTTTAACTCTTGTTGGTCGAAATCAGCCAAGCATTTATAGAGCATCTCAAGACCATACCGCATCGCCAAATGATACACATTTGGTGCATCTAGACCAGATTTTTTTAAAGAGATCTTATCAATGACAACAGGGATCAAAGTAAAATTGGCTTGCTCCATGAGAATATTCAATTCTTGAAGAAGTTTTTCTCTTTGCTCTTTTGCTAGACGATGAAAAGGTCCTTCCTTTTTTCGGATTTCATGCTCATGAAAAACAATCGTATCATGACCAAAAAAGGCGAGCTTCAGCATGCCTAGGGCAGGAGATACTTCTCGTACATAAGCCTCTTTTCTAAAAACGCACAGAGACAGAACGAAGATAGGATAGCGTTCATTGATAGGATCTAGGCTGTGATCTCCACTTTCGTCTACAAAAACGATGTAGTCGCTATTTTTCAAATTCATCAATCCGTGAACACGCAAAGAAATACGGTAGCACGTGAAAGAAAAATATTTAAAGTCAAAAACGAGTTAAGCCGAAGATGACACTCCTCCCGTCTGATCAATCCCTTCTTTTTTAAATGTTGTGAGAATGACCTTTTTGGACTAAGATTGCCCTATTAAAAAGAGGAAGTTTATGGCTTGTATAAATGTAAGTAGAGAAATTAGCTATCAGGCCATTCCGCCTGGGCTAAATATAGAGCCATATTTGGAAGACTTGCCTCAAAGGATTCAAGATATTTTTCGTCAGCGTATCAGCCAAGCTCCACAGCAAGAATATGCCTATGCAAAGCAAAAGGACGAAAATTACCAGTGTGGACAGATCAAGATTCGAACTGTTTATGTCTTGGGAAAAGACATGTATAACCTATTTGAAAGCTTCTATGCGCGGGTTGAGATTGGAGATCTTAGAGCTGCTTCTTGTTTTGAAAATATAGCCTATTTTCCATTCAGCCTTATCCTCAAGATTTGGGAACTACTCAAGAGCTGCTTTTGCTGGCTATTTCTCGGACACGCTCTAAACCAGCGTTAAAATCTCGTGGCCAGTTTCTGTGATGAGAATCGTGTGTTCCCACTGGGCGGAAGGTTTGTGGTCTTTAGTACGGACGGTCCAGCCATCTTTGGGATCGAGGACGCCGTCCCGCACTCCGGCATTGATCATCGGCTCGATCGTAAACGTCATTCCGGGAACAAGCGGAATGCGGAGGCTATTGTAGTGGTGGGGGACTTCGGGTGGCTCATGAAAAGCAATGCCCACACCATGACCGACAAACTGGTTTACGACGGAGCAGTCTTGGGATCTGGCGTAATCTTCGATCGCTTTCCCGATTTCCCAAAGCTCGTTGCCTGGCTTAGAGGCTTGGATGGCTAGATTGAGAGATTGCAGAGACACCCGCACAACCCGCTCTTTTTCCTCGGAAACGTTTCCAATGCAAACCATCCGGCTGCAGTCGCCAAAAAACCCATCGACAATGCAAGAGGTGTCGATGTTGACGATATCTCCTTCTTGTAAGGGGCGCTTATCGGGAATGCCGTGGCAAATGACTTCATTGAGCGAAGTGCAGATGGTTTTTGGATAAGGGGGAGAGCCGTAGCCGAGGGGAGCAGGAGTAGCTCCTGCTTTTTTGTGGAGTTCTCGAGAAAGTTCATCGAGCTCGAGGGTCGTCACCCCTTTTTGAGCTGCCTTGCAAAGCGCATCTAAAATCCGGGCAGTGACTTTACAGGCTGTGCGGATCTTATCGATCTGCTGGGGGGTTTTGAGGACAATGCCATATTTTTCAAGATATTCCTTGGCAAGAGCAGGCCCCATGGGCAGTTTGGGATAGTGGCATTTTTTCCATTTTTGTCCACTTCCACACCAACAAACATCATTTCGACTAATCATAGGATTCATATTAACTAGTAAAAGACTTGGTGTAAATATAAGCCGTGGGCGGGGGCGGTCATGCCTGCTGCCTTACGATCTTTAGAGGCCAAAATCTCTGGAATCGCTTCCTCTCCAATTTTACCACAGCCTATGTAGACCAAAGTCCCAACGAGATTGCGGACCATTTTATATAAAAATTTATTGCCCCGAATCTGGAAAAAAGTCCCATCAAACGTCACCGATTCTAGAGTGCACGTTGGATTTTTCGCCTCTTCGTTGGCAAAGGCCGTAAAATCGTGCGTTCCCACTAAATCTTTCATGCCCCTTACCATCTTCTCTGGGCTCAAAGGATGCCAAAAGTGCCAGGAGTAAAGGCGTAAAGTAGGGTCTTGAGCGATGCCCTGGCAGATTCGATAGCGATAGATTTTTTCTTTTGCATCTAGCGTCGGATGAAACTCTTTTCGTTCGATCTCGAGCACCCGGATATCTTCTGGTAAAACGGCGTTGAGCGCTCCCCGCAGTTTTTGAAGAGTCCATTCCTTCACCAGGCTAAATTGCACGACCTGTCCCTCTGCGTGGACGCCCCGGTCTGTTCGGCTGGCGGCTTCGGGCAAAACGGTTTCCCCCGAGATCTGAAAAATTGCCTTTTCAAGCTCTTCTTGAATGCTCGGGCCCATTTTTGTTTTTTGCCACCCGAGATAGCAGGTGCCATCGTAAGCGAGAGTCGCCTTGAACATTACTGACCTTGGCGCTGCATGAAAGTGCTCACACCGCTCAAAAACATTTGTACGGCGATGAGGATCAAGACGAGACCCATGAGTCTTTCCATGGCCGTGATCCCACGCCATCCGAGAATTTTTTTGAGGAAGGAAGAGGCCAGGAGAATCGAGAGCGAGGCGAGCCAGGCGATCAGGATCGATCCGACCATGACGAGAGAGCCTTCTTGTTTCGCATAGATCATCACGGCAGCCAGAACCGATGGCCCTGCCACAAGAGGGACAGCCAAAGGCACGATGAAGGGTTCTGTGTCATGACGAAGAGCCTCGTTGGGGTCGTGAGGGGGAGGGAAAATCATCCGCAGGCAGAGGAGGAAGAGGATGATGCCTCCGGCGATTTGAATGGTGTCGTTCTCGACATGGAGGAATTTCATGAGTCCATCGCCGACGAAGTTGAAGAGGATGATGATCGCAAGAGCGATGATCAATTCGCGGAAAATGACGACCCTTTGCCTTTTGGGATTGAGCCCCTTCAAAAAGCTGATGTACAACGGAATATTCCCAATCGGGTCCATCAAGAGAAAGAGGGTAAAGGCGGTCGATAGCACATGCTTCATATCCTCATGGTAGTCCTTTCCCGAGATTCCTCACAAGGGGAAGCTCAAACCATTTTTTTGATGTAAGCGCGAAAGACTTCTAGGTCTTTCAAGACGTGGTTAAATTCGTTCCTCAATCGGTCTTGAATCAATTGCAATTCTTTTTCATCCAATTCACAGTCATAGGCATGTCGGATAAAATGACGAAAGGCCCTCACTTTGTCGAGCAAAGTTAAATTGGCTTTCGATAAAAGAGCTGGGCGAATTCCTGGAACTTCCGTACTCAAGCGAACCAAGACTTCTTTATGAAAATTGCTCATAGATTCTATGTGATTTTCAAAGGATTTAGCGATCTGTTTAAAGAGATCTTCTATAGAGGTATAAAATTGCTGTGTCTTAAGCGCGAAAAGATAGCGCTTATCATAAATCGTAATGTCAATGTGGATGATTTCGTTATAGAGTTTTTTGATGATGACTATTTGCTTATCGAAATAGCCCAAGAGAATTGCATATTTTTCCATCAAACTACCTTAAGGCCTTCTTTGAGAACAAATTGCTGAAAGTGGCAGGTTTCAAATAGAATAATTTCTACTTTCCTCTCTATTTTTTCTTCTAATTTTGGCCAAAGATCGAATCGGTCGCCCTGAAAGTTTTTCAATACAATATCTACATCAGACTGAGAAGAAAAGGCGAATGGGCGGAGAATAGAACCGACTAGATAAACTTCTACTTGCGTTCCAGCAAATTCTTTTTTTAACGTTAAAAGGACACGCTCAAGAACAACTTTTCTTTCTCGTTCTTTTTCTTCTTGTTGTTCACGCTCTCTTTTTTGAAGATATTCTTTGGCTTTTTTCGCATCAAAGTCGCTCATGACGACACTCATATCATATCGGTTAGGATAGATTCAAGGGATCTTGCGAATATAAACCTGGTTTTCGGCAAAGTCGATAAAGACTTGGTGGGTTTTGAAAAATTCCATGCCGAGCATTCCATTTAGAGGAATGGGAAGACGCAGTGGGAGTTTATGAAGGGGCATAGGGCCGAATTCTCGGTCACCAATTTTAAGGACCCCTGTATATTCATTGCTCGGATCTTGGGCCATTTCCTGGATGGATTTGGCATTGTTTTCTGTGTGGACGATGTTCCAAGTGGCTCCTGTGTCGAGAGTCCACATTTGAAAACCGTTGAGTCCTCCGACTACGATTTCGAGAAGACCTCTATCTAGATAGAGTGGAGTTTTCACAAATTCTTTCAAGAGAAAGCCCTGCTCTTCTAGAGTTTTTGGACTATCGCAAAAGGCGATTTTTGAATTGGCTAAATCCAGAAAGAGATTGCAATTTCGAAACAATTTCCAACCCACTCGCCCTGGAGCTCTTTGGCAAGGGTTATCTTCGTTTTTTACAATGCAAGAGTCCCAGACAAACTCTTTCGGTTGTTCATCCATTACGCAGTTTGAAAAGGTCAGTTTCCCAATTTCTATAGGGGGGGCGCTGTATTCTTTTTCATTGTAGCTGCTTCCCGTCACTCCATACATGATCTTTTCACCGAGCAAAGTTTTATTAGAAATTGCCTGGATCGTTTCTGTTGTGAAGACAACCTCGCCCCGAAAACCCAGATCGAGTTCTGTTAAAAAATACTGATCTTCGATTTTGATCATCAAACAGGGAAGATCTGAAGGCATAAATTGAGGGATGGGAACTGTGAAAAAGTAGGAGCCGAAAGTTTGCTTCAAATGTTTTGGTTTTGTAGATGGTTTCTCTTTTTGAGGATAGAATAGATAGGTTGCAATGCCGATTCCAAGAAGGCAGGGGAAAAGAAACCACCTTTTTTTCATCCGTTTGACGGCAGGGAAACCCAGCTCTTTAGGGCTGGGAGGAACTGCCGCTCCTCTTTCGATGGTTTAAAATTAAACATATGTGTACGCTCTTTCCTGTGAAAAGAACCATTGCAATTAAGCTTACTCTTTCTGAGATTGAGCGGCAAGCTTTCGAAAGGCTCGAAGCTCAATTTTCTGCAGCTTGCAATTACGTTGGGCAGCTTGCCTTCCGAGCCAAAGAGAGGAATCGGGTCAAACTCCACCACTTGGCTTATTATTCTGTGAGAGAAAAGTTTCCTGAACTGGGCGCTCAGATGGCCTGCAATGCGATTGCAAAGACAGCACAAGCATTGAGGGCTTTGAGAGAACCAAAGGAACTTCTCTTTAAAAAAGGGTGCTCGGTTCATTTCGATAAGAGAACGTACTCTCTGAAGGGACAAAGCCTTTCTCTCTTTACTCTGGAGAAGCGACTTCGCTGCTCGATCGAGATCAGCTCTTTTCACAAAAGTTTTCTGGAGCAGGGGAAAGCTAGCGAAGCAGAGCTGGTCCGCAAGGGCAAGCGCTGGTTTTTCCACCTGGTTCTGGATCTTCCAGATCCTCCATGGGTCCTGTCCGATCGCAAGATAGGCGTGGATTTTGGAGAAAATGTGTTGGCTGCCCTCTCTACAGGAAAGCTGTTGGGAGGAGGACCTCTTAGAGCCAAAAGAGATCAGTTTTTGGCACATCGACAGCGCCTTCAAAGCAAAGGTACCCAAGCGGCTAAACAGCGCTTGAGGAAAATCTCTGGCAGAGAAGCGCGTGCGGTTCGACATACGAACCACTGTGTTGCCAAACAGATTGTATCTGAAGCTCAAGAGAAAGGGTGTGGTGCGATCGTCCTCGAAGACTTGAAAAATATTCGAATGCGGATCAAAGCCAAGAAAAGAGAGAGCTCTCGACTGCATCGTTGGGCGTTTGATCAGCTGCGAACCTTTGTCGAATATAAAGCTGCGGGGAGAGGTATCCAAGCTCTCTATGTTTGTCCTGCTTATACTTCTCAAACCTGTTCTCACTGTCTATCTCTTGGCTCTCGTATCAAACACCGTTTTTTCTGTTCACACTGTGGTAGCCTACAGCACAGCGACTTGAATGCAAGTCGGAACATCCTGAGGCTTGGCGAGTCTGCCGACCCGTCAACTGGCGATGTAAACCGCCGGCATAT
>CAYRJU010000005.1:0-90351 GCA_964424735.1 uncultured bacterium
TCTTTTTTTTGCCATACATTCCTCTTACTCAATGATAGTCAATTAAATCAACATCGTAAGCATCGCCTTTCTCAAAGCGAAAAACAATTGCCCAATTGCCATTGACATGAACTGAATGAAATCCCTTTAAACGTCCCTTTAAGAGGTGAAAGTCAGATCCAGGAAAATTCATATCTTTGGCATCCAAAGCGCCGTGAAGTAGATCTAAGATAAGGCCGATTCTTTTTGCATGCGCTATCTGAATCCCCGATTTGTTCCCATTTTCAAAAAACTTTTTCAATCCCTTATGCTTAAAAGTCCTAATGGCCACAGGATTCCTGTTTTGCCCATAAGTGTAATCGAAGTGGTTACATGGAGTCAACTATTATTTTAGGGAGAATGTCTCTTATAGCCTCATGCCGAATTTGTTTCCCGATTCGTATCGTTTGAGGCCACGATGGAACACCCAATAGGCAAAAATGGCTGAGGTGAGAGCGCTCGCAATCAGAATGAAAAAGCGATCCCAACTAAACTTGCGGAGGAGCTCAACGGGCACATAGCCGATGAGCCCAGCTGGGATGATGGTAAACATCACGAGCTGCAGAAGGCCTGAATAGATGTTGGTGGGATACAGGGCAAAGACGAAGAGGGAATCGAGATATTTTGAAGCGACAGAATCGAGAGGGCCAAACCAAAAGGTGAGGCTTTGGACGAGAATGCCAAAGGAAACGTAGATCACACTTCCCGATAGAATCACGAGAAGAAGCAGGGGGATTTGGGAAGTCAGATCTCCTAGGAAAATCAGAATGAGGGTTGTGGCGAGATGACCCCAGCCTTTGGAACGCGATTTAGAGCCCAAGAGATGTAAGAGGAGGTTTTTGGGTTGAGTCATAAAGGAATCGAGATCTCCATTGAGGATCGTGATCCCTAAATTTTTCAAACCTCCAAAGCAGATTTGGGCAAGTCCATAGGCGCCAGAGAGAATCGCCATGGAAGCTGCGATGTCATTGATTTTCCAACCAGAGATGTCATTGAAACGGAGAAAAAAGATCCACCATAGAAAGAAAAAGATCAAATTATTTCCGAGCATCAAAACCAGTTCGAGTAAAAAAGCTGCCCGAAGAGCGAGGGAAGCACGAATGCTGGTGCGGAGAAGCTGACAGAAAAAAAGAAAGGTTTTCATCTTATTATCCCTCAATATTGATCAGCCGAAGCCCTTTTCTATAGAGGAGCTGAAGAAGGCAAAGTCCAATCAGACTCCAGAGCATGAGAAGCAGCAAAATGTGAAGGACGGCGGGAAGGCTAAACTCGATCGCAAGGGCGCTGCGTGCCCCGAGAATTGCGGGAAAAGGGGTCCAGTGGGCTGCTCTTTGGATCCAGAGGGGATAAGCTGCGAGAGGTAACATGAGTCCTCCAAGAGCAAACAGACATTTTTCCCAGATCCAGTTAATGGGACTCACCTCCTGAAACCAGAAAGCAGAAAGACCGATCACCATTTGAAAGATGAGACCCATCACTCCCGCTCCAATTCCCAAAACGAGAAAGACGCAAAGTCCCAGAGTAGAAACGGGCAAAGTGCCCACTTTCCACCACGTGAAAAGAAAAGAGACAATCCCCAAAGTGAAGAGGTGAATGGTGAGCTGTCCCAATCCTTCAGAGAAAATGGCTCCCAAATAGGAGATGGGTCTTGGGAGAAAATAGGCTAGCTTCCCCTCTCGTAAATCCTGTTCCATTCTCGTTTGGATATCGGGAATGGCGATGAGAATCCACTCGTTTAGAGCGATGTACCAGATCAACTGATCGGGTTTGAGATGAGCGGCGCCTATTTTTGCAGCTGCTACTTTCCACAAATGGGCAAACACCACCAAACAGGTCAGTAAAAAGAGATTGAGGCCGATGAGACTTTTATAATCTTTCAAATTCTGGATGAGGGAGAGTCGAAAGAGAGCCACATATTTATCCATGATGCTCTTTCCCATAGAGATTGCGGATGATCTCTTCCATTGAAGGATCTTCAATCGTCATATCTTTGATACTGGTTCTCTTTAGAATCTCTTGAATGGCCTCGTCGATCCCGATTTTTCCCAAAGAGACTTCGCAAACAAATTGATGATTTCCATTTTCCACTATCTGGATTCCTGCCAGATCCAAGGCGATTTTTTCTGCCTCTATCACCAGCTTAAGGATTTTTTTCTTCAAAAAGGATCTCTTCAGCTCTCTGAGTGAACTGTCCAAGAGAAGAGTGCCCCGATTTAAAACGATGACCCGATCGCATACCTGTTCGATATCGGCCGTGTCGTGCGAGGTGAGAAAAAGAGTGGTCCCATATTCCCGCGATAGGTGATTTAAAAGGCCCCGAATTTTAAGTTTGGCATTGATATCCAGGCCAATTGTGGGTTCATCGAGAAAGAGAATTTGAGGATGATGGAGAAGGCTGGCCACCAATTCACAGCGCATCCGCTCTCCAAGGGATAGTTGGCGAACTGGCTTTTTCAAGAAAGGGCCGATCTCGAAGAGCTCCAAGAGTTCCCTTAAGCGCCTCTCGTATACTTTGCTCTCAATCTCGTAAATGCTCTTTAACAGGGAAAAGGTATCGGAGGGAGGGAGGTGGTGCCAAAGTTGCGTTCTCTGTCCAAAAACTGTCCCAATTTTATACCCAAGCGAAAGGCGATCTTGCCAGGGAACGAGGCCCAATACTTCTACTGTCCCCGATGTGGGATGCAAAATCCCGGTGAGCATTTTGATGGTTGTCGATTTTCCCGCTCCATTCGGGCCGATGAACGCGACCCTTTCTCCCGCTTGGATCGAAAAGCTCATCCCTTCTACCGCCATGACCTGTCGGCTCTTTGCGAAAAAAAGACCTCGCAGAGCCCCCCTAATTCCAGGGAACGTCTCTTTCGTCACAAAGGCTTTGCAAAGGTTTTCCGCTCGAATGTGGATAGGCATAATTGGGTACCGCGACTTAAAAGGGGGAGAGCAAGATAGCTGAAAAGGCCTGTATTTGGCAACATGTACGTAAGTCGTTTATAATTAACACACTGTGATATTAAAATATTGTTTATTAATAATAATTACTATGATATAATATTTATTATGGCAGAAGTACTATCGTTCAAAGAAAATTTATTTTTTATTTATAACGGATCTAATGATGGATTTTCCGAGGCGATCGATCGTTTAGATGGCAAAGAGAGGAAGGTCGTTGAAGGGATCTTTGCCGAGGGGGGGCAGCCTGAGGTAAAAAGCGAAATGCTTTCTCGCATTGTGACCAAAATGCAGAAGAGCTCTTCGCAGTCCCTGATAAAAAGGATTTTTCTTGCCATTTCCCGTTGGTGGCATGGAGCGAAAAAAACTGATGAGTTGGTTCGACAAATCATCCAATGTGGAATGCCCTCCAAAACAACCACCCGAATAAAGAAAGAAGAATGTATCTCTATTCCCACATCTCCCCCCGTTTCTATTCCTGGGATAAGGATTTCGCAACCCCGTTCTAAGAATGGGTCCCCCTCCATTTCAACAGAAGAGGAAATTGAACGAGGTTTTGAGCAGATGCGGAATGAACTGCAAGAGCTTCAAAAAAAAGAAGCCAGACTTTTACAATTATTGATGGAACCAGTGGATGCAGTTAATGATGCATGCATAGAACGGCAAAATAAAATGGGTCGAGATTTGATAAGGACTCGAAAACAACTTCAAATACTGAGAAATCAGTATCAGATCGTTGAGAGATCCTATTCCCGCCTATGCGATTGCGAGGCAGCTTCTCAAGAGCAAATACAAGAGCAAATAAAGGCTCGCGAAACCCTTCACTATTCGAATCAATTCAGACAGCTCACGGAAGGCGCTTACCCGGAAGACACTTACCAGGTATAGACGACGCTGAACTGGCCCGTCACAAAATTCTCGCTATTTCGCCCATAGACTGAAAACTGAGCGCCCCAAAGAATGCCGAGATTTTCGTTCCAGTTATATTCAATCGCAGGAGCAAGGCTCAAATTGTCTCGGTATCCGCCGCCGACAGCAGCGGGAGTTCCTTGCGCGGTGAGCCCTGGATCCCCATGGAATTTCACCCGATTATTCGCCGTATAGACCACGTCAATGGCCGCAACCCATCTCTGCGTCAGGCTCACTTCGAGCCCGTAGTCAGCGGTGATTTTGTTGCCTGGATTGACGGTGCCCCGTGTTCCAAATCCGCCTCCATAGGCATTGAACTCCTCTACATGGACATCCGTTGTGACTGTATAGCCGAAAAAGAGGCGTGTATTCATCGGATAGGGATAGGTCCACCAAATCACTTTGGAAATGGCAAAGCCGAATGTGGTTTGATAGGCGCCCAGTCCCGTTGCATTGAGTCCGAGTCCATTTGTGCTGAGGTTTTGGTATTTCCCTGTGGGGAAAGATTGCCCAATGGTGAATTTCATACCAGGGATATAGAGCGTTTGGCGAACGATCGGAAATCCGATCGTCACTCCGAAATCATTAAAACCTCCTCCCGTCTGTCCATCTTGCCAATTCACGATAGCAGCGGGACTGATGACGAGATCCATCGTGTCGGTGATACCCACTTGCATGGGAGGGTTGACTTGAAGCGAATAGACATTGTGCTCCAAGGGGACAGAATGGCGATCCTCATTGTAGGTTGCGTAGGCACCCGTGATGAAGAGGTAGGGCTGAATGTTGGCGTAACCGGGGGGCATCATCGAAGAAGAAGGAGTGACGAGCGGGCCTGTGTACCAGGGATTGAACATCGATTTTGCTTTTTTATAGGTCGTTTCGGCGTCGTCCAATTCTTGTTGGATCTCTTCGGGAGATTTGTGTTCTTGAGTCCAAGCTAAGAGGGGCAGGAGGAGAAAAAAGACCATTTTACGCATACATCACTTCTGTTCGATTTTGGATACCTCCATTTTTATCTGAACAGGAGTGAAAATTCAATTTATTTTTCAATGATCTGGAGAAAATGCCGAAAAAGCTTCTTTGTTGTTTTTTGCCAAATTCCCCGTTTCATGGATGGGCGAGTAATTGGCAAACTGGCCGATTTCTTTGCGGAAGGTGAGTTGGATATCGCCGATCGGGCCATGGCGGTTTTTCACGACGAGGATTTCTGCAATGCCAGGTTTATCGTATTTATCGTAGTAATCCCTTCGGAAGAGCATCATCACGACGTCACTATCCTGTTCCAAGCTCCCAGACTCCCTCAGATCGCTCAGCATGGGACGGTGTCCTTGTCTCTCTTCCACTTTCCGCGAGAGCTGCGCCGCGCAGAGAACGGGAATGTTGAGTTCGCGAGCCAAATTCTTCAGCATGCGAGAAATTTCAGAGATTTCCGTCTGCCGGTTCTCGATCGATCGCATGTTGCCAGAACCAGAGATGAGCTGGAGGTAGTCGATGACGATGAAGCCGACATTGTGCGCCTCTTTCATCCTGCGAGCCCTTGCCCGGATATCGGTGATTTTGAGGCCCGGCTGATCGTCAATGATCATCGTGTGTTTTTGCATCTTGTTCACGGCTGCAACGATGCGTTGGTACTCAGAGCCGCTCAAAGAGCCCGTTTGGATCTTTTCCGATTCGACCTCAGATTGCGAGCTGATGATGCGGTGAAGAATTTGTGTAGCGCTCATCTCGAGAGAAAAAATGCCGACCGGAATGTTGTTGCGAAAACAGATGTTTTCTGCAAGTCCGCAGACAAGCGCAGATTTTCCCATGGCGGGCCTTGCAGCCAGAATCATCAGGTTCGAATTGTTGAACCCGTTGAGCATTTTATCCAGATCCATGAAATGAGTAGGAATGCCCGTAATGCCAGGTTCGTTGGGTCCCCTTTCTTGGAACTTTTGCTGTCTTTCTTGGAGCTCTTTGAGATAGGGAAGTTTCGATTCGGCCTTGAGACCTGAGATGAGATCTTTGATCGATACGCCGCCATTTCGCTGATTTTCTTGAGAAATTTGAAAGAGTTGACTCTGCGCTTCATCCAGAGCAGCCAAGACATCGGCGGGCTCTTCAAGAGCCGTTTTCTCAATCCCTTGCGCGGTGAGGATCATGCGCCGTAAAACCGACTTTTCGCGCACGAGCTGTACGTATTCTTCGATGAAGGCGGAAGTTCCTGCGTATTGAGCAAGTGTCGTGAGATAGCTGATCCCTCCGACCGACTCGAGTCTATTTTGCCGTTTCAGCTCTTCTCCAACGATGTGGATGTCGGCAGGTTTATCGGCTCTATAGATCGCTTTCAGAGCCGAGAAGAGAGTTTGGTGTTCCGTGTAATAAAAATCGAGATCGTGAAGCGAGTCGGCGGCTATGTTGAGTGCATTGATGTTCGTCAGCATGCAACCCAAAACCATCATCTCCGATTCTTTGGAATTGGGAGGAACGCGCATCTTTTTGGTGTCTTCTGCCATAATCCAAAACAATAGCAAAACGATCTTTAATGAGCTATTCCCAATGCATGTGGCTGCCCAGCTTTTTCCTGGGCAGCACCTTCTAAATTAAGCCTGGTGGATGTTGCGATGAGAGCAAGTTGACATGAGCGTCCAGGTCTTTGACCAGTTTTGCTCTAAGACAGATTTTACAATGAACCCTATCCGATAGCAGGTGGAAAGTTGGTGTGGATTTTCTTTCAGAAGGAGAGCTGCCATAGCAGGACTTTTAGTATCGCGAATGAGTGTAGCATAATCCCATGCGTCCACCTCTCCTGCGGATAAGATTTTAGGGATAGCATCAGCATTCTGTCGATCTACAGCTTCATCAAGGGCTTTGAAAAGGATAGCTGCTCGGGGAGTGTCAAATCGGGTTCCATCATTACGACAATCAGGCTTCGTGTCCGCAGTATACCTTCCCTGCTGCACTCTAGCTAACAATTGGGTGAGTCTTTCGGAAGTGTACATGCTACTATCCCTTAGAATGTCGTGGAAGGCTTGATTCAGCTCAGACTGAGAAGGGTTTGGAAAGTTTGGATTGCATAGATTCAAAATATTTTGACGATATAGTTCAACAGACATTTATTCCTCATTTTTAATGAACAAATTATATCAATTTTATTGTTTAAATTAAATAATTTCTTGTCCCGAAATTCGAGTTGCAAAGAAACTGTTTGAAAATATTTTCTCTTCAAGCCAAATAAGGGGATAGGAGAGAAACTATGCAGAAAAGTGTCGTCATTGTCACCGGGAGCTGCGGAAGGATTGGGACGCAGATCGTCAAACGGCTCGGCAAAGAGCATTCCATCGTCGGGTTTGAGCTCTTAAAAGCCATTTATGCCTCAGAGCAAGAAGAGCTCGTGCCAGTGGATCTCTCCTCCGATGAGAGTGTGACTCAGGCTTTTAACCACATTCGGCAGTTTTACGGGAATCGGATCTCCTCTGTCATCCACTTGGCCGCCTACTACAGCTTTAAAGAAAAATGCTCGCCCCTTTATGACAAGATCACCGTGCAGGGCACAGAAAGACTTTTGAAGGCGCTTGAAGATTTTGAAGTGGAACAGTTCCTCTTTACGAGTACGATGTTGGTGCATGCTCCCACAAGACCTGGCGTGGCCATCACAGAAGATTCTCCCGTTTGCGCCACGTGGGGCTATCCCATTTCCAAAGTAGAGACGGAAGAGCTGATTCATGAAAAAAGGGGGAAAATGCCCGTCGTCATCTTGCGCGTAGCGGGGGTGTATGACGATTTTTGCCATTCGATTCCCATCAGCCATCAGATCCAGCGCATTTATGAAAGAAAGCTCGAAGCGAGACTCTTTTCTGGGAATATTCAGCACGGAGCCGCTTTTGTTCACATGGATGATCTCATCGATGCGCTAGAAACCTCTGTGAAAAAGAGAAAAGAGCTTCCCGAAGAACTCACGCTTTTGATTGGTGAAGAGACGACGATGAGCTACGACGCGATGCAGAGGAGCATTTCGAAACTCTTATTTGACAAAGAGTTTACGACGTTGCGAGTTCCAAAAGCTCTTGCAAAAATAGGTGCTTGGATTCAGTGCCATTTGCCCTTCGGCAAAGATCCCTTCATTAAGCCTTGGATGATCGATTATGCCGATGATCACTACGAGCTCAATGTCAGTCGGGCCAAAGAGATGCTCGGGTGGACTCCAAAACACTCAATTGAAACCACTCTGCCCAAAATGATTCAGGCCCTTTTGAAAGATCCTGAAAAATGGTACCACGGAAATGGGCTGCAGAGGTAAGAGACTGTCTACTTGTTTATCATGTCCTTATCCAATCTATGATAGATCTTGACAATGGGGAGCGCTACATAGGATAAAGGGACTATGCAGACTTTTTTATTGAAGGGGCTAGTTGTATCCCTACCTCAGGGGGAAATGGAACAGGAGGAGTGGGTGGCGATGCAGGCAATATCCGCTTGCAGCCCGCTACTGGGTATTCAGGCAATTATCCGATGGGGCTCATCATTTTGAATGAAGATCTATCGAGCGGACTCGAAGGCAATCTGGTCGCTTTAGGGGGAAGTGGCACGATTCAAGGTCTAGATGCGGAAATCGCTCTCTCTGCCAACCGCTCGAGTTATCCAGCAGTTGCGACCATTGTCAGCAGTGCATCGGGGAATGACCTAGTCGTCAATGCACGCTCTTTGGTGATGGGTACTTTCGAAACCATGACCATTCTCGGCAATATCACTTTGAACTGCACGAATCTCACTCTCGGAGATACGGTGGCTCTACAGAATCTGGCTCTCAATGCGACGAGTTCAATCTTTCTCAAAACGCATGGAGATGTATCTTTGCTCAATAATATCGGAGGATTTTACACTTCGCCATCACTCTACTTTTTAGGTGGTTCTGGCTACAGTCAGACTGGAACTTTGATTCCTTCGGGAGCGGCTCTCAACGCTGGCGATATCGGTCTATCTACTCCTGTCTTTTTGAACCTTCTCTTCTTCACTTCCCACATTTTGAACTATGACACCACTTTCCAGCCCAATCCTCCTGCCCCTACTCCTTCGGGTGGTGGGACCGTCGAAATTGCCCCTTCGCCCTCGATTGTCCGCGGTGACTTTTACAAACTCGCGATAGCCGATGCGCAGCTATCCGATCTCTTGCCGATCTACCCTCATTATTTCCCCCGTCCTTTCAAGCTGATCCCCCACAAAAAGTGGAGAATAAGACCGAAATAAGAAGAATTGGGATTAATAATGAGTTGGCGTAAGCCCGTTGGCTAAGGCTTCGCAGCAGCCTTGGCATCTTCCAAGCTGCAAAGTGATTAAATTAGGATCAGTCTCAGGTCCTTCCTCTATGAGATTTACACAGGTTTGTTCTGTTATGCCAAAGCAGGGTTGTAACGCTCTGGGTAGTTTATTAAAATCAATACTTCCAAGCATGGATAAAACGTTTCCGATGTCTGCATGAAACTTCGTAAAATTTCCACTTTTTATCGCGTCTTCTAGATCGCTGGAATAGCTGTAAAGCCAGTCCGTTAATTTGTTGAAAACCTCTTGGGAAGGAGGAATAGGAGGATAGGGATCAGATTTTCCTGGGCCGTTACTGCCATCAATAGGCTTAATCATAGGATCTCCTTTGTGAGTTAATTCCTACTTACCAAAATCAAATAAAAATTTGCACTGATTTCAAGATGGGAGATCGAGATCGTTACGTAACGGTAAATGGACTGAATATCAGCCACTTAAAAATTCATGCGGAGAATAATCGGTCTATTCCCCGCATGTTTTGCGGAGAATAAGCTTGGCTTTGCGGAGAATAGATGTTACAATTGGGTAGATATGTATATTCATGAACTATCCGACTGGCCCCATTTTTCGTGGGATCAGTATCAGATCGCCGAGCTATTGATTCAAGTGCGACACCAGCAAGGCCGTTTAACGGGCGGGATGGAGTCAATAGGACTTCATTTGCTCGAACAAACTATTTTACAGACATTGACTCAAGACGTGGTGAAATCTAGCGAAATTGAAGGGGAAATACTCGATGCGTCGCAAGTTCGTTCTTCTGTGGCTCGGCAGCTTGGCATAGAACATGCTGCTCTCGGTCTTCCAGATAGACATATTGATGGCGTAGTCAAGATGATTTTGGATGCAACTCAAAATTTTGACAAGCCTCTCACTAAAGAACGACTCTTTAGCTGGCATAGAGCTCTTTTTCCAGAAGAGAGGAGTGGTTTGAAGAAAATCACTATTGGAACCTGGCGAAAGGGTCCTGTTTATGTAGTTTCTGGGCAAATGGGCAAAGAAAAGATCCATTTTGAAGCGCCGCCAGCTGAGCGTGTTGATGGTGAGATGAGATCTTTTTTATATTGGATCAATGAAGAACACTCGATGGACCTTGTTCTTAAGGCAGCCCTTGCTCATCTTTGGTTTGTCACCATTCATCCCTTTGATGATGGGAATGGTCGTATCGGTCGAGCTATTGCAGATCTTCTTCTTGCTCGATCCGAAAAGAGCTGTCATCGTTTTTACAGTCTTTCTCAACAAATTCAAGTAGAAAGAAAACGCTACTATACAATTTTAGAGCAGACTCAACGAGGAACGCTAGACGTGACATCTTGGATTGCGTGGTTTTTGGGGTGTCTGGAAAGGGCGATTCAACAGGCTTTCAGTGTTTTTGAGACAGTGCTTGACAAAGCGCGGTTTTGGGAAGCAGTCTCGAGTGTAGCGCTGAATGAAAGACAAAGGAGGGTATTAAATCGTTTATTGGATGGCTTTGAAGGCAAACTCACCTCTTCAAAGTGGGCGAAGATGACAAAGTGTTCGCAGGACACAGCTCATCGAGACATTGTCGATCTAATCGAAAAGGGAATTCTCATTAAGAATATCGGAGGAGGGCGGAGTTCGAGCTATTCATTAGTGATGCGGAAGCGAAGTTTACAATGACCTATCTAAGGAGTTTTCTTTATCTTCACTCATAGCGGGCGGCAAGCCGTCCCGTCCATTCGGGGCCGCTTCGGTCCCTCTCTTTCGATACTTCGTATCGGAAAGAGAGGGATTTGAACCCTCGGTACCCCTTTGGGGAGTACGCGTCCTTAGCAGGGACGTGCCTTCAGCCGCTCAGCCATCTTTCCAAAAAACAGTGGAGTCCATGGTAACCCAAAAAGCCGTTTTCAGCAAGGAATTGTCAAAGAATAAAGTAAAGCGTTTAGTGGTCTCAGAATGGGTCAGGCTTGAATGATCTTAAGGAGAGCCATATTGCCGCAATATGGCCGACGAAAGATCATTCAAAGATGGCCGCTAAACGCTTTACTTTATTCTTTGGCAGTTCTCACGGAAAGGAAAACTCCTTAACGGACGCGCAGCGCGTTCAGAATCACGGCCACATCGATCACCTCTTGGAGCATCGCCCCAACGGCCGGCTCGATCTGCCCAAAAGCCGCCAGAATCATCAAGAAAAAACTTAAAAGTAAGCCAATGAAAATGCTCTGCTTGGCAACCTGCAAGGTCCTTTGGCTGATCGCGATTGCGTCCCCCACCTTGGCCACATCGTCGACGAGAAGGACAATGTCGGCGGCCTCTGCCGAAATAGCGCTTCCCATAGCGCCCATCGCGATGCCCGTTGTGGCCGTTGCTAGAGCTGGCGCATCGTTAATCCCATCGCCGATCATAGTAATGGTCGAGTACTGTTCCTTGAAGCCACGCACCGTTTCGACTTTTTGGGCAGGAAGCAGCTCTGCCTGAACTCGCTCGATGCCCGCCTGCTTGGCGATGACTTCTGCATTCTTTTTGCTATCCCCAGTGAGCATGACGATTTCTTTGACTCCAAGAGCGCGCAGCCTTTTGAGAAGAGAGGGGATTTCCGGACGAATCTGGTCGCTGATGACAAAGATGCCAATGCAGAGATGGTCTTTTGCAATGAAGATAAGCAGCTTCTCTTGAGAATAGAAACGCTGGATGGCCTCTTCACAGTTTTTAAAACAGTCGGTGCCCAGTTTTTCTTTGAGAAAAGAATAGGATCCAATGGTGTAGTGAGCGCCCTCGAGATCTCCCTCAATCCCGCGTCCCGCAAATTCTCGATAATTTTGGGGCAACTGGAGCTTTTGATTGGCCTTTTCGACAACAGCTTTGGCAATGGAATGGGATGAGAGCTGCTCGAGAGAGGCCGTTTTATAGAGAAGGTCTTGGGCAGATTCGTGATTGAGAGGGATGATTTCTTCTACAAAAGGCGTTCCATAAGTGATGGTTCCCGTTTTATCGAAAAGAGCCGCTTTGGTTTGCCCTACCTGCTCCATCGGAGCGCCCCCTTTGACGATGATCCCCTCTTTAGCGCATTTGTTGATGCCACACAGAATGGCAAGAGGCGTTGCTAAAATGAGGGGACAAGGTGTTGCAACGACGAGAACGGCTAAAATCGTGAGGGGGTCGCGGGTGAGCAAATAGCCCAAAAAGCTCATCAAGAGAGTGAGAGGGGTGAAGAAAATGGCATACCGGTCGGCAAGGCGTTGGATGGGCGCTTTTTCGAGCTGCGCTTTTTGGACGAGCTCGACAATTTTTTGATATTGGCTCTCTTGGCTATCCTTATCGGCACGCATTTCAAAGGCGCCATTGATATCGATGGTTCCAGAATAGACTTTGTCTTTGGCCGCTTTGGATTTAGCGAGAGGCTCTCCCGTAAGGGCCGCTTCGTCAATTTCTGCCGAGCCGCTGAGAATGGTTCCATCGACGGGGATGAGATCCCCAGGACGGACCATGAGAATATCGCCGATCTGCACCTCTTTGACGTCAATTTTTTCGATGGAGCCATCGATTTTGCGGAAAGCAAATCGAGGAGCCCGTTCCAAAAGAGCTTTGAGAGAGCTCGAGGCTCTTTTCATCCCAAAATTTTCTAGCGCTTCGCCACCCGACTGCATCAAGACCACTACGGCTCCTGCAAAGGCCTCGCCCATGAAGAGTGCGGTCAGGATAGCGAGCATGGCGACGATATCGGAGGCAAATTCTCCCTTCAGCATGCCCTTCACAGTCTGAAAGACAATGGGCGCTCCACAGGTAATCAGTGTCGTGAGCCAAATCCACTCACTGATCTCTTTTCGATGCAGAGGAAAATAAAAAATGAGACCGAGGATGAGGCCACTGAGAGCCAATAAGGGCAGAGGGTAGCTGAGCCATTTACTCAATTTCGCTAGGGGGCGCGAGGAGGCGTTTGCCATTGAGGGCATTCCAATAGGTTGTCATTTGAGATCCATCTGGATTTTGGACGACAATGCTATAAACGGGAAGAAAAATCTCTGTTGTTTTTCGGATGGCAAAATCGCCTCCAAAAGCAGCTTTGGCAATGTTTTCGATTTGAGAAGCACGGTAGCGCTTTTTGACTCGAAGGGCATGTTTTGTCGGTTTTGTTACGAGCCATTGCTCAAGTTTAGTCTCGGGAATCACTTGCAGTTTAGGATTTTGTAAATGGAGGCGATAGGTATTGCCATGCTGAACAATGAGGCTTTTTTTTCTGCAACTATCGACCCACGTATCCAAAATATTGTTTTCGATATTGAGGAATCTAGAAAGCCCATCCCGATCCCAAGAGCCCCCTTTTGAAGAAAGAGCGTTGATGATCTTGAACTCTTGACGCGTTGCGTTGGAAGCGATGCAGTCGGTAAACCCGTGCGTTTTTTCCCAGGTCCCCGTATTGATGACCATCTCTCCATCGACAAGTCCCCAGAGGATGATCCCTTCGCTCGTTTTATCTTTAGATCGGTTGTATTTGACATCCAGGAGTAAATAGGGAACAAATTTCAGAGTGGGTTCGAGGAAGATGTGATTCG
Source organism: uncultured bacterium (assembly GCA_964424735.1). Lineage (GTDB taxonomy): Bacteria > Chlamydiota > Chlamydiia > Chlamydiales > SM23-39 > REEB52. The sequence continues at coordinate 13,683 of CAYRJU010000005.1, forward strand.
GATCTTTGAGGAGCTCTTTGCGGTGCGCCTCCATGATACTCTCTGCCGAATAGCGCATCTCGAGGGTTTGAAAAGTGGAAGAACTCAGTAAATCTTCAATCTTTGTTCTTACTTTTGGTTGATAATTCCAAGTCCAATATCCGCCGCCAACAATGAATAAAAAGAACAATGTTGAGAAGATTGTGCGCATGCAACGGCCTCCAAGAGAAGCTCCCCCGGGAGGCCTCTCAACCTTCTTTTACATTATTCTTTCATCGAAAGCAAGAACTCCGCATTGGATGCTGTTTTTTTCAATCGGGCCGTGAGGAGATTCATGGCATCGACAGGCGTGAGATCGGCAATGCCCTGTCTCAAGAGATAGATCTTCTCGAGCTCTGCAGGATGGTAGAGAAGCTCTTCTTTTCGGGTGCCGCTCTTGATGAGATCGATGGCAGGCCAAATGCGTCGATCGGCAAGTCTTCGATCGAGAACCAGCTCCATATTGCCCGTTCCCTTAAACTCTTCAAAGATCACCTCGTCCATTCTAGAGCCCGTATCGATGAGCGCCGTGGCGATGATGGTGAGCGAGCCGCCCTGTTCCACATTGCGCGCAGCTCCAAAGAATCTCTTCGGTTTGTGAAGGGCGTTCGCGTCGACACCCCCCGTCAAGATCTTACCCGAATGGGGCTGAACGGTGTTGTAAGCGCGGGCAAGACGGGTGATGTTGTCGAGGAGGATGACGACATCATAGCCGCACTCGACCATTCGTCTAGCCTTTTCAATGGCCATATCAGCAATTTGAACGTGTCTTTCAGGAGGCTCGTCAAAGGTAGAAGCGATGACTTCTCCCTTCACCGTGCGGATCATGTCGGTCACTTCTTCAGGACGCTCGTCGATGAGAAGCACCATCAAAACAACTTCTGGATTATTCACTTCAATCGCGTTTGCGATGTGCTGCATCAAAATAGTTTTTCCCGATTTGGGCGGAGCTACGATGAGCGCGCGCTGCCCTTTCCCAATCGGAGAGGCTAGATCGAGAACTCTTGTGGAGAGCCTTTCCCGGGTGGTCTCCATGACGAGACGCTTATCTGGGTAAAGAGGGGTTAAGTTTTCAAACAGAACCCGGTCTCTTGTCTGCTCAAACGTTTTCCCGTTGATCTTCTCCACTTTGAGCATGGCGAAGTATTTTTCCTTGTCTTTGGGAGCCCGAATGGAGCCATACAGCGTATCGCCTTTTCTCAAGTCAAATCTACGGATTTGAGCTGGCGAAACATAGATGTCTTCTGTCGAGGGAAGGTAGTTGTAGTAAGGGGATCTCAAGAAGCCAAATCCATCGGGCAGCACCTCCAAAACCCCTTCACCGTAGAGGACTTCGTTGGGTCTTTCGGAGATCGTCTTGACGATTTCAAAGACGACGGCCGATTTGGGAAGAGAGGCGGTATGTTTGAGGCCGATATTGCGAGCATATTCTTGCAATTTGTCGATCGTCATCCTCTGTAGATCGGAAATTTTGGTGACAATTTCAAAATCGGTGGGAGGACGAAAATTTTCAGAATTTTGCTGCTCGGTTTGTTGATCATTCATGGAAGAGTTGACTCCAAATTTAAAGAATTTTGTTTCATGGATTGAGTGGTCGGATGATGTAGATGTATAGACTAGAGTTTCCCTAACTTTAGCACTCTTCTCAATTTTTGCCAATTTCAAGTTTTTTGTGTACTTGGAGCACCTCTTTGCGAAGGTCTTCTAGGGTCCCATTATTGTGGATCGTGAAGTGGGCTCTAGCCGCCTTTTCTTCGGGCGTCCATTGTCTTTTCATGCGGAGGGTGTATTCCTCTTCGCCCTGTTTGAATCTCTTCTTTGCGAGTCTCTCATCACTCAAAACGGCGATGACGACATCGTACCCTTTTTCTGCTCCTATTTCGAAGAGAAGGGGAATTTCTACGACGAAGAGATTCCCCTTTGCCCGGGCATAGTCTTCCTCAATTCTCTGAAGGACTGCTGGATGTAGGACCCTTTCGAGTCGTTTCAACGCTTTGGCGTCCTTGAAGACCTGACTGAGCTTTTTTGTATCTAGCGCCCCATTTTTTAAAACGGGCACTTTGAATTCTCGGATGATTTTTTCCCCGATGGGAGTCTTTGCCTTTAATAGCTCATGGACGATCTCATCGGCAAAAACGACGGTTGCTCCGAGTTCTTGAAAGATTCGGCAAACCGTTGTTTTTCCGCTTGCCACACCGCCGGTCACTGCAACTTTCTTCAACATTCTGCCCAATTTTTCCCAACCGCCATGTGGACTTCGATGGGAACTTTCAATTTCATGACCCCTTCCATCTTTTCTTTGACGAGCTTTTCGAAAAGAGGAATTTCCAAATCGGGAATTTCAAAGATCAATTCGTCGTGAATTTGGAGAATCATTTTTCCTTTAAGCCCTTTTTCTCGAATGACTCGATCGATCTCGATCATGGCCATTTTGATGAGGTCGGCAGCGGTCCCTTGGAGAGGAGTATTGATGGCGAGTCTTTCCGCAGCAAAGCGGATAGAAGGGTTTTTATTGTGAATTTCGGGAATGGGGCGCTGTCTTCCCGTCAAAGTGGTCGAATGTCCCACCTTTCTCACCTTTTCTTTACACTCTTCCAAATAATTTTTCACTCCGGGGTATCTCGCGAAATAGGTCTGAATGAAAAGCGAGGCCTCTTTTTGAGGGATTCCCAATTGTTTGGAAAGACCAAACGCAGTTTGACCATAGACAATGCCAAAATTGACTGTTTTGGCGGCTCTTCTCATGGCATCACTCACCTGTGTTTCGGGAACCCCATAAATTAAAGAAGCGGTGTGGATGTGGATATCTCTTCCTTCTCGGAAAGCCTTCGTCAATTCTGGATCTTCGCTAAAATGGGCGAGGAGTCTGAGCTCGATTTGAGAATAGTCTGCGCCCAAGAAACTGCACCCCTCTTTGGGTTTAAAACAGGAACGGATGGCGGAATGGATGGGGATATTTTGCAAATTGGGATCTTGGCTCGAAAGGCGGCCTGTCGCTGCCACCGATTGGTTGAAGGTGCAGTGGATTCTGCCCGTGATGGGATTGACGGCGAGCGGGAGGGCTTCTACATAAGTGGAGCGGAGTTTTTCCAGGGTCCGATACTCGAGAATCTCTTTGGCAATCACATGTTCTTCTGCTAGCTCTTCCAATATGTCGGCGCTCGTGGAGGTAGTGCCTGCTTTGAGCCCCATTTTGTCGTAGAGGATGGTTCCGAGCTGTTTAGGCGAGTTGAGATTGAATTCAACGCCTGCATGGGCAAAAATGCGCAATTTGATCTCGTATAAATCTTTAATGAGCCCTTCCCCAACAACTCTCAGCTGTTTCACGTCGAGATAAATTCCCTCTCTTTCCATTTCGGCAAGGATCCGCAAGAGGGGCAGTTCGATCTCTTGCAAAAGGGGTTCCATTTTTTTTTCTTTCAGCTCTTCTGCGAAGATTTCTTTGAGCCGGGTCGTGTAGTCGATGTCCTCGCAGCAGTACTCCTTCACCTTTTCAATCGGGACATCGCGCATCGAAATCTGTTTTTTCCCTTTTCCGATGAGGCTTTCCAAGGCAATTTTTACGTGGGTGAATTTTTCCAAAACTAGGTCGTCTAGGTTGTGCCGTCTTTTTTGCGGATCGAGCAGATAGGAGGCCAAAAGAGTGTCGAATCCGATGCGTCGGATCTGGATTCCGTGGCTTTGGAGAATGTGGTAATCATATTTGAAGTTGTGGCCAAAAAAAGCGCTTTCTGTCTTTGCAAAAAACTCTTTCAAGAGTTCAAGAACCCGTTTTTTCCCAATTTGGCCATTGAGAGGGACATACCAAGCTTCTCCCGGTTTTATAGCAAATCCAACTCCGACGAGATGGGCGAGTAGCGGATCGAGGTCGGTTGTCTCTGTATCGATCCCAATCTCTTTTTCCCGAGAAAGGGTTTTCAAGAGCTGGATCAAATCCTCTTCCCGATCGACGAGGTGGTAATCGTGTTTGGCTAAATGTAAAGCGGTTTTACTTGGGGCTGGAGGTTCGACTGCAGGATGGCTCAATTCTTTGAGAAGAGAGTTGAATTTCATCTCCTGATAGAAGGCAGTGAGCTTGCCTAAATCTTTTTCTTTGAGACGATAAAATTCTTCGTTTAAGGGAACTTCGACTCGCGTGTGCAAAGTGGCGAGCTCGCGACTCATCAGGGCCTCTTTTTTCTGGGTACGCAAGAGCTCTTGTTTCTTTTCTCCTTTCACCTCTTCTGGATGGGCTAAAAGATAATCTAGAGTGCCGAATTGCTCTAGTAAAGAGGCGGCTGTTTTGAGGCCAAATCCCGCAATCCCTGGGATATTATCGGAAGCGTCTCCCATCATCGCCAAGAGATCGAGCATCTGATCGGGACGCACTCCGAAGAGCTCTTGCACCTTGGCTGCATCGATGATCAGATTATCCTTGTGCTGTTGGAGTAAAAAAATTTGCTCATTCACGAGCTGCATGAGATCTTTGTCGCTCGAGCACAAGAACACTTTGGCCCCTTTTTTTTCTGCCCAAAGAGCAATGGTTGCCATTGTGTCATCGGCTTCTACTCCCTCTGCAGAAAGAGTGGGAATCCCGGCGAGAGCGCAATATTGATAGGCCCATTCGAATTGAGGGAAGAGATCTTCTGGAGCGCCTTTGCGGTGCATCTTGTATTCGGCGTAAACAGCCTGTCGCGATTTTTTGTTATCGGGACCATCAAACACGCAAATGAGATGGCTAGGAGCAAACTCTCGAATGAGCTTTTGAACCGATCGGATAAAACCAAAAAGGGCACTTGTCGACTGCCCTTTGTCATTGAGCATGGGGCCAATGGCATAGTAGGAACGGAAGAGATAATTGACCGCATCCAGAATGTATATGGTTTTCATTGAGGTTGGTAGAGGTAGGCGATTTGGTCGCGAATGGCGGGAGCTCCCATATCCAAAGTGTGCTCGATGCGCCCTGTGAAAAGGGGTGATTTGGAATTCAAGAGAGAAGACAACCACTCACTTTTGAGCTCCAATTCCACAACTTGATAGGTCTTTGTAGAATCGATCCCAGCCTCTTCGAGAAGGGCAAGAAGAGTGCTATCGCGACTTGCGTGGGCAACATCGACGTAGCCATATTCTTGAGCTGTCTCGGGATCAAATACTTTCGCGCCATATTCGTTGATCAATTTTGTTCGATCGAGCCGAGGTTTTGCGCTCGTGACGATCCCGACAAATTGTTGGTAGAAATAGGCAGTGACCGCTTTTAAAGAAGCATCTTCATCTGACTTCCAAGCACGAAAGGGAGTCATCATATCTTTATCCAACCCTTCCGTGATTGTTTTGGAAATCACGCCGATTTTTCCAAGGGCATCCACGACATTGAAAAAGGGCCCGATGATGACGCCGACAGATCCAATGATGCTGGCAGGACCTGCATAGACTTTATCTGCTGCGCTGCTGATGTACATACCGCCGGAGGCGCAAAGACCTTCGACATAGGCGTAGACGGGCACTTTGTATCTGGCTTTGTAGTCTTTCAGCATCCGGTAGATGTTATCTGAATCGACCACGGTGCCGCCGGGCGTGTTCATGTGGAGTAAAATTCCTTTGACTCTATCTTGTCTAAAATCCCCAGCACGAGAGTCGAGGAGCATGTTTTGAACTCCCCTTGTATCGACTCCTGCTTTGGGATCTCCTATGACGCCGTGAACGTTGATTTGGAGAATGACGGGACTTGTCGAAGAGCTCTCTCGATTCCCATTTGCATCGGGAAGGTATTTTACAATTGTTTTCACATCGGTTGGCGAAGAGGTCCCTTCACCCAGTGCGGTATAAATTAAAGACATGACAATAAAGGCAAAAAAAATTCCGCAAATTGCAAAAAACATTTTACAAAATGAGCGAAGCGCCGAAACAAAGATTGATTCTCTTTGGATTTCCATCTAAAATTCTCCCAATTTCTTAGAGACTGCCTCTGAATTAAGGCTTCGTCGCTTTTGGGGATTATTTTGGCTAACTTTCGATTCAAAATTGGGGGGTCATATACGGGATGTTGATATTACCCCCCAATTTTGAATCGAAATTTAGCTCAAAAGAACCCCAAAATCGACAGAAGCTTAATTCAGAGACAGTCTCTTATAAGAATAACCATACATGAAAGGAGGGAAAGATGGCAATTCAAACGGGATTATTGATTGCGGGTGTCCTTCTCATGACTTGGCTTGGGTTACGAGCCAAGAAACTATTTATTCGCAAAATGGAAGTGAAATGGCGTGGGGGACAACATGGATTGAGCGCCACCTCCTTAAAATCGGTCGAAAAAATTTTGACAACGCTCATTGTCTTTATCAGCGCTTTACTGATCTTGCAGGTTCTGGGGCTCGACATCGTCCCGCTTCTCACCTTTAGCGGAATTGGTGCAGCCATTGTCGGCTTTGCGAGTAAAGAGGTGGTGGCCAATTTTTTTGGGGGGCTTCTGATCTATATCAACCGCCCTTTTGCCGTGGATGAAACGGTTGAAATCCCGAATCGAAACATTCGGGGAACTGTGGAAGAAATGGGCTGGTATTTAACGACTCTACGCGACTCTGAGAAAAATGCGGTTTATATTCCCAATTCCATTTTCTCTACGGAATTGATCCGGAATTTAAGCCGTAGAAGTTCTGACATGGAATAGTTCTAGGAAGGCGAGCCATCCCATAACGACAAAGCTCGCGAAAATGTACCAGGGGATGGGAATTCCGACAGCGAGGGCCAGGAGGACGAAGAACTGGAGCGCGGTCGTTATTTTACCCCAGCGAATGGCCCTAAAAACAATCGATTTCCACCGTTGAGTGATCAGCATTAAAAAGCCGTAAAGACAGAGGAAAAAGTCCCTAGAGAGCATGGTCGTCATTTCCCAAGGTCCCAATTTATTCTCGAGAAAGAGGACCGTCATCGCGAAATAGACAAAAAATTTATCCATCGTTGGGTCGAGAATCGCTCCAAACCGGCTGACAGATTGACTTCTTCTCGCCAAATACCCATCAATGCTGTCCGTAAACATGGCAAGAAGGATAGCCGTAATGCGTAGGGTAGTATTTTCTTGCAAAAATAAAAAAGCAAGTGGTGCACGGATAAAAGAAAGGCTATTGGATGCGCTTAACATGAACCTAGGTGGCGGCTTTTTTCTTTCTTTTATACCAAATGATGCCAATTATCGCGACAGCAAAGGCACCGAAGAGGAAAATATTGAAGGTTTTAAGCGAGGAGATGAGGGCTTCATAGTTCTTGCCGACCGTATAGGCCAAGGTAAAGAGGACCGTGTTCGACAAGATGCAGGCGATCCCGTCGCTCAAGAGAAATTTGGGAAAGGGCATGCGGCCGAGTCCCGCCGTGAGAAAGAGGCCATTTCGCACTCCAAACGGAATGAATCTGCCGACGAGAAGGGTTAAGAATCCATAGCGGGCATAATAGGCATGGATCTGATCGATCCTTTTTCGATCGAAGGTGCGGGCGAACCAGTGGATATTCCACAATTTCGGCCCAAAATGGCGTCCAATCCAGTAACAGACCCAATCTGAAATGTAGCATCCCAAAAAGACCGCTAAAAAAAGTTTATAGGTATTTTCGGGAACGACGGTCGCTGCGAGGACTGCGCTGAAGATGATCATGAGATCCTCGCTGATCGGTACATTGAGGCCTGCAAGCATCAAGGCGCCAAAGACGATCCAATGGGCGTATTGCGCGTGCTCAAAGATGAAGTGAATAATGGAGTCCATTTATTTCTTACAAATATGAAAAGTTTATTTTTGTAAAGCTTTGTTATTATACGTGGAAAGGGATTTAGGAACCTATCCTAATTGAAAGATGGGTTTCAAACACTTTCTAAGCGGGGGCGATTTCTTTATCCAGGACAGGTTTTGTGAGGCTGTCGAATCGTTTGCCCAGAGCAATGACCGAGAAAATCCAGACGAGAATGACGACGAGAAAGATCCCGGCTACATAGGGCGTGCAGGCGGCAATTGAAGAAAAGATGAGAATGAGAGTTTGGTGAATGACCGATCCTCCCGATTTGCCGATTCGGGACCCCACTCCATCAATGGCAGCTTTTCCTTTTTGCTTGGATTCTTGACTTAAGGGGATAAAGGCAATCTCTTTAGTCGCATCGAAAATGGTGTATTTTGAAGCCCGTCCCAAGCAGTTTTGAAAGCCTCCGAGAGCGACACTTAAGACAAGAGGGGTCGATCCCATCGCGGCAGCAATCCACGTTAACCCAGAGTTTGGAAAGAGGACGAGTAGAAAGAAGCCAATTCCTGTTACGAGCATGGTGATTGCTGGGATGAGCGCATTGAAGGTCCAGGAAAATCTCTGAATGGCAAAAGCAGTCAAAATGGCAGTGATCGTCGCGATGATTCCCATGAGAGTCATCACTTCTCCCATGTAGATATTGTACTCAGTGGGATTGGGATAGAGCTGTTGGATTTGGTTTTTCCACACAACTTCGATCAGATTGATCGAAATATTGTAGGTGAGAACAATGAGCGCAATGCAGAGTAAATATTTGGATTTCGCGAGGTAAGCGAAGTTCTTGCGCATAGACATCTTGATTTTTTCAGGGGGCGCATGTTTCTCGCTTGGCCGGATCACGTGTTGGTTGAGCCATCGGTAAATACCCATGGTTAAGATTCCAGCAACAATGATCAATCCATTCAAAAATAAAATGGATTGATCCCAGCTGGTCTTTCCGTAAGGAAGCATGGGAAGGAAAGTGTGATTGCAGAGCAGTACAGAGGCCTGCCCAGAGATGATCCCGGCAATATTCGCGCCGATCATCAAGAGCCCGTAATAGCGCTTGGCCTCACCTACTTGAGTGATCTCATTCGCAAAACCCCACCACAGAACACTCAAAATAGCTGTCCCCCAGAGTTCAGACATCACGTAGAAAAGGGTGAAGGTCCAATTTCTAAACATCGCGACAAGGCCATTAAACCCTTTTGGTAGAGCGGCTTGCAGCTTGTCTGCCAGTGCATTGGGATGGAAAAAATCCTGAGCGGGAAAGAGGATGAGGGTGAAAATCATGAAGAAGCCGAGGAAGATCGACATCATGATATAAAAAACTTTTTCTCGACTGAAGCGGTTGGATAGGCGTGTGAAGAGGTAGGTGAGGAGAATGGCCCCAGGCAAAATAGCCCATACTTTGATGAAGGGGATGGCCTCTGCTCCCGAATGGGGAGCTGTGACGACCAAAGAGTCTTTACATGCGCGCAACGTATTGTAGTTAAAAGAGATTAGGAAAAACAGGAAGAACATGGGAATAAATTTTTTCAATTCCCAGCGATGGATGGGCCAGAACAAAGAGCGCCACTTTCCAAATTTTACTGCGCTATCTTCCCGCATAAAATAACGACGGACCCCTTCCTTTGGTGTGTCTCTAGCATCGCATATTCTTCTATTAATTGAAATGATTCAAAAACCAATTCCAAGAGAGGCGGTAGTGATGAGTAAAGGTGAAAATTGAATTTGAAAAAACTGATTCCTCTGATTTTCTCCCCACTGAAAGCCAACCGTGATCGGTAGATTGAAATAGGGAGCACTTTTGTTGTTTTCAAAATATTCTATTTTATTTGCATAGCCCCCGCTCAATCCAATCCCTAAATAGGGGGAGGAGTAAGAAGATTGGTTGGTGGGCAAAAAGAAGTGGAGATAAGAAACTTGTCCCCAGACATACATTCCTTGGAGAGAGGCTCCGGCCTGTATGTCCCAGGCGTGTTTAGCGGTGAGTTTTCTCAAACCCAGAGCAACTTCAGGAGACATGATGGGCAATACAAAGCCGCAGCCACCTAGAGCAAAATAGCCAAAGAGTGGTTTTTCTATCTTTTCAAGAGGGTTTGTTTCCTCGATGACGGGAAGGACGGTCTCTTCAGCGAAAATGAGAAGAGTCGGAACTAAAAAAAGAGACAGAAGTTTTCTTGTCATAGGATTCAATTATCGAAGGAGTTGGAATTTTTCTCTAGGTGAAGGATTGATTTGTCAGCGCGTCGATGCCGGGTAAATGCCCAAATTCCAGAAATTCTAAAGAGGCTCCGCCGCCGGTTGATAGATGCGCGAACTGTTTTTGCAATCCCATCTGTTCAATGGCGGCCACGGAGTCACCTCCTCCGACAATTGTCTTGGCGTTAGAGGAACTAAGACATTCGGCAATGGCTCTTGTCCCTTTTGCAAATTGCGGCATTTCAAAAACTCCGAGGGGACCATTCCAAAATACGGTGGAAGCCTTTTGAAGCTCCTGGGACCATTCTCGGATGGTTTGAGGCCCAATGTCCATTCCTTGCCAGCCTTTGGGGATTCCCTCTTTTGCAAGGACCTGTTTGGTGTTTGCATCGTTGGAAAATTGGTCTGCAATCACGAGATCTTTGGGAAATCGGAGTTTATCTTTCGGAAGATTTTGGATCTGTGCAGGATCTTCAGAGGGAGAGCTACCTATGTCAATCCCCTCTTTTTTCAAGAAGGTATACACCATGGCCCCTCCGATGAAGAGGAGATCGACTTTGGTGATGAGCTGTTTGATCACGCCGATTTTAGAAGAGATTTTCGCTCCGCCGACAATGGCGTAAAAGGGACGTTTGGGATGGGACAAAAGAGGCGAAAGAGCCTCGATCTCTTTTTCCATTAAAAAACCCATCAATGCGGCCTTTGGAAAGAATTTGGCAATCGCTGCTGTAGATGCGTGGGCCCTATGAGCGGTTCCAAACGCATCATTCACATAAATGTCGCCAAGAGCTGCGAGCTCTTTTACGAAATCGGGATATTTTTCTGGCTCTTCTTCTCCCGGATGAAAGCGCAAGTTTTCTAAGAGTAGAATTTCCCCAGGTTTTAAAGCATTTGCCATCTTTTTCACTTCGGGGCCTACGCAATCGGGAGCCATTTTGATGCCTTTTCCGAGAAGCTCGGAGAGTCTTTTTGCGCAAGGGGCTAACGAAAATTCCTTTTCGGGTTTGCCCTTGGGTCTTCCCAAATGGCTCATCAAGATCAAAGAAGCGCCCCCGTTCAAAATATATTCAATGGAAGGAAGGGCTGCCCGAATGCGCGAGTCATCGGTGATGCGTCCTTTTTCCATAGGGACATTGAAATCGACCCGCATCAATACGCGTTTAGCTTTCAGGGAAAGATCTTTCAGCTTAAGTTTTTTTTGCATACATTTTTAATTAGGTCGCTTGCAACTTGGAACTTCTTTTTATAAACAGTTCCCTTTTTGGTTCCCCAACTCTTAGGGATCGCGACAAATTTAGCTCTCGACATGGGATCTTTAGGGATAACGTAGTAGTATTCATAGCTAGAATAGATCGAATCTAGATGTTTTTGAATGCATTTATACGTGCACGCCACATCTCCGTATTGATCATAATGGCAGTCGGGGCGATGGGGGACTTTAAAATCGTCAATCACGATAATACAACGGTCCCGATGTGTGGTTGCAATGGCCCCGAGCTCTTCGAGTAGAGGGCAGTAATCATTCCAATGAGCGTCTAAATAGAAGAGAATCCGCTTGTCATGCAAATTGGGGAGGATTTGAGAAAGGATTTTTTCGGAGCTTCCCAAATGGTAGTGGATGTTGTGGCAATCCTTCAAATTCTCTTGTGCGAATTGAAAAGAATCGGGATTCAGTTCGATGGTATGGACTTCATTGAAACAAGAAGAGAAAAACCGAGTTGTTTCACCGCGGTAAGTTCCCGTTTCAACAGCTACCTCTATTCCGAAATCCTTTTTGAGAAGGTTTATGAAATGGCCGATTTCTGGCGCTTGGTTAAAAGCTGTAGGAGGAGTTTTGAAAGGAGCTAAAGAAGCCCATTGTTTTGGCTGCAGTTTGGCAAAATCGATTTGCCTTGAATAGGGAAGGGGTTTGGTCAGAGTGAAAAGAGCAGACAAAATCACTAAAACGGTAAGAGCGCGAAGCATACAACCTCAAAAAAAATTAGAGTATAGGAGATGGCTCAAAAAATCAACTTCACAGATCGGCGAAAGGATTGGCCGATTGTTCAAACCCTCCCCCTTTTTTTCGGTTGCGCAGTTCGGAGCGAATGGAAAAGAGCAGATCCTGATCGAAATCTTTCCGTTCTGCCCAGAGCAAATATTCCAGGGGAATCTCATCGAATTTTCGCCCTTTGTGTTTTCCAAGGGGCATGGCTTTGAGTTTGATCGGTTTTTTGAGTGTTTCTAAAAGCTCTTCTGTCGTCTTATAAGATTTAGCCAGGTATTTGAAGACCTCGATGTTCACAATGACGTCGCTCATCGCTCGGTGAGCGCCTTCGGGCTCAATGTTGAAGTGCTGTCTCAAGCGTTCGAGCGAATTGATGGGACTTTCTCCATAGAGTCTTGCCATGCGAAGAGTATCGATGAACTTTTGCTTTTCGATTTGGGTGGGAATTTGATGTCTTTTGGCCTCGGCTGCAATGAGGGCAATGTCAAATCCAATTCCATGACCTACGATCACATGACCTTCGATCATTTTGAGAAGGGAGGGAAGCACTTCGGCAATTTTGGGTTTCCCTTGCAGCATATCTATAGAAATTTTGTGAATCTCTTGAGAAACTTGGGGAATGTCGCATTCGGGATCGATGAGCGATTCGAAAGATTGGAGGATTTGATCAAAGGTGAAACGGGAGGCCGCGATTTCGATGACGCGATCTTTCTCGGGATCTAGTCCTGTCGATTCGCAATCGATACAGACGAAAATATCTTGGTAAATTAGCCCCATAAAATTTGTTCGATCCTTTTCAAGAGATGCTGCGAGGAGGACTCCATGATTGAATAGAGAATGGCCTCTGGGTATTTTTTTAAAAGCTGATTCCTTTCAGAGGCTTTTAGTTTATCAGTTTTTGTCAAAATCAACAAAACGGGAATTTTTTTTGTTTCTGCCCATTTTAGAAGAGTTTGATCTTCTGGGCCCAGTTCTCTTCGAGAGTCGATGAGGAGGAGAATCAATTTTAAAGTCTTTCTCTCATTGATGTATCGATCGATTGCTTCCGACCATTGCTGAATCTCTTCTGAAGAGGCCTTGGCAAATCCATATCCCGGTAAATCGACGAGTAGAAATTTTTCTTCGATGCAAAAGAAATTGAGCAGCTTTGTTTTCCCAGGCGTTGCCGATGTTTTGGCCAGATTTTTTTGCCTGAGTAAATGATTGATCAAACTCGATTTGCCCACATTGGATCTCCCTACCAAAGCAATCTCGGGCAAGGGGATTCCTCTGGGGTCTTTGAGATTGGGGAAATCGGTCAATGTGGAGAGGAGAAAGCGGGCTTGTGTCATGAAATATTTGCGATTCGCCCTCCCTCATCATATTCAAAGTGGATGTAGATCGTCTCGAGAGGTAAAATGGCTCGGATCCTTTCAGACCATTCGATGGCGCAGATGTGCGAGGAAAAATATTCTTCAAATCCTAGAGCCAGAAAGTCCTCCACATTTTTGAGTCGATAGAGATCGAAATGGGCAAGGCCTTGATACACATTTAGCAAAATAAAAGTGGGACTTTGAATGGGTTCTTGAATTCCGAGCTCTTTAGCCAGTCCTTGGACAAAGGTCGTCTTTCCCGCTCCGAGTTCGCCAGAAAGTGCAAGGATAGAGGGTTTGGGGAGAGTACTGGCTACAAATTGTCCAAACTCTATCATCTCCTCTGCATTTTTGAGAACGTGCCGTTTTCTTAGTCCGATTCGACCCATTTTTCTAAATAGGGTTCGAATTCAGGATGCTGAGCGAGGCCTTCGACAAAGCCTGCGATTTTGTCTTCTGTTAAATGCTTTTGAATGAAATCAAGAAAATGTTCTTCGATCTGGAATCGGTTTTGATTTTGCACTTCGAGTAAAGTGAGGAGTTTGGTGTGATTTTTCTTGAAATCGTCAATGACCGCTGCCTTGCTGTTGAAGAGTTTTCCCGTAATGGCAGAAGAATAGACTACTTTTTTAATCGAAGATTTTCTTTCGCTGATATAGTTTTTAATGACTTCGGGATCTTCAGAGACAAAAAATCTCTTGACGGGGAGGCCTCCTACCCGCTCGGTGTTTTCTGGGCATTTTGCAACCCAATCGTAAATGGCGTCTTGAGGATTTGGGCAAGTGTTGTCCCCAAACACTTTGCCGGTGAAGGGGCAGATGTAAATCTTTTTTGTGTCCTCATTGACGCTTTGCTGGCCAAATTGAATCGTAATCTCTGTCTCGCGCCACAATTTTCCTTGTGCTTCGAGTTTTTCGATGAGATCTGAGGTGCTTTGGTAAATCGTCTTGTCTCTGGGAAATAGAACGGGTTTTAGGTGATATTTTTCCTCGACAAAAGCAAGGTATACTGTGACCAGATCGGCGCCGCGATTTTTCTTTAAAAACTTTAATAGCTCGTTTTTTTGTTCCGCAGTGACACTCAGAGCAGTTGCCATAATCTCCTCAAAAAATAGTGGTTCACCAAGGTACAACAAAAAGGCTTTCTCATCAAGGAGTTCTTCAATCATGACCACAAACTGAATTTTTTATTCGAATGCGAAATAAACTTTTTTTAAGATCCTTGATTTTCGTTTGCATGCATGTTATAGTTCACTCTTAAATATACTTCTCTTGAGGTTTTGCATATGAGTAGTCAACTTTTGGAAAAAAAAGTCCAAGATCCTAAGAAGCGATTGGCCTCTTTGCTTCAAGAAAGTCAAAAGAGCCTTCAGTTCGAAAGGATCATCGTCAAAGGATTTGAAAAGGTGGTGAAGGTAACCGACCGAAAGGTGGGGCTCACAGCGATCATCGCCATTCACAATACCATCCTTGGACCTGCTCTTGGAGGAACCCGGATCCGACCCTATCCGAATTTTGAAGCGGCGCTAGAAGATGCGCTTCGGCTCGCTAAAGGGATGACCTATAAGGCGGCTATTGCCGAAGTGGGATTTGGGGGAGGGAAAAGCGTCATCATCGCAGATCCTCAAACAGAAAAAACACCCGAGCTCTTGATGGCGTTTGGTGCTGCTGTGGAAAAGCTAGGCGGAACCTACATCTGCGCCGAAGATATGGGCTGTACGGGAGAAGATGTGAAGGTCATTCGAAGAATGACCCAGCACGTCGTGGGCCTTCCTCACGAAAAGAGCAGTGGAGACCCAGGTCCTTTTACTGCTTGGGGAACGTTCCGAGGCATTCAATCTGTTGTAAAGCAGCTTTACAAGACCGATTCACTCGAGGGGAAAAAAGTTGCTGTACAAGGGTTGGGAAATGTCGGAAGTCAGCTGATCGATTTTCTATTTTGGGCGGGCGCTGATCTCATCATCACGGATACCGATTCGGTTAAACTGAAGAAACTGGCGAAAAAGTACCGTGCGAAAATCGTAGATCCCGATCAAATCTGGAAAGTGGAATGCGATGTATTTGCTCCTTGCGCAGCTGGCGGAATCATCAATGACAAGACAATTCCGGAATTTAGGTGTAAAGCCATTGCGGGTTGCGCGAATAATCAGCTCCTCAACGATCATCATGCTAAAGTGTTGCAAAGTAAAGGCATTCTCTATGCTCCCGACTTTGTCATCAATGCGGGAGGCCTTCTCAACGTGGCGATGGAGTTAGAAGATGAGGGATACAATCCGAAACTTTCTCGCTATAAAGCCCACCATATCTACAATACTCTGCTTGCCATCTATGAAATCGCAGAGAAAAATCGGGAATCCACTCATGAAGCGGCGCTTGCGCTCGCCGAGTATCGACTCAAATATGCGATTGGAAGGAGGGTCATTCCTCCGACGTTCCATCACAGCGTTGAGTAAGAACCTACAAAATAATCCCGAAAATCGACGAAAAATTTTATTGAGGTAGGTTCAAGTATGGACACAATCATTTCCGACTTTCGGAAGAAAGTTACAGAGGCTATTACTCGCGCTTTTGGCAATTCTCTTTCTAAAGAACAGGAGCTCGCCGATATGGCTCCCTGTATGCAGGAAGGATTTGGCCACTATCAATGCAATAGCGCGCTTCCCCTTTCTAAAATTTTAAAACAAAATCCACGTGTCATCGCGCAAAAAATCATCGAACATTTCGATGCGAGGGACTGTGAGAGAGTTGAAATTGCAGGGCCTGGCTTCATCAATTTTACGCTCTCTTCTGCCTATTTGTCCCATCAACTTCAGCTGCAGCTCAAGAATAAGTATCTAGGAGCTGTTCCTCCATCTAAAAGACAAAAAATTATCGTCGAATTTTCCTCGCCGAATATTGCTAAAGAGTTGCATGTGGGCCATATCCGCTCGACCATTATCGGCGACTGTCTGGCTCGTCTTTTTGAATTTTTGGATCAAGACGTGCTCCGTCTCAATCACCTGGGCGATTGGGGAACGCAATTTGGGATGCTCATTGCCTATATGAAGGATCATTGTCCGGCAGTCCTCAAGGGCGAAGAGCCGATGACGCTCGATATGCTGATGAGATGGTATAGAGCGGCCAAACACCGCTTTGATGAGGATTCCCAATTCAAAACGCGTTCGCAAAAAGAGGTCGTGAAACTCCAAGCTGGCGAAAAAGAGGCTCTCTTTGCCTGGAGGCTCATGTGCGAGGTATCGCGTAAAGGCTTCCAAGAAATCTACGATTTGATGAAAGTGCGCATCACCGAGCGGGGAGAATCGTTCTACAATCCTTTTCTCAAAGAAGTGGTCGACGAGTTGGATCAAAAGGGTCTCGTCACTCTTTCTGATGGAGCCAAATGCGTCTATCTAGAAGGATTTAAAAACCGAGAAGGGGAGCCTCTACCCATCATGATTCAAAAGTCGGATGGGGGCTATAATTACGACACGACCGATTTAGCGGCGATCCGGCATCGCATTTTTGTCGAAGAGGCAGATCGGATCATCGTTGTCGTCGATCAGGGGCAATCGCTCCATTTTCAGATGATCTTTGCGCTTGCCGAAAAAACGGGATGGCTCGATCCATCAAAAGTCAAAGCCGAGCATGTGGGATTTGGTCTTGTTCTCGGATCTGATGGGAAAAAATTCAAAACCCGTTCTGGAGATACCGAAAGACTCATCGATTTACTCTTAGGTGCGATCGACAAGGCTCGAGAGATTCTGAAGGAAAGATATCCAGATGGCAATCCGAAAGAGATCGAACACTTAGCGCATGTTCTCGGAATCGGCGCTGTCAAATATGCCGATCTTTCTTCTCTACGCACCAAAGACTACATGTTCAGTTACGATCGGATGCTCCGTTTTGAGGGCAACACAGCTGTCTTTCTCCTCTATGCCTACGTTCGAATCAATGGCATTAAGAGAAAGACTCATGCCGATATGCATCACATTCTCAAAACGCATAAGATCGACGTCAAACATCCTGCAGAAATCGCTCTTGGGTTGCATCTGGCTCGCTTTGGTGAAATGATCGAAATCATGGCCCGCGATCTGCTTCCCAATCGTCTCACTGACTATCTCTATGAGCTTGCTGAAAAGTTCAATGCTTTCTTTCGCGACTGCCGTGTCGAGGGGAGTCCTGAAGAGGGGAGCCGGCTTGTCCTGTGCGAGCTCACCGCAAAAGTGCTCAAGCAAGGCCTTGAAATCCTCGGTCTTGAAACAGTCGAGCGTCTCTAATAAAAAAAGCGCCCCGGGTTAGAGGGCGCTAAAATAATAAAAAGGTGATTAGGGTATTATAGAAATATTAACAGGGGTTAACTGTTAATTACTAAAAATTATATCAAAATCATTCATTATAATAAATCGAATTTTTATTATGTTTGTTCTTAAGGTCTTGCGCTATTATCCCGAAAATTTTCACTTTATTCTGAGAAATCAACTGACACTTATCCAAGAAATACAACATATTGATTTTTAACTTCTTAAGTTAGTGTCGTAGGTCTGTCCCTAAATCCATTTCAGCAAACAAAAAAACAGGATTTGCAAGATCACAAGTGGCAGGATTCACAGGAAAAATTTGGATTTTAAGAGAGTTGTATCATCCTTACTTATCCTGCCGTTTACGATCCTGCAAATCCTGTTTTTTTGTTTGCTGAAATGGATTTAGGGATGTGTTGTGCGGGCACAGCCCCGTATTTGGTTTTATTCAGGAAATACAAACGTTTTGCTGGCTTTGCCGGGTTCCTCGCGGACGAGGCGGGGGACCCCGTAGCCAGAAAAGTTTTCTCGTAAGAACTGGATGAGCTCTAGCCCCCTTGCGTCGGCAACGTCGAAATGCCCGGTTCCCCGAACGGGATCGTGCAAGTGGAGATAGTAGGGAAGAATGCCGGCATTGACGAGAGTTTTTGAAAGGGCGAGTAAGGTTTCTTCCTCATCATTGACTCCCTTGAGCAAGACCGATTGATTCAGGAGCGGAATCCCCAGTTTTTGGATTTTCTTGAGATGGAAAAGGACCTCTTCATCGAGCTCTTTGGCGTGGTTACAGTGAATGATAAAGAAAATTTGTTTGGAGCTAGAGGCGAGAATCGAGAGAAAAGAATCGTCGATTCTTTCGGGGATCCCAATCGGAAAACGGGTGTGAAAACGGATGCGCTGGATATGGGGGATTTCTTCAAGGGACTGGAAGAGAGAAGCGAGCGATCCATCGCTCAAAGAAAGAGGGTCTCCCCCACTTAAGATGACTTCTGAAATTGTGGGATTGAGGCTCAAATGGGCCAGTTCTTTTTCAAAACTCTTCTCCTCGGTCTCGTAAGGAAAATTTTGACGGAAACAGAACCTGCAATGCATGGCGCAAGCGCCGCTTGCGAGAAGGAGCGCTCTGCCCTGATACTTTTTCAAGAGCTTTTGGGATTGCCGAAATCGTTGATCTTGCAACGGCTCTGGCGTGCCAAAACTCTCTTCCAATTCATCGATTAAAGGGACAAATTGTTTAAAGATTGGGCCATCTAGATTGTTTTTCTCCATTTTTTCCGCAAGGCGCATCGGCACATTGAGGGCAAACTGGGGGCGTGACAAGACTTTTTTTCGCTTATCTTCCGAAAGCTCTAAAAAGTCCAAAAGGGAATCGATTCGATTGAAGTTGGTCCTTTGGATTTGCCTCCAAAGAGGAATGCTCTCGTTTTTGAAGGGAAGGGGCAGCATAGGAAAACCAGTTTAATGCCCCTTCTGCCTCTTTGTCAATGATTCAAGAGCAAATCCGCGCGTCTTCCAGCATGGTTTGTAAAGCAGCTTTACTTCCCTTTTTCGTGAGGGGGATCCGGGTGATATCTGCCCCTAAAGAGGTAAGTTTAGTAACGAGATCCTCATATCCCCGATCGAGATAATCGACGTTCGAAATAGTGCTTGTCTCTGCCGCGAGGAGCGCTGCCATGACATAGGCAAACCCCGCTCTTAAGTCGGGAATCGAGATGTCGGTTGCTTTAAGAGGAGTTGGGCCTTTCACGACAATGCTGTGATGGTGATCACAAGAGGCAAAACGGCAGCTTCTGCCACCTAAACACTGCGTGAAGAGTTCGATATCAGCTCCCATGGCTTTTAGAGTATTTGTATAGCCGAACCGATTTTCATACACGGTTTCGTGGATGACGGAGGCTCCCATCGTTTGGGTCATCAAGACGACAAAGGGCTGTTGCCAATCGGTCATAAAACCGGGATGGACATCGGTTTCCAAATGAAGTCCTCCGCGCAAAGGCTGTTCATAGAAAAATTCAATCCCATTTTTTTTCACCTGGTAGCCGCCGCCGATTTCTCTCAACTTATTGAGGAAAGCGATCATATTGAGATGTTCGGCCCCTTCGACGAAAACTCTTCCCTTCGTGCTGATGGCAGCCATCGCATAGGAGGCGACCTCATTGCGGTCAGTGAGGACCGTATGCTCCACTTCGTAAAATTGATGGGCTTGCTGAATGCAGATGGTCCGATCGACATCCACCATGATATTGGCACCTAACTTTTGCAAAAAGAGGATGAGATCGATGATCTCTGGCTCGATGGCGGCATTTTTGATGAGGGTTGTTCCTTTCGCTCTGACGGCGGCCAAAATGGTGTTTTCGGTAGCCCCGACAGAAGGATAATTGAGGGTGATGATGGAGCCTTTGAGTCCTTTATGGGCTTGAGCAAAGTAGGCACCCTCCTTTTTCATTTCCCGATATTCGATCCGAGCTCCCAGTTTTTGAAGGGCGTGGATGTGTAGATCGACCGGTCTTGTCCCAATGAGATCGCCTCCGATTGTGGGAACGATGATATCTTCATCTGTTCTTCCGAGAAGCGCTCCAATCATCAGAATGGGAATGCGATTGGACCCAGAATAGCGTTGAGGGACATAGGAAGTTTTGAGTTCTGGAGTGAAGATCTCGAGAACTTTTTCTTTTTTATCCCACTTGATTTCTGAGCCGATCTCTTTGCAGAGATTGACTGTAATTTCAACGTCTCCGATATTCGGAACGTTGTAAAAAGTGCACTTTTTATCTGAGAGAAGGGAGGCGACCAGGAGTTTGGTCATTGCATTTTTTGCGCCTGCTGCTCTGATGTGTCCTGTAAGTGGTTTTCCGCCCGTGATTTTTAAAACTTCCATATTTTTCCGACCTCTAAAAATATGTTAAGCGAATTTGAAATTTAAGGATATTTTTTGAAGAGTTCAGAGGAGATTTCGAGAAAACTGCTTGTTTTTTAGGCAGTTCGGAAGAAGTCCTTCGCTTGAACGGAGGTAGGAGAGCCTTTTTTCTTTGCGTTGAAGTGCTACCCAGCTCATCGTTTTGCGTGCATTGATTTCAACGACGGGATGAACCCGCTTTTTTCCTTCCCAAAGATAGATGAAGGCATCCACTCCCATATTTCCCGAATATCCCATTTGGAAAAGTTTTTGGATGAGGGGACGAGAAACGCTCAAATGTTCTTCCAGGGCCCACGGCTCTACTTCCTCAACATAGGTGCTCTTATAAGTGCCATTCGGTTCATTTTCAAATAGGGTCACGCCCAATAGCTCTCCATTTTTCCACTGGGTACTGAAATCCAATACTCTTTCTACCCAAGGTTCTCCAATCACGGGGCAGGATATCTTCTTTGGACGCCCTTCCAGAATCAGCGTGTGGCCCCCTCCTGCCGTTCCAAAGGGGGTTTTGAGCACTTTGGGGCCTGGAGTTTGGAGGACCCATTCTTCGATCTCTTCAGGAGAATTGAGGATTTTAGCGCCTGGGAGTTGAGGAGATTCCAAAAAAGAAAAGATTTTGGAGTTGACCTGGCGCACCCAATTCCAATCGGGGAGGGAATAGGGAATTTTATGCTTTTTTGCCCATTCCGAAATGGCAAGAGAGGGCCCCCAATGTTCGATTTCGGAGCAATCAGTCGGTGGATTCTCAATGAGACAGAGGCGTGGATCGGGATTTTCTGGCAATGCGGATACGAGGATCCGGTCGTCCTTAGCGGCATAGAGAAGGGGCAAAAACTGCAATTGGAGCACAATGGGGGAGCTTTGCATCCATCTCAAGAGATCTCTTGACTCTCTTTTTTCCAGTTCCCTTTCAAAAAATGTGTTGCAGATGTGAAGCCGCGACATTTATCGCTCAATATGCCATAATCATGCCATGATGAAACCACAATTTCCTATTTTTCGCACGGGCATTGGCCAAGAGAGTCACCGCTTTTTGCCTGAAGGCTCTTCCAAACCTTGCATGATAGCGGGGACAATTTTTGATGGAGTTCCCGGTTTGGACGCCGATTCAGATGGGGATATCGTCTATCATGCGATCTGCAATGCGATCACTTCTCTCTCTGGCGTTCCCATCCTAGGGGGGATTGCTCGGGATCTTTGCCGTAAAGATGGCATCACCGATAGCGGTGTCTATGTCGACAAGGCGTTGGCCACTTTGGGCCGGCAAAAGATTGTCCATGTCGCTTTGAGCATTGAGGGGAAGCGTCCCTACTTCGAAGAGAAAATTAGCTCTATGAAAAAGTGCATTGCGCAAGCCTTGAATATCCTTCCCGCTGCGATCGGGATCACTGCGATTTCTGGAGATGGCCTTTCCGATTTTGGGTGCGGCGATGGCCTGCAGTGTTTTTGCATCATCACGACTGTAGAGAGTTGATTCAATACACATCCAATAAGTAACGCTTTTCTAAGCGTAACGCTTTCCAGAATTTGCGGGCCTCTTCCTCACTCATTCCCCCAACTTCTCTGGCAATTTGCTCTAAAGCGGCCTCCACATCTTTAGCCATCTCCTCTGCATCTCCGCAGACATAGAGGTAACTGCCCGTTTGGATCCACTCCCAAAGGCTTCTTTTCTCTTCGAGCAGGCGGTGTTGTACGTAGATTTTTTGCGGCTGATCGCGAGAAAAGGCGGTGTCGAGTCGAAGGCGCCCCTGTTTTTCGAGCTCGAGCAGATAGTCTTGATAATAAAAGTCTGTTAAGCGGTTTCTCTCCCCGAAAAAGAGCCAATTGCGCCCCAAGGCCTGACAAGCGATCCTCTCTTGCAGAAAAGCGCGGAAAGGGGCGATCCCTGTCCCAGGCCCAATCATGATGATCGAGGTATTCGGATCTTTTGGTAGGGTGAAATGGTGAGAGGGTTGGACATAGATGGGAATCGGCGTCGATTCGAGAATGGCCTGCTCACAGAGAAAATGACTGCCGACTCCAACCTGGATTTGCCCATGGAGTTCAAAACGGACAAAGGCCACAGTGAGGTGGATTTCGTGAGGATAGATTTTGGGAGAGGAGGCAATCGAATAGAATCTCGGTAGCAAAGGCAATAAGACTTTGCAAAGTTCATGGGGACTTGGTTTCAGATTTTCCACTAATTCGATCAGAGGACACGCTGTTTTTTCTACAGAAAAGATTTTGTGGAAAGAGACTTTGCTGATGTTGGCCTTATGTAAGAGAAAGTCCCGAAATGAAAGGGTGGTATTGGCCCTCGTATCTTCAACGAGCTCTAGACCGCTGGCCCCTAATTTGTGAAGGATCCGATCGACAACTGCCGGGTCATTCGTCGGAAGAACCCCGATACTATCCCCCACTTTAAAACTGAAATGAGGGTCTTCGATATCTAGAACGATGTGATAGGTTTTTTTGCTCGAGCCCGGCCCCGTTAAAAGAGTCCGTTCCTGGATACGTGCAATGTAGGGATGGGTTCTGGAGTACATTTTTTCTAGACAGTGGTTGCAAAAATAATTAGAGTGAAGAAAAAGGACTGATCCACACCCATGCGCACCCTATTTTTCCTCATTGTATGCTTTCTTTTGACCGCTTGCAACAACAATACCGGCTCTCATAGGCCGAGTTACGTCATTTCTAAATCGATCGAGACCCTAGAGACAGAAGACCTCACGGAGTCGCCGGCTGAATAACGAGATCTTTGCAATTCTTCTTATCCCAGCCTTTTTTCAATAGATCCATTTTCTTGTTGGAAATCCCACCGAGCAGCTCGATGGCTGCCATCATTCTCACTCGGGTTCGATCTTTGCCGAGTAGAGTCACCGAATCAAAGAGAGGCGGCCCTTGCAATTTGCCCATGACGCAGGCAAAGAGAAGGGGGATGATCACTTTTTTGTGATGCAGGCCAAAAACCTCAGCTGCTTCGTGAGATGCGGTTTCGAGCCCTTTCCCCGACCAATCTTCCCCCGCATCGAGACTCCAAATGAGCGCTTGCAATAAGCAGGCAATCGTTTCGGGGGCAGTCCCTTTTGGACAGAGCATTTCGGGGGTGACTTTGAGCTCATTGATGAAGAAAAAGTCGCAGAGGTGCATAAAATCCCCAAACGTCTTGATCCGGGTGTGAACGAGCGGCATCAGCTTTTGCATGAAGGATTCGTTGAATTGCCACTTTTTGAGCCGATCCCAAAGCTGATTTTCTGGAACCATCTCGATGAGCCGTTTTTGATTGACCCAATTGAGTTTCTGGATATCAAAAAAAGCTCCTGAGATGCCGATTCTCTTGGGGTCAAATTCGCGGATGATCTCGTCGAGATTATAAATCTCCTTATCTCCAGGCATGCTATATCCCATGAGCGTCAAGAAATTGATCAGCGCTTCGGGGAGATAGCCGCTGTCTCTGAAGTAGAAAATCGAGGTGGGATTTTTTCTCTTCGAGAGCTTTTTCCCATCTTTTCCCAAGAGAAGAGGCATGTGCATGAAAACGGGAGGAGTCCAGCCAAAAGCCTCGTAGAGAAAAATGTGTTTTGGAGTGGAACTCATCCACTCATCACCTCGGATAACATGGGTGATCTGCATGAGATGATCATCCACTACGTTCGCGAGATGGTAGGTGGGAAAGCCATCTGACTTTAAGAGAACCTGATCATCGATATCTGCCCAGGGCGCTGTGATGCGGCCTTTGATCTGATCTTCATAGACGCATTCTCCTGTCAGGGGAATTTTGAGTCGAATGACGTACGACTGACCCGCTTCTTCGCGAGCACGCACCTCATCTGGGGTCAAATTGCGATATCTGCGGTCATACCCTGCCCGCTTTCCCTGCTTCGCTGCGACTTCGCGCATTTCGGCAAGCTCTTCGGGAGTCGCAAAGCATTTATAGGCGTTGCCCCTTTTGATGAGCTCGTAGGCGTGTTTTCGATAGATTTCGGTCCTTTCCGATTGGCGATACGGTGCATGGGGGCCTCCTACATCGGGACCTTCGTCCCAATCGATGTTGCACCAGTGGAGCGCCTTGAGAATATTTTCTTCATACTCGGGTCGACTTCGCGTCTGGTCTGTATCCTCAATGCGGAGAATGAATTTTCCCTTAAAATGTCTAGCAAAGATCAAGTTGAAAAGGGCGATATAGGCTGTCCCTACGTGGGGGTCACCTGTAGGGGATGGGGCAATGCGAACTCTTACAGTCATAAAGATCCTCTAACAAACTATCTATTCTGAAGATCTCGGGAGTTTTTTTCACTACCGATTCTCTATACTCATGAGAAAAATGAGGTCCTTCATGACATTGACCGTCTCTGCGAGCTGGAGATCGGTCTGTCCAAATAGATTGACGGGATCGGCATCAAAATTCTTTTTTTGAATTTCTGTCAAAAAGTTCTGATAGGTTTTATTGTAATCGAGGCGCACCTTTGAATTTTTCTTCAAGATCTCCATGTAGGGCATATAGGTCGTCAACTGTTGTTGTAAGCTGTGACGATAGGTAGGCCCCAGTTGGATTCTGTGAAAAGGAGAAAGATCGGATAGATCATCGTCGAAATGAGGCTCAATCGAGTCATTTTCTAAAGGAAATTTAGCAAAATTTTCTCCGATGTCTAGTTCGGAGAGAATTCCGGGAATTGTGATGTCGGAGAGCACTCCCGATAACTGTGGGCTTTTCCCAGAGACGGTGTAGTAACGTCCCCGAGTCACTTTGTATTCCCCTTGAGGATTGATCTTTGGATTGTTGATCGGATCGAGGGTGAAAGTCTGAAAGGATCCTTTGCCGAATGTGTGATCATCTCCTAAGACAGCGGCTCTTCCATAATCTTGCAGGGTTTGAGCAACGATTTCAGCTGCAGAAGCAGAGGCTCTGTTGACGAGGACGAAAAGAGGCCCTTCCCACGCAGGTTTTCCTTCCACTTCTCGAAGATGCTGCACTTTGCCCGTATTGTCTTTGATCGAAACGACGATTCCCTTGTTGATAAAAAGTCCTGAAACGCTGACAGCTTGAGTGAGTAGACCTCCTGCATTGCTCCTGAGATCTAAGATAACGCCTTTGAGTTTCTGGTCTTTTTTGATTTGCTCGAGCGCCTTGCGTATGTCGCTAGCGGAAGAGCTCTTTAAATCTTGATAGAAAGAAAAGAGTTTTAAAGTGGCAATGACTCCATCTCCATAAGGCTCTACGCTGTGCTCGAGACGAGATTCTTCTAAGACGACCTCATTGCGGACCAATTCGATTTCCAGTTTTTCTAGGCTGCGCTCTTCCCCCTCACCACTTTCTCGCAAGAGCGTCAGGAGAACGGAGGTCCCTTTTTCGCCTCGAATCAATTCGACGGCTTCGCTGATTTCCATCCCGATAACGGCTTCGCTGTCGACGGCGATGATCTTATCGTTGATTTTGAGCTTATTGCTCTGGCTTGCCGGACTATTTTCAATGATGCGCACGACAGATAAGCCGTCTAGATCGTCGCGTAATTGGGCGCCGATGCCAAAGAGCCGCTGTTGAACTTGGATCATGAATTGATTGGCTTCATTGGGAGTGAAGTAATTCGTGTGGGAATCTAAAGAGGAGGTGGCCGCTTTGAGAACGAGGCTCAAAGTCATTTTGCGCCGCTCTTCTTCGCTTGCACCCGTCAACTCTAATTCTCGATTGGTTCGCCTTTTAGTCAGACGTTGCAAGAATTTGTTCTGGCTCTCATTGCCTAATTTTTCGGTTGCTTCGAGTTGGAGCGATTTGATCCGCGCATTGCGATTGACGAGATCTTCATAGTTAAAAGCCCATCCGAGATCTTTAAATTCCTCGCTCTTGACTCCCTTGGGAAGTTCCCACCCCCCAATTTCAGCTTCCATGGCATTTCGTCTTTCAACGGCCTTTAAAAAAACGGAATGGATGTCGTGGAAAAGGGAAAAATCTCCATTTTTAAATCCCAAGAGAGCTTTTTGGAGGGTAGCCTCTGAGGGCTGCAACCACTCTGCAATTTCCCCTTCGATGAAATACGTTTTGGTGGGGTCGAGCTCTTCGAGGAAATTCTGCAAGGTGCGCTGCATCAAGTCGGTAGAAAGGGCTTTGTGGCAGACGTGCGCCTTGAGGATTTCGTCAAGTTTTGTTTTGACGTCTCTAGGGCTCAATTGGGGAGGTTTTGCCTCAGAGAGGACAAAGGCGAATAGGAATAAGAACAAAAAGCATTTGCGAATCATATACATCTAAGGATATCCCATAATCACAGGTTTTATCTCATTTAAGACTATACCGAAAAGATCTAGTTTGACGCTAATCAAAAATTTTGAAAATAAGTTGTTGGTGGTGAGTCTCTTATAAAGATGGATTTCGGGGTAAAAAAAACGCACTTTTAAGAATGAGAAAGCGATTGATTTATAGTCGATAATATGAAATAATGTTTTCTTAAAGAGCGAAATTTAAACTAAATGCGCAAATTCGAGGCCGCATTGTAAGGCATTCTTTTAGGTTGGCCTAAGAGTTTAAGCGCGAATTAATTGTAAAAAAGCTTAATCATTTTTTTAGGAGGAAGGAACCATGAATTCGGATACAGCATGGGGCCAGGCACAGCAAAATGCGAAAAAAGTAGTTTCGATCACCGAAGCTGCGCGCATCAATAATGTGACTCGCCAGGCTATCTATGTTGCCATTAAACAGAAGAAGCTTAAGGCAACAAAAGATTCAACCCGTTGGACCATTGATTTAGATGACTTAGAAGAGTACCGAAAGAATAAGTATTCGCGTACGAAGTCGATGTTTGATGGAGAGCTTTTATTTGATAATCGTAAAGGGTATTACTCTGTCAACCAAGCGGCAAAAGTGCTCGGAGTACCTGCGCAAAAGATCTATTATGCGACCCGTGTTGGCTTGATGAAAGCTCACCGAAAGGGTGCAGCTTGGGTTATCCATACTGACGATATCAAACAATACCAAGAAAACTATCTAAATCGTAGACCTAAAGTAGGCTAATGTCATTCATTTCTTGAATCGCCCCAGTTCTCAGGGCGATTTTTTTGCCCCAAATTCAAATATTTCCTATTATAAAAGACCCAGTGTGATAGAAGGCAGATATGCATCCGAAAACCGTCGTGATTGGGGGGAGCTCAGGAATGGGTCTTGCCTCTGCCAAAATGCTCCATTCTCTCGGCCATGAGATCGTGCTTGGGGGCCGCTCGAAAGAAAAGCTCGAAAAGGCTAAGGATGCGATTTCTGGTAAAGTTGAAAGCTACGTGCTGGATATCACCGACGAAAAAACCATTCAGAAATTTTTTGAATCGGTCGGCCCTTTTAATCATCTGGTGATCTCTGCTGCAGATTTTGTCTTGAAGCCGTTTTTAAAGATGAGCTCTCAAGAGGCAAAACGGCTGTTTGACAGCAAATTTTGGGGGCAGTATTTGGCTGCCAAATTTGGAGCGCCGCAGATTCGCAAGGGGGGATCGATCACCTTTTTTTCTGGAGCGGCCAGCCAAAAGCCTTTTTTGAATTTTGCTGCTGGGAGCGCGATCAATTCTGCCATTGAAGGGCTAACGAGAGCGCTAGCTCTTGAGCTTTCTCCCATTCGGGTCAATGCCATTGCGCCCGGTACAGTTGTGACGCCTCTTTGGGACACTTTCCCAGAGAAAGAAAGACGCGCAGCTTTTGAAGAGGAAGCAAAGCGATTGCCAGCCAAGCGAGTCGGGCAGCCCGAAGACATTGCCAGAGCGGTTTGTTATTTGATTCAATGTGAGTTTGCGACAGGCTCTGTTGTCTATGTGGATGGGGGCTTTCGTCTCATTTAAATCTATGCCGAAAATATCCTTTTTGCTAGAATCTCCAGTTTTCCTTTAAAAACTTTGGAGTACTATGCAGAAATTCAGTTATCTCTTTTCTCTAATAGGATCGATGGTCTTCGCGGCCACAGAAACCGACAGTTCCTTACTCAAAGGAGTTCTCATCGTCAATGAATCCTCCAAACTGCGAGAAGAAAATCTCGATAAAATTGAGGGCATTCAGTTCGATGGAGTGGTAAAAAATGAAGAGCTCGTCGAAGAATTGAGCCCATTTCTTTCCGATTTTTCTCTAACGGCCAATGGAGCAGAAGCTCTTTGTGCAGCGATCACGAATTACTATCATGATCACGAAGATATGAGGGTTGCTGTCACCCTTCCTGATCAAAACACCTCCAACGGGGTTGTTCAGCTCGTCGTCGCTCCAGAGCGTTTGGGAAAAGTGAATGTCAAAGACAATCAATATACGAGATCAGAGACTCTCAAGCGTCATGTTCGCCTTTCTGCGCATGAGCCGATCAATGAAAAGACCGTTACGCAAGATCTAGGTTGGATGAACACCAATCCCTACCGCACTGTGAAAGCCGACTATCATGCATCTTCTCAGCCTGGTATGACCGATCTCGATCTCGTCGTATCTGATAAAAAGAGCTGGAAGATCTCGACTGGAGTAGAGAATACCGGTTCTATGCCAACAGGAGTGAACCGAATTTTCGCAGGGTTTAACGTGAATGATTTCATCTTCACAGACCACACTTTGAAAGTGCAAGCGACCACGACCAATCGCTACAAAGAGTATCAGTCTTATAAGGGAGAGTATATGGCTCTTCTTCCCTGGCGCAATACCTTGCGTGTATTTGGATCTTATTCTGGTTCAACACCTGAGACCACACCCTATCCGAGAAAACATCGCCAGAGTTTTGAAGCGTCGGCTCGCTATGCGATCCCACAGTGGTTTGGAACCAATCTTTGGGTCGATCAGATCACCTATGAAGCGGGAGCTGATTTCAAAGGAACGAATACCAACATCTTCTTTGAAGACGATGCGCTTCCTGTAGAGAAAAGACTTGCTTTCACAGGGCAGTTCGCAGCGAACGTCAGCGCCATTCGCAATCGTGAAGGAAGCAAACTGACAGCTGGGATAGATCTGATTGGCTCTCCTGCTCGTATGCTGCCTCACCAAACCAATGCAGACTACAACAACTTGCGCCAAGGGGCAACTCCTCAGTATGCCTATTCAAAACTCGCGCTTGCTCTGGAACAAGAGTTTTACAACGACTGGAGCCTCTTTTTCCAAGGTAGAGGTCAGTATGCTTTTGCAGACTTGATTCCCTCTGAGCAGTTTTCTCTCGGCGGCTATAGCACAGTACGCGGCTACGATGAAAAAGTAGTGAGTGGCGATCACGCTGTCTGTGGAAACCTCGAGCTCAGAACTCCAGAGTTTACCGTTGCAGGGATTTGGCTTCCTAAATTTGCGGATAAGCTCAACTTCCTCGGGTTTGTCGATGGAGGTTATGCTTGGTTCCGTAGCCAAGTGGCCGATGCTCCCATCAAGCAAGGGCTTCTCAGCTTTGGCCCAGGCGTGCGCTATTCTGTAGCCTCTTACTTCACGAGCAGACTCGATATGGGTTTCCCCATCTTCCAAGTCGAAAAAGACAATGGACAAAAGGAAAATCTCAATCCCCATATCCACTTTAGTGCATCTTTAAACTACTAATCTTTTTGTGAAAGGGCCCGCTGATTCCAGCGGGCTTTCTTAAAAACGCTTCTTTGTTGTATCTTTGTTTCTCATTTAATTTTTGGAGTTAAATATGAGTACAATTACTCGATATCCTAAGTCGATTACGGATTTGCCTTTCTTTCCTACCGATAAGGATCCAGCAGGAAATCGGGCATGGGGCTACGAGACCCCTGAACAATATGACCAACAAACACAGGAGTATACTCTTGAGCAAAGGCAAAAAGGTGGAGCGTTTTGCTACCCACGAGTCCTTCGCATGGCTATTGTAAACGGGAATTTGCCCCTCATACAGCATGTTGTAGATCGAGCTTTAAAGGAAGCTCCCCTTCTTTTTCAAGAGTACTCCCTGTTGTTTTTTGCTGTTCATGATACCCTAGCTGATCAAGAAACTCGTCGCAAGATGGTCGCATTACTCTTAGAAAAAGGAGTTAGTCCCAATCGAGTAAACTGCAAAGAGGAGTCGATTTTTTCTGATGGAAAAGGGATCAGCCCTCTTTATTGGGCAGCTGCTCAGGGAGACAAAGAGACAGCCCGCCTTCTCTTGTCTCATGGGGCCCTTCCAGCTAATTTAGATGCTGAAGATCGACAAATTCCTTTCGATCTTAAAGCAATGGCATTTGTTGACTCTGTACGTCAGGAAATGGAGGCAAACCAACCTGCACTTTAAAGAGTCTCAAGCGGCCGCTGGCTTTTTCTCCGCCTGTTCTCGGCGGCTGCGGTAGAGAATATAGAGATTGCTTCCGACGATGATCATAGCTCCAATGATCGTGTGCTTCATGGGGGCTTTATCCCACCAGAAATAGTCGAGTAGGAAGACCCAGAAGAAGGTCGAGTAGTCGATAGGCGCAAGGGTTGATCCTTGAGCGAAGCGCAAAGAATGGGCAATTGCATATTGTCCAATCGAAGTGATCACGCCTACAATGGCAAAAAATCCCCAATCGTGCCAAGAGAGAGGCTGCCAGCTCGTGATGAGAAAGGGAAAGGTGACGAGAATCATCGCGATATTGGGATAAACCGCAATGGCCAAGCTGTGCTCTGTTGCCGCGAGGCGTCTCATCAGAATTTTATTTAAGCTGCCCAAAAAAGCTCCCATGAGAACGATGAGACCGGCCACTTCAAAAACGCCCTGATCGGGTTGCATGGCAACGATGACGCCGACCATCCCGATGGCAACGGCGATCCATTTTCCGATCGATACTTTTTCTTTCAGCATGAGGGCACTTAAAATGATCATGAAGAGAGAAGAGGTGTAGCCAAGGGTATAGACAGTCGTGAGCGTGGCCTGCGAATAGGCAAACATGAAGGCATAGGTATAGGCGAGATTCACGGCGAGCCTGGCTGCGTGACGCATCGGATAGTGGGTTGAAAAAATCTGCTTGACTCCCCCCTGCATAAAGACCGCAAAGAGGAGGGGAATGAGGCGGGTAAAAGCTCTTAAAAAAGTGGTTTGACGAACCGAATAGGTTCCCATGAGCTGCTTGATGAAAGCATCGGATAGGGCATAGAGGGCAAGGCCGCCCAACATGAATAAAACGCCAACTAAGGCTCGGTTATGGTGCTTTCGGGAATCGGCAGTCACAGACATTTAAATAAACCTTCTTTTTGAGCCCTACGATCATACCAAACTATAAATTTGTTCGGCAATCCGAAGATCGAACTCGGTCGTGATTTTAATATTTTTTTCATCACCGAGAACCACATGCACTTTTTTACCGAGACGCAATACTAGCTGGCAGTCATCGCTTGCATTGTCCTGATGAGTCCTTTCATGAGCTTCCAGAATCCAATCCATTCGAAAAGTTTGAGGGGTTTGACCGCGCAAATATTCTCCTCGATTGGGAATGCTGCCAATGACCTTGCCTCCGGGTGCGTGCACCAGCGTATCCATACTGGGAATGCAGGTGTCCACCGCTCCAAACTGGATAGCGGCTTCCACATTTTCTTTCAAAATCTTCTCGGTTACAAAGGGACGAACGGCATCGTGAATCAAGACGATATCGGGGCGTATCTTAAAACCTTTAAGACCGCAATAAGCCGATTCCTGGCGGGTTTTCCCTCCCACCACAGCCGTTTCTTCCTGAAGGCGATCGATCCAATTTGGATGGCAAACCAAGACGATTTCATCGAATAGCCCAGACGTCCTAAAGGTGTCCAGTGCATGGCGATAAATTTTTTTACTTCCGAGTAGGAGGAATTGCTTCGGTATCTCACTGCCCAGCCGTTCTCCAGCGCCTGCCATGAGGAGAATGGCGCCGATCCGTTTTCCCAAATACATACTCGACATGATATCCCATTGAGGGAAAATTGGCATCTATCTTAGTCTAGATAGATCTTCAACGCCTAAATAGCTCAGTTGGTAGAGCAGCGCATTCGTAATGCGAAGGTCGTCGGTTCGACTCCGGCTTTAGGCATTCTTAGAGACTGGCTCTTAATTGCTAACAGCAGGCTTTAAGGCGGTCTGCTCCCAATTCTTTTTTCATGATAACCCCAAAAATCTCATGATTACGATAATCAGTGCTGCAATATAGGAAAGCGCCGCCACAGCGCAGAAAAAGAGCGTATGTGAAAGATAGATCGGCTTGTTAGTCTTTTTCCATTGATCCCAAGTGTGCAGCATTTTCGGCACGATAATGTAGCTTGGCAGCACTAGGAAAAAAATAAACGTAACACTTTTCAAAATGGATATGGTTTGTAAGTCCATAGGTAGAACTCCTTGAAGGGATCGCATTCTATAGAATAAATATTTCTTGTCCAAGATCTTATTAACCCGAGACTCAAACAGGTGACAATCGACTTGCTGCGGCTTTGCCATATCGATCCTCGCTCGGAATCCTTCGTATTCAAGAATGTTCTTCCTCGCGACGACCGCGGGCAAGCCCGCTTCGATCTGGCTTTGCCTCGCCGAGTCGACTGTCACCTGTTTGAGTCTCGGGTTAATAATGATGCAGCAAGAAAAATAGTGGAGTTGCAAAAAGTTGCACTTGGCGATCAAATCTAACAACAGGTAGCCTTATTTTACGACAAGATCTGATCTTTTAGGAGTTTTGGAGAATGCTCCAAAGGGACATAGTCGTTATTACATGAAAAAAGAGTTGTAACATGAAAAGATGCTTGATTTCGACGATCTCTGGCGTAGAGTATCCTTTCGATAGACTCGACGAATTTGCTGAAAACGGAGAGTCTCTTGAGGTTAAATTAAAGAGACGGACTCAAGCAAAACCCAAAAGCGGAGCAACGATTTGGGAACGCTTTCAAGATTTTTTGCCGTTCGATCATTTTGATCCGTCTTGTTCTCTAGGAGAAGGATCTACTCCACTCTTGGAGTCTGGAACATTAGCCGAGCATGTAGGCCTAAAAACTCTGCTCTTGAAGAACGAGAGTGTAAATCCGACGTGGAGCTTTAAAGATAGAGGCTCTTTCCCATGTGTTTTAATGGCTAAGGAATGTAACGAGCATTTTGTCGCCACAATCTCTACAGGCAATATGGGAGCATCGCTCGCAGCTTACGGCGCTCGCTGCGGTATCCAACCGATTATTTTTATTCCTCCTACCTGTCCTGAAGAGAAGATTCGATCTATGGCCATTCATGGCGCTATAATCTTCAAAGTAGAGGCTCCAGATTTTGGAAAAATGAAGCATAAAGTTTTAAGCCTCGCCGCCAAGTTGAAACTCCGAATTGTCTCCGGGAATGGGCCGATTCGTGTAGAAGGCTATAAATTTTGCGCCTTTGAGATGTTTGAAGAGTTGCATGGCCACGTCCCTGATTTCATCGCTGTGCCAACGTCAGCCTGCGGACACATTCGTGGCTTGTTCAAGGGATTTAACGAACTATTCGAAGCGAAACTTATCAATCGCTTGCCTCGCATGATCATTGTGCAGGCTGCGAATAACAGTCCTCTTGTCACTGCACTGAAACAAGGGAAATCTAAGCCTGTACCTTTTTCCGATATCCATACGATCGCCAAAGCCATCACTACTGGAAATCCTATGGGTGGCGATGAGATTCTTCAAAAAGCCTATAAGCACCACTGGCTAGCAGAAGACGTCACAGAAGAGGAAATATTGGTTGGACAACGGCTCTTAGCAAGGGCCGGCTTTTTTGTAGAGCCTTCATCTGCGACATCTCTGATTGCGGTGAAGAAGCTGGTTGCGGCGGGAAAAATCAAACGAGATGAATCGGTAGTGCTGATGTTGACTGGTTCTGGCTTAAAAGATGCAGAGGTGTTTCAGCACCATCCAACAGATGTGATTGTTAGTGACATTTCTTCGATTGAAAACGATCTTGCTCGAGTCTTACACCTATCGAAACGTTTTCAATAGGCTTTAGGATGCAAATCTTTGACGAGAAAAGTTATTTTTTAATGCACAGTTGCACTTGAGGATTTTTGCATCGCATAAGATCTTCAAGTAGTTGTGTCCTCAAGGCTTCGTAAAATTCTGATTGATTGTCATACTCGTAAAATCCGCCATCGATAGCATTAATTGTGTCATAAAAACGGTATCTCCCAGGAGAGCATTGAAAAATTATCGTATGGCCTCCATAGTAATCTTTTTCTCGTTGATCTTGCTCACCTCCTCTAAGGAAAATCCTGCCTGCGGTAGTGCTGCTTGTGGATATATTTGCAGATTTTAATAATTGCTCTAGGTTCGTCCGAAGAGTCTGAGAAGATTCCTTAATAGGGAAGGGTTCGGTTTGCAGCTCTTCCCAGGGGATAAATGACTTTTGAATTTCAGTGATAATTTGGTTAAAAGCCAGAGCTAGCTCTTCCAATTTTTTCACTTTTTGTGGCTTGTCTGGATCTTCGTTTACCAGAGGCAGTCCTTGTGACTGGTTCCAGACATTTACGAAAGAAGGTGATCGTTCCCATTGGAGATCTTCTTGAACTCCTTTTTCAGCTACTTGGAAGCCTGCAAGCATAAAATGTACCAGCTGAAGATAAAAGGTATGGCGCAGATCCATAGATCTTAATAAATCAGGACACGAAGCGTGAGGATTTTTATCGATGATTTGGAGCAAACTGGTTGCAGATCCAAAACAATATCCTAATTTGAGGCTACTTTGGAAAAAAGAAAACGCAGCCTCATCGCTCTCGTAGCCTCTAATTTTTTTGAACGTTCCGTAATAAGGATGATGTTTCAGCTTTTCGAATGCGTCAGTCAGTAATTTCTCATACTGGACTGTTTTTTCTTTAACAAGGATAGGTGCTGCAGCGCGATGGCACCATTTGTCGTAATGCTCGTAGGTTATTTCTCCTACAGCGTATGCAAACAACGATCCCACAGTACCGCTGATAGTCGTAGCTAGATAACCTAGTGCGCTAGCAGGATTCACAACTCCCCAAGCAATAGCAACTCCACCTACCAGAGTTGCATTCATAAAATTAACAGAATTATTTTTAGCTGCTTGGTTTCTCGAAATATTTGTTTCTATTAACATTTGTCTTTTTGAAGAGCGGGCATGAGGGTAGAGGGAGAGAAGTAGCGACGCCAGATGTCTTGGTAGGTTGAGAGAATTGAGGAAATATTGATCACGTCGAATTGGGGATATTCCTTTTTCAGAATGGGAACGTCGAGGTTCCAATAGCGGTGTACGAAGGCCCACAGGCTCTCAACAACCGAGCCGGTACCTCGGTTCAGCGGGGTGGTATTTCCGATGAGCCAAACAAGCCCGATAAGCGATTTGTAAAACTCGTTCGGCTTATCGTTGGGATTTTGCGTCAAGACCGTTTGAAATAGATCTTCAATATCGGGCCATGTGACAGAAGGTACTACATTGCCATGGTGCCATCGAAACCACTCGAAATGGGTCATCGATTTGCCTTTGTAGGAAGAGGAGCAAACGTTCTGTTGGGTCAACTTCTCACTCGCAAGAGTATGCCCCCAACGATATCTGTCGCAAAGAGGTGTTTGAAAGGCAGTCGTTGGATCGTTGCGAAGATCCACCTGATCTCCCTGCCTTGCCTGATTGCGGAAGATGGCTATCTGTTCCACGAACCAGGCAGCTGTACGCTTTCCATTGGCCCCGGTGGGCAATTGGCGATATTTTTCGCCTTGAGGTTCTAAATTTTGACTTTGCTTGTAGGCGGTAAGAAGTTGGTTAACTAACTCAAAGCAGCGCTTCCCGTAGGCTCGATCTTTCTCTACAGAGGCTAAAGATGCATCGTCTTTTTGTTGGTAGGCGTTTTGTATGTAGGTGAGATCTTGGGGTTTATCATGCTGAGAGACATGGGGCAACCATTGTAGGCAGTCATGCTGTACCTCTTTTAATAGGGAGCGAATAGAGTTATGTCGAGAGGTCTCGAAAGATTGCACAAAGGGCTCGATCATCTCTTCCACAGTTTCAATTGGATTGAGCCGGAAAAGCGCAGTCCATTGACGGCGTAGTTCGGTGTCGTCGAGGCTTTTGAGTTTGTCAAAAAATAACCTTGCCGTTTCTGTTTGGTTGCAAAGCGAAAGAGCAATGTCTAAATGATTGCATTTCACAGCCTCTTGAAGACATTCCTTCTGAAGCTGTGAGCTGACTTTTCCGCGTTCTAGCAGCAGCTGAACACATGCAGCAGATTTATACTGACCCACCGCTTTTCTAAATAGGGCCTCTTCTTGAACCAAGCTGTGAGAGATCAGAAAATCGACGCACGCCTTAAAGGCAGTTTGTTGTTCGGGTGTTTTTGTGTGAGGATTGAAATCGCAAATCGCCTCTTCCCATCGATGTGTGCTGAGCCCGAGCCTACCCAAAGAGTCTTTCTCTTCATTCAGCTTTTGAAGACAGGTGATCGGATCTACGATCAGCAGTATGTTTGCATGGGTCTGTACAGTGGTCATGCACCGTTTTATCAAAACAAAAATCGCTACAATTAAAGGAATGATGAGAGTGATATAGCTCATGACCTTTAAGAGGGTCATATACCATTCGGATGTGACTTTTTTTAAAGTTGTATCCACTATGACGGTATTCCCATGGGCAAACAGAATGGGGTGTACTTCCCGGTCTCCTAGATGGAAATAATCCTCTAAAGTCATGTAGTTGCGAAATCCTTCCGTGAGCATTTGACTAGACGGGAAAATCCCACACTGACCTAAAGAAATATTACTCATAATCATCCCTGAAAATTTAAAGTATTTTAAAGCCTCGTCGATTTTGGGGAAAGAAGAGAAACAATGGAAGCCAAATCCGGCATGATTTGATCGGGATGACTCAACGTAACGGGAGAGAGCTTAGGAGAATAGACGAGAAAATGGTCGATCGCCTTGGATTGAAAGACGAGCGGAGAAATATTGGTAGGATAGGGAGAATAGAGGGAAAAAGGAGAGTCGTTGGAAAAAGCCCCTTTCATCGCATCGGACATTTCTAGTTCGTTAAAATTCATATCCCCCATAGCAAGCGTCGTGATGTTTGGGTCAAAACTACTCTGTAAATACTGCGCAAATTCAAAACGGCCCGGTTTGGTTGGATCGCCCGGCAAGTGAACGTTGATGAGGCGCATTTTTTGTCCGTTGTCTAGACGGCGGATTTGGATGTCTTGAAAGGTTCTATAAAGAGCCTCTGAAAAGATGCCAGACACCTCTTTGGCCTCCACTACTTCAAAACGGCGCTTGTCCAAGATCACCGCATCCCCCTGACACGAAATCACTTCGAGTTGAGCGGGGAGCCTAGCGCGGAGCTCCTCTAAGAAAGGCTTGCCGCACTCTTGTAAAGAGAGGATACTGCGCGGATGAGTCGGATGCAAGAGCATTTCGAGAACCAAATCGACCACGTGTCTATCTCGGATCGTGAGTTTAGAATCCCCAATATATACATGCTCATCGGCAATGAGAGAGCGGCTAAGGCCTTGGGAATTTTTTTCAGTCACCCAGTTCATGTATTCGCCATCCAGCACATTCCAGGAGGCCAAATGGAGATCTTCAAAGGTCATACCAATGGGTAAATGGTCCGAAGGAAACTGCCATTTTTCCTGCAGCTCTCCGACGTAGGTTCCCATGGGCTGTAGCGCAGGCGCTACTTCGAGTTGGTGCTTCATTCTGCGTGAGAGCGCACGCTGAGAAGAGGTGATCTCCTGAGCCGGCTGAGAGGGGGAGGGGGTAGCAGATAGAGAAATCGGCAGAGAAAGGAGGGATAGGGCGAGCATTGCAGAGATTTTTTGATCCGACATATAAGAAATTCTCCAAAGTAAATGAAATAGGATATATTTTTTTCTGTTTAATTTCAACTTGTTAAAATAAATTTGTTTCTGTATGTGAAAGATTATGAATCATTCTCTTTTTAAACATGGCGGTCTGAGGAATTTCATTCCGGTTGTGTTTGCCTATACGATGGATCTTCTGGGCTATTCCATTGTATTTCCCATTCTCGCCCCCCTTCTCTTGAACCCTCAGCTTGCCTTTTTCTCTCCCACTGCCTCGGAAATTGTCCGGACCAGTTTTCTCGGCATGCTCTTTGCTGTCTTCGGTCTTGCCCAATTCATTGCAGCGCCTCTCATTGGAACAGCTGCCGATCGATGGGGAAGAAAAGCTCTCTTTCTCTTCACAATCGGAGTGAGCGTCCTGGGATATGCCTGCATGTGTTTGGGGGTTTATCAAGAAAGTCTTTGGATCCTCATCTTGGGACGCGTGATCACCGGTTTTTCCTCTGGCAACATCAGCATCGCGCAGTCGGCAACGGCTGATATGACCGACCCGGAAAATAGGGGAAAGGCGTTTAGTCTTCTCATGGGGATCGGCTCTTTTGGCTTTATTGGGGGGCCTGTCATTGGGGGAATGCTTGCCTCTATTTCTGGGGCCGCCTCTTTTCTCTTTGCGGCTCTTGCGGCGCTTCTCAATTTTCTCATCATCTGGATCTTTTTCCACGAAACCTGGAAAAAGCCCTCCGCTCTCCACGAACACTCTTATTGGGACGCCCTCAAAGATATCGCTCTTCTCTTCAGGCAGAAAGAGGTCAGCTGGTATCTCATCTCTTTTCTCTTTCTTCTTCTCGGTTGGGGTTTTTTCCTCACCTTTTTCCCGACCTACTTAACACAGCGCTTTCAATGGGGCCCTTCTCAGATTGGCAACCTCTATGCCTACATGACTCTTTTTTGGTTTCTCGGAGCCACCTTCATCAATCCCGCGCTCCTCAAGAGATTTCATGCAGACGCAATCATCCGCATTGGACTCCCCGTTGCAGCTCTAGGAATTGCCCTTCTCATGGTCCCGCAGACCGATTGGCCGATCTGGCTCGTTTCTACGGTCATGCCTATTGGAGGTTCGTGTGCTTGGATTGATCTCACCGCGCTCATCTCGACGCACAGTCCATCTGGGCTCCAAGGAAGAGCCCTCGGCGTGACCGCCTCGCTCTGGTCGCTGGCTCAAACGGTGTCTCCACTCGCGGCAGGCCCCATGGCAGGCCTGAATGAGCACATTCCGCTCATGTTGGGATCGAGTCTTGTCTTCTTGTCTTTTCTGCTCTTTCTCTTCAGTCGAAAAACTGCTTGAATCCTACTCGAAACCTGCCGCGAGCGTAAGCGAAGCAATCCTGCAGGCCTCGCGTCAGCGGGCCGTATCCTGTTTAAAAATATAAGGGAACAGGATCGGCTGACGCCGGCAGGATCGCTCGCTCGCGCTCGCGGCAGGATAAGAAATTGCGGCCAAAAGGAGTTGAACCTTCACCGAGTTGCCCCGACTAGAACCTGAATCTAGCGCGTCTGCCAGTTCCGCCATGGCCGCAAAAATGGCTCTCATTATAAGTTCATGGAGGATTCTTTGTCATTTGGAAAAAAATCTGTGAGATGAGTAGACTGGGTGTAAAAGAGGTGTAGAATGGCAGAAATGATTAAACATTTTAGTGACAAAGATTTCCATGAGCAAACGAAGAAAGGGGTGGTCCTTGTCGACTTTCACGCAAACTGGTGCGGTCCCTGCCGGACTTTAGCCCCCGTGCTAGAACAGGTGGCAAAAGATGTTCATGGTAAAGCGGTCATTGGCAAAATCGATATCGACAATGAGCAAAAAACAGCTGCCCAATTTCAGATCACCTCTGTCCCAACCATGATTCTCTTCAAAAATGGCAAAGAAGTGGGACGTCTCGTCGGTTTGCGAACAGCAGATGCAGTGAAAGAATTCATCCACTCGGCAATGTGACGCAAGTTATTGGACTCACTCTTCTCCTCATGATCGCTGCCGGTTTGGCCATCCATGCCGGCGTTCAATTTCCATGGTATTTCGAGTGGTTTGGCACGCTGCCCGGAGACATCATCATCAAAAAGGACAGTTTGACCCTTTATTTGCCCGTAACCTCATCGCTCATCATCAGCGTCGCCCTTTCGATTTTCTTATCCCTTTTTTCTAAACGGTAATTTGTCTAAGAGCTTCAAAGAGGACGACTCCGACACTCGTTGCCAAATTGAGACACCGCGCTTTTGGCAACATCGGAATGGTGAAAAATCTGTCTGGCCACTTCTCAAAATAATGAGGAGGAAGGCCCGAAGTTTCAGAGCCAAAAATGAGAAGACAGTTCGGGGTGTAAGGAGCTTTTGTGTAATGAGTGGGAACTTTGCTCGAAAAAAAGAAGAAAGGGTCGGTTGTCTTTTCTAAATAGGCATCGAGATCCTCGATTTCTTCCACTTTCACCCCTTCCCAATAGTCGAGCCCTGCCCGTTTCAGATGGCGGCTCTGCGTGCTAAACCCGAGTGGATGTACGAGAATCAGATCCGTTCCAGTGACAGAACAGGTGCGGACAACGTTCCCCGTATTTTGCGGAATCTGGGGTTGGAAGAGGATGATCTTCATTCGGACAGATTTTGCACTTGATCGCCATTGGAAATGGCATCGGCTCGTTCAAGCGTCTGTTCAGAGAGAGTGGTCATTTTCTCTTCTTGTAGGAGAGCAATCGCTTGGACGCATTCATCTTCGTTGAGCGGCGAAGTTTTTCCTTCCGATTCTTCCTGAAGCCCTTTGACAATGGCGTTGAGATCGAGATCTAGGCCGAGAGAATCGAGATTTTTCCCGATGATGTGCCCCATCGCCTCGGAGATTTTAGCCACATCCTCTTTTTGTGAGGCGAAGATGACTAAGGGGATGAGAATGAACTTTTTAAACATGAGAAAACTCCTTCAGAAAATCCTCAATGCGGATCTCTCTTTGTTCGCGCGTTTGCAAATCTTTGAGTTGCAGCGTTCCTTGAGCGAGTTCTTGGCTGCCAAGAATGGCGCAAAACTTTGCCTCGGCGCGGATTGCATTTTGAATGGCAGCTTGCATTTTGCGGCCACTCAGCTCAATGTCTGCCCCGATACCTTTGTGACGGCACTGGGTGGCTAAGGCGAGGCATTTTGCCTTTGCTTCCTCACCCATGGGAATGAAGTAGACAAGGGGTCTACAGGCGGGAGGAAGGGAGATTTTTTGAGCAGAGAGAACTTGCAAGACCCGCTCAAGCCCTGTTGCCCAGCCAACGGAAGGTAAATCGGGCCCCCCGAGAGTTTTGATGAGTCCATCGTATCTACCGCCAGCTCCGATGGTGTTTTGAGCGCCCAGCTCTCCTGCTAGCACTTCAAAAACCGTCTTGTTGTAGTAATCGAGTCCTCGCACAATTTTATCGTCCACGACATAGGGGATGTTGAGCTCTTTCAAATATCCACACACAGCTTCAAAGTGCTGTTTTGCTTCTGGGGTCAAATAATTCAGGATGGAGGGCGCTTTTTTCACGAGCTCTTTATCCTGCGGATCTTTGGAATCGAGAATGCGTAGCGGGTTTTTCTCAAAGCGGATTTTGCTCTCTTCGGAAAGCTCGGCAAAGTGGGGTTTTAGGTAATTTAAAAGAGCCGTTTTAAAATGGGTTCTCGACTCTATATCTCCGACCGTATTGATGTGCACTTTGAGATTTTTAAGACCGAGTCGATGATAGAATTCGATGAGGAGATCGATGACCTCTGCATCTTGTTCAGGGCCCCCGTTGCCAATGGCTTCTACCCCAAATTGATGGTGTTGACGATATCGTCCAGATTGGGGTCTCTCATAGCGAAACATGGGGCCTGTGTAGAAGAATTTATGCACCGCTCCCAAATTCGCTAAATTGTGCTCGAGAAATGAACGCATGACGGCAGCAGTCCCTTCGGGTCGCAAAGTGATCCATCTGCCTCCTTTATCCTGAAAAGTGAACATCTCTTTCGAGACAATATCGGAAGTTTCGCCAATTCCCCGATCAAAAAGAGAGGTCATCTCATAAAGCGGAGTGCGGATTTCTCGATAGCCATAATCACAACTGATTTTGCGGAGAACTCCCTCTACAAATTGCCAAAAATCGACAATCTGCCAAGGCTCTTCGCAGCCATAAGGGAGAATGTCAAAGGTTCCTTTCTGCATCTGGTATTGCATAGGAAGAGATTCTATTCTCTTGCTTATTTTCGCTGCAAGAGGCGTATTGCGTCTTCGAGAAGACGTGTCCATTCGGTGAGACTGCTCGTGCTCGGGCTTTTCTCGTGTTCCCGATGGAGCTTTTGCACGAGTTCCATATAGGGAAAGGGAATCCATTTTTGTCCCGCATATTCTGTGAGATAATAACCAAATGTATGGACTTGGTTCTCGGGGTAGTGAAGGATTTTTTTAACAAAAATTTTGAAGATGAGGCTAGCCTCTTCTTTGAAGGCGAGGCTTTCCTCAAGAGCCTGGTTCCAGCTCTTTGAGAGATCGTTGAGAAAATGAACGTCTTGGCTCCGGTCTTCGGCTTTGAGAAGATCTAAGAAGGATTTGAGGGTGTTGAGGGAGGTCTCTTTGGAGCTGTTTTCTGTCTTGCCAAAACGCTCTAAGAGGGCATTTAAAGCCCTTTGCATGGCTTGAAGAAGATAGCCGATGATTCCCTTGTTATCTGGGGGTTCGTTTGGGGGGCCTTCTGGGCCCGATTGCCGACTGCCTGAACCTTCAGCTCGGTAGCCGAAAGGATCGGGAATGCCTCCCACAGGGTTTTGACTCATAATTTGTATTATAGAAAGAAAGACTTTTTGTTGACAGAACGGACTTGAGCAGTATACCCTTTTTGGTTTGTACGAATGGCATAAAAACCCCTGGAGGCCTCGTGTCCGTACTCGATATTTTTAGACCCGCTCCCCCCGTTGACGAGATTCAAGATCCAGAACTGGTAAAAAAAAATTATAAGTATTGGCGCCTCCGTACCTTTTACGCCATGTGGGTAGGCTATGCTTTTTTCTATTTCACGAGAAAGAGTTTTACCTACGCCATGCCCGTCATGCAAGTTGAGCTAGGCCTCAGCAAATTTGAGCTCGGGCTTCTCGGAAGCATTCTCTACATCACTTATGGCGCTAGTAAATTTTTGAGCGGTATTTTGGGGGATAGGTCCAATCCGCGCTATTTCATGTCCATCGGTCTCATCCTCACCGGTATCTTCAACTGCTTTTTCGGCATGTCTTCGATGTTTTGGGCTTTTGCCGTATTTTGGGGACTCAATGGAGTGTTTCAGGGTTGGGGATGGCCAGGTTGTGCAAAATTACTCACTCACTGGTATTCGCAATCGGAAAGAGGAAGATGGTGGAGTGTTTGGAACACGTCCCACAATATTGGAGGCTCTCTCATCCCCCTCTTGGTAGCAGCTTGTGCAGAATATCTCGGCTGGCGCTTCAGCATGTATATCCCGGGTTTGATCTGTATCTTGGCTGGATTTTTCATCATGAACCGCCTGCGCGACACTCCTCAATCTTTGGGACTGCCCCCAGTGGAAAAGTTCCGCAACGACTATTCTGCCAAAACAGGCTCCAAAGAAAAAACCAACCTCTCTACCAAAGAAATTCTCTTTGAATATGTCATCAAAAATAAATACATCTGGATCTTAGCCGTTGCCTATTTTCTCATTTATGTGATCCGGACAGCTGTCAACGACTGGAGCATGGTCTATTTCATCGAGGTAAAAAATTATTCTCTGAAGCAGGCGGGTGTCTGTCTGTTTTGGTTTGAATGGGGAGGCCTTGCGGGAAGTTTGGCTGCAGGCTGGGCGTCTGATTTGATTTTTAACGGAAAGAGAAATCCCATCAACATTCTCTTCACGGTTGCCATTCTTCTCTTGATCTTCGCTTTCAAATCGTTTAGCGCGACCTCTGTTTGGATCGATTCGGTCTTTATTTTCCTCTTTGGATTTTTTATCTTTGGTCCTCAGATGCTCATCGGAATGGCGGCCGCGGAACTCTCGCACAAAAATGCGACGGCTACAGCGACCGGTTTTGTCGGCTGTTTTGCCTATCTTGGAGCAGCTGTTGCAGGGGGACCCCTTGGCGCAATTACGCAGAAGTATGGATGGGATGTCTATCTCACCACTCTTTTCATTTGCGGTCTTCTCGGCGCCCTCATCATGCTTCCTCTTTGGTCAGTAAAAACCAATCCCAAAGAAGCCCTCGTCTAACACATTAAATAAGACTAGTTCGAGGAGATATTGACGTCGGGCATGCTTCATTATCATTCCGCCCCCGCGCCCAGGTGACCGGATTCCGGCTGTGATCACCAGTCGCGTTTGAAACGTTCCTTATCGCGTCTGCGTGCTCCGCGACCTAGAGGTCAGCTCCGCCGTTTTTATACGACGCGATTGCTCTTTGCCGGTCGCGATATCCTCCGGATCTCGCTAACCGGTCAATGGCTGCGCTCAGGTTCCCCATTTCATGGGGGCCCCTCCGAGCGCAGAGTGGGCCGCGCGGCAAAGGCCTAGCGCGGCTTCGTGTTACCGCGCACGGAGTTGCGCGGTTCCCTGCACCCGGAG
The DNA here is from genome assembly GCA_964424735.1 of uncultured bacterium. GTDB lineage: Bacteria > Chlamydiota > Chlamydiia > Chlamydiales > SM23-39 > REEB52. Next base: position 58,414 of record CAYRJU010000005.1, read on the forward strand.
GGGACCCCACAACGTGGGGAACCTGGGTGCAGCCAATATCCGGTCACCTGGGCGCGGGGCTGCGGAATCGAGGAAAAGGTCCTTGAATGGACCTTTTTCTCGCGGAGCAGATGAGCGAAGCGAATACGCCCGATTGGACGAGCTGCTTTGCGGCTCGCCTGAGGGGGAGCGACTTCAGGTCGCGTAACATGCCCGACGTCCATATTTATTTGGATTCGTTTTATGCATTATTTTTTTATCCATTATTTTGTATACTCCCGAGAATATGTATGTTCCGCTGAATGTTCACTCCCAGTATTCCATTCTCGATTCAACGGCTTCTGTCACCGATCTTGCGGATAAGGCCAAAGAATTTGGTTTGCCCGCACTCGCACTCACTGATGAAGGCAATCTTTATGGAGCTGTCGATTTTTACAAGGCTTGTAAAGCGGCTGGCATTAAAGCCATTCTCGGTTGTGAAATTTGGATGGCGCCGCAATCTAGACTCGACAAGAAGCGAACTCCAGGTTTGCCCAATGGACTTCCCATCACCCTCCTTGCAAAAACAAATGTGGGCTATCAAAATCTCTGCAAACTCTCGTCGATCGGATTTTTAGAAGGGTTTTACTATCAGCCCCGCATCGATAAGGAGGTTTTGAGTCTTTATCGAGAAGGACTCATCTGTCTATCCAGTGATGCGCAAGAGGCCCCCTTTTATCGAGATCTCTTCGGAGAAGATTTTTACTTGGAAATCCAAAGGCATCCTCTCATCGATGAAGATATTCAAGAGAGCTGGCTCTTGCAGCGCTACCGCGATTTTTCTTCAAGCGAAGAGAAAAAGAATGAGGAGCTCATCGCCCTTTCCAAAAAGCTTAAGGTAGGTCTCGTTGCAACCAACGACATTCACTACATCGACAAAGAGGACTGGCGCGCTCATGAAATCTTGCTCAACATTCAATCGGGCGAGGTGTGCGAGATTTGGGAAAGAGATTCGGCCGGCAATCCAAAAAATAAAGCGCCCAATCCAAGAAGAGAGACTGCGCCGACCCGGGAGCTCTATTTCAAATCGGCTGAGGCCATGAAAGCCCTTTTTGCCGATCTGCCCGAAGCGATCGAAAACACGGTCAAAATCGCCGAAAAGTGCAAATGTGAACTCGACTTTAAAGCAAAACACTATCCGGTCTTCATTCCCCCTTCTTTAAAAGGAAAAGAGGTCACAAAAGAAGAGAGACTGAAAGCGGCTGAGCAGTTCCTCCATGAACTTTGCCAAAAGGGGATCGAAACGCGCTATACTCCAGAAAAACTCGCCAAAGTGCCGGGCGCAAATCCACTGGAAATCGTCAAAAAGCGGTTTCAATATGAATTTGAGATCCTCACGTCAAAAGGCATGAGCGATTACATGCTCATTGTCTATGACTTCATCGCATGGGCCAAAGCGCACAATATCCCAATGGGACCCGGTAGAGGCTCTGCTGCAGGTTCCATCATTTCCTATCTCATTGGCATCACCGATATTGAACCGTTGCGGTTCCATCTCTTCTTTGAGAGATTCATCAACCCAGAAAGGATTTCCTATCCAGATATCGACGTCGATATCTGCATGGACCGGCGTCAAGAAGTGATCGATTATGTCGTTGCCAAATATGGAAAGACCCATGTCGCGCAAATCATCACCTTTGGGACCATGAAGGCCAAAATGGCGATCCGCGATGTGGGCAGAGTCCTCAATGTTCCCCTTTCTAAAGTGAATGAGATCGCAGCACTCGTTCCTGAAGATCCGACGATGACCCTCGAAAAGGCTTTTCAGATCGATCCGGCGTTGGGTCGTCTCATGGAAAGCGATGAGGAGGCAAGAGCCGTTTTAGAAATGGCAAAGAAAGCCGAAGGATCGATCCGAAACACGAGCACGCACGCTGCAGGGCTGATCATTTCTGCGAGTCCCATCACCGATCACATCCCCGTCTGCACGGCTAAAGATTCAGAGATGTGGGTGACGCAATTTGCGATGAAGCCAGTTGAGAGTGTGGGCATGCTCAAAATCGACTTTTTGGGGCTCAAAACCCTCACTTCGATTCAAAAATGCTCTAGCGCCATCGAAAGGAATACAGGACGTAAAATCGACTGGGGGAATTTGCCCCTCGATGATCAGCCGTCCTTTGATTTACTCAATCAGGGCAAAACGCTTGGCGTCTTCCAACTCGAGTCGGGCGGGATGCAGGATCTGGCCCAGCAGCTCCATATCGATACCTTTGAAGAGATCATCGCGGTAGGCGCTCTCTATCGACCGGGCCCCATGGATATGATCCCCTCTTTCATCAACCGCAAACACGGTAGGGAACCGATCGAGATCGACCATCCGCTCATGCAGAACATCCTCTCTGAAACTTACGGTGTCATGGTGTATCAAGAGCAGGTGATGCAGATCGCGAGTGCACTTGCTGGCTACTCTCTCGGCGAGGGCGATGTGCTGAGACGTGCGATGGGGAAAAAAGATCGAGAAGAGATGACCCGTCAAAGAGAAAAATTTGTGACGGGATGTGCGAAAAAGGGAATCGATCACGATACAGCCGTCAAAATCTTTGATAAGATCGAAAAATTTGCCTCCTATGGCTTCAACAAGTCACACGCTGCAGCTTACGCCTATCTCTCCTATGCAACGGCCTATTTCAAAGCGAATTACCCAAAGGAGTGGATGGCAGCTCTCATGACGTGCGATCAACACGACACGACAAAACTGGCCAAATTCATCGCAGAGGCCAAAACCCTCCATATCGATGTTCTTCCTCCCGATATCAATCAGGCGACGAGCGAATTTACCGCTTCGCAAGATGGGATTCGCTTTGCCATGGCGGGAATCAAGGGAGTTGGGGGAGGGGTAGTCGAAGCGATTCTCGAAGAAAGAGATGCGCGCGGTCCTTTTTCCAGCCTCTATGATTTCATTCAAAGAGTCGATAAGACCAAAGTTGGAAAAAAACAGATCGAGCTCTTGATCGAAGCGGGCTCGTTTGATTTTACCTCTTGGTCGCGCGATGCCATGCGCGAAAGCGTCGAGGCGATGTACGATAGAGCCTCTCGCGATCAAAAAGAGGTCTCTCTTGGGATTCTCAATCTCTTTTCGCTCATCGAAGAGCCCGAAAAACCGTTTGCCAAGCCGCCGCCCGTCTCCAATAAGTCCTCCAACTTACAACTCTTTCAAAGGGAAAAAGAGCTTCTCGGTTTTTATCTGACGGGCCATCCCATGGATGGGTACAAAAAAGTGTTGGGACGCCTCTCATGTGCACCGCTCACAGAAATCCACAAAATGTCCGACGCGAGCCTTTTGCGCGCAGCTTTTGTCGTCGAGACTCTCCAAGTGAAAGTTTCCACAAAGAATCAGAAAAAATTTGCGATTCTCGTGATTTCAGATGGAATGGAGCGCTTTGAGCTCCCCATTTGGTCCGAGATGTACGAAGAGAAGGGAGCGCTTCTTCGAGAAAACCAGCTTCTCTACGGCATTTTGCAGCTCGAGAGAAAAGAGGGGACTATCCAGCTCTCCTGTCGCTATCTCGACGATCTCACAGCAGTGGATGAGGCGAAGATCAAAGCCTGCGATGAGGCCTACGATCGGCTCAAAGCTTTCTCAAAAACGGAGCCTAAATGGAAGACAAATGGAAAAGAAAAGGGGGCCAAAATAGATCCCAAAATAGGTAAGGAAGAGATCAAAAAAATCCATTTTCAAATCGATGCAGACCGCATTCGACTCAGTGAACTCCTCGCCCTCAAAGAGCTCTTCCGGTCCCATCCGGGTAAATCGACTCTCGACCTCCATTTCCACACTCAGCAAAAGCGGGTTGGAAGCATCTTTGTCGACTCGCAGTGGGGCGTGAAGGTGAGTCCAGAGTTTCAAGAACAGCTGCGCATCTTAACAGAGAAACTCGGGGCCAAGTTCGAGATCAAGTCGTAGTCTGCTTTTCGTCGTCGCCTTGGAGTGCTTTGCGGGCTTGTTTTTGAACGCTTCGTAAAGTTCCTCGGCAAAGCTCTTCATGGCGAGGGAGTACGACTTGAGCTAGAATCTGATGGCTTCCCTTCATTCTGAGAATTTCAAAGCCATATTCTGCTAATTTTCGCAGTACTTTGCGCAAATTTGTGTCGTCCAAAGTCAAAGGTTCTAAAGAGGGTTTGTTTTTTGGTTTTGGTTGGGGCTTAGGCGCGGGAGGCGCCTTTTTCGTCTCGACTACGGCAGCTGGTTCAGGCGTAGGTTCTGGAGGCTGTCTTCGCTTGATTTCCTCTTCGACCCCTTCCAATTGGATGAAATTGGCTAGTTCCAGAGGAATGTCTTGCTTTTTGTCGTTTTGTCCAAGAAGCGATTCTGCGTCCCCCAAAATGAGGGCCAATCGGCATAGAGGAAGACACTCTTCAAAGCAGATCTGTCGAAGCTCCTCAATATTCTGATCTGGAGAAGGAGGAAACTCTTCCCACACCTTTTTCAGTACATGAGAAAGCTTGCGCAAAATAGCAGGGAAATGCCCGATACCTTCTCTATAGGATTCGAGCTCTTCAATGGAAAATAAAGGTTTGGGAAGAACGGATCTTTTTCTGTCTTGGTCAATGGATTGATTGGTGTCATGAGAAGCTTGTCGATACTTAGATAGCAAGGGAGAAAAAATGGGGTCCAGATGTGTTTTCAAAACGTTTCGAAAAGGCTTTGCGTCCTGAATTTGAGGGTCTTTTTCAAGCTGCATCAAATTTAAGGTTAAACGATAGGCAAAACGGTGTCTAGGAATGTATTGATCGGGGATAAAGAGGAACAAGAACTCGATCTTCCAGGAGCGTATTCAAATCCTCTCCGAAGAGTTTCGCTAAAGAGAAAATGAGACAGTCTTTATGGCGGCGCTCACAAAACTCCTCCTGTGAAGGGCTGCTCATTGACGGAGTTTCATGTTTTTCCAACCATTGCTCATGATTGAGCGTACCTTGCAGGGCTTGCTCGAATTCCCATTCAAATTCTTTCCCCTTTTTATTTATGAAATACTGCGCAGAGGCAATTTTTCTGGGCATTTCAAGAAGAGCGGGATCTTTTTCTTTTAGGCTGAGGAGCTCTTGAGCAATCAATTGCAAACCCTGAAATCCCACCCCCATATATTTTCTTTCATGAGCTCTTGTAAAAAGAGAAGTGACGTATTTGATGTATTGCTTATACTGACCCAACGTCTCTTTCATTGGGGAAGGAAAAGTGGCCACACAGCTATAGTATCGCAATTGGTGATCGACTAATAAAGTGGAAGCGTATGGAGAATTGAAGCAATGGAAGAATAAATCTTGAATGGCCATCAGGTCTTCTTTTTGTCGATCTAAAGACTCGGTCATTTGTTTTATGGTTTGTGGTTTAAATCCCGATCTCTCGATACTGAACTGTTTTTTAACGAATACGGCTTGAATCCAATCCCTCATTTCTCGAAGTTCTTTGAATAGGGTTTCTTTTGTCTTATAGAGTTCGTTTTCGTGCTCTAACCTAAGCGGAATGTCTCGAGTGTGTCGAAACAAATTCAAATAAATGAGGAATAAGGTAGCTGGATATTTGGAGTGAAGAGGGTTTTCCCTATCATTATTACAGAGCGTTTCAAACTGCGTACAGATCTCTACTCCTATTAAATCTAAGAGAGTGAGGGAGGATCCCAACTTCTCCCATTTCTTGGTGAGCTGTTGTAGCACTTTTTCTTGTTGTGGACTTAAGTGAAAATCGCGGGGTAAAATTTGTGCTTTATAAAACCGTGTAAGGAGGGGATCGGTCTGTTTGGCTTTAGGAAAATCAAACATTTTTGTTGGGGGCTTTAGCTGCCCGACCTCTTGCGTATGCCTGCGGCAGTCTGGGGAAGCCGGAATAGAGCTGGTTAAGCGATCTGATAGGGATGGAGTTGTCATAAAAATGGGTTTTTTTATATTTTTCTGGGTGATATTTTATCTTTTTTGAAACTATTTTTCCAGAATATTGATGTTCCATTCCCAAGAAACTTCTGAGTTCCGAAAGGAAAGCGTTCCTCCCTTTAACGAGATGATGATCAGCTGGAATGGGCCAAGGCCTTTGAAGGGGAAATTGGAGGTCTACGCAAGAGTCTTCCTAGACGATTGGACCCCCTGGCTCCTCTACAGCTCTTGGGAGGCAAATGCCCAATCGAGTTTCCATACTCAAGAGGGCTTTTCCCGTGTCTATCAGGACGCCTTTGAAGTGCTGGAGGGCAAAAAGGCCACGGGATTCCACATCCGACTCAACCTTCCCATGAGGCTCCATGTCTATACGAATGGTTCCGTGCAATCTTCAGAAAATCTGTCTTTTTCTCCCCTTTACTTAAAATTAGAGGGCCTTTCTCAAATGACCCTCGATCATCCGCGTCATCGTAGTTTGTGCTCACCTACCTCGGTGGCGGCTGTCTTGCGCTATCTGTTGAAAAAACCCATCCATCCCCTCCAGATTGCCGAACGGGTTTGGGATCGGGGTTTTGACATCTACGGCAATTGGGTATTCAACGTTGCGGAAGGCGTCTCCTGCTTAGGCCCTTCTTGGAATGGCTGGGTGGAAAAACTGTCTGGATTTTCCGATCTCTATCGAAAACTCACCTCGGGTATTCCCGTCATTGTGAGCGTACGAGGTCCTCTTCCCGGTAGCAGAGAACCCTACGCTCAAGGACACCTTCTCGTAGTGACCGGCTTTGATCCTGAAAAAAAGGAGGTCTGTTGCATGGACCCGGCCTTCCCTTCCGATGAAGCGACCCATGTGCGCTATCTATTAGACCCTTTTCTTGCGGCCTGGGCGCGGCGGGGCAACGTGGCCTACCTCTTTGAAAAAACGTCCTGAGATTTCTCAGGACGCCCACCCTAAAAACTGTGAACGGATACAGGCGCTAACAGTTTCTCAAATACCCTATGAACTGCTTTTTTAACCCAAGATACTCCCCAAAGTCCCCCAAAGAACGAAGTTGAGGCTGGCGATTGAGTTTTCTCCTTCAAAGAAAATTGACACTCGGCGTTGGTTTCTGCATTTGAGTCGATGGTGTAGACGGCCCGGGCAGAGAGCTGAAGGGGTTTTCGTAAAGAGAAAGCTTCCATTTTCCCGCTGGGCAAACACTGATCAAAAACCGTTTGTGTGGTAGCCACAACCTGTACAGGCGCATTTTGAGAAATGATCAGTTCGCATCGTCGCTTTTCAGGCTGAGTGCCCATAAAGTTTTTTTGATATCGCCGTTTTGTGTGTTCACCGACCTCGTGCATAATCCTAGTGAGAGGCTGCTGAGAAAAACGAAAGAGAATTTCGGGTGCGAGGTGCGCTCGTTCGGGACCGAGTTGTTGATCCAGAAAGTTTTGAAAATCAAGCTTTATTTTTGTTTTGAGGCGTGCGGTAGCAGTATCAATTTCATTTTGCAAAACTTCATAGAGGCGTGTGTTCCCTTCGCTTTCGGGGCTTTTTAGAATTTGTTGTTGGGTCTCTTCTAAATCTGCAATTTCTCTATAAAATTTTTCAAATCTTGTAAAAACAGATTTTCCTCCATACACTAAAGTCTTTTCCATACCCTGACAATCTTTGAAAAAGGCCCTGTAATCGCCCGCATCTCGAGCGCTTCCTGGATCAAAAGACTTCTTTACGAAAGAATGAACGGGTGGAGAAAATCTTCGCAAGGCGCATTGCGCCTCTAATGTTGAAATAGACATTATAATCACCTGTTATTTATTAACCCTATTTGGAAAATTATACGGTAATTTATGTTAGTTATCAATGCTAAGGATTGATTGGTATTAACGAAAGATTTTGCTTCTGCAGATTGACACCAATCGAGTGAATATTCTATTCTACTTTGTTATGAAAAAGTTTGCTTTTGCTCTTCTCGCCTCCTTTTCGCTTTTTGCTCTCGAAGAAGATGAACTCATCTGGAAAGAGGGCCCCTCTGTTCAAGAATACAATAGTGCTTTACAGCAAGCGCTCAATGCAGGGGATTGGTGGGCGGTGATCGATTATGCAAATATTATTTCATACAACTTCCCAACCTCGCCTTTTGCGCAGGAAATTTCCTATATCATCGGCGAGGCCTACTACAAGCTCAATCAGCTGGAATATGCCAATGAAGCTTTTACTGCCTATTTGAATCACGCAGTGGCGCCCAAGCATTTTGAGGAGGCCATTGAGTATAAATTCAACATTGCCCAGCGCTTTGCCTCAGGAGAGAAAAAGCACCTCTTCAATTCTGGCAAAATGCCCGCCTGGGTTCCCGCACGGGAAGATTCACTCACAATTTTCGACGAAGTGATTGCAGCACAGCCCCATTCAGAACTCGCCGTCAAAGCGCTCTTATTGAAGGCGCAAACGCAAGCCTATTTGGAAGATTTTAAGCCGAGTCTTGAGACTCTAGATCTCTTGATTCGCCGCTTTCCCAAACATGAGCTAGCTGTAGAGGCCTATCTCGAAAAAGAAAAGGTATTTTTGCTCCAGTGTCAGGCAAAAAACCTCGATCCCGATGTGCTCGACATGGCAGAGGTCAATTTGCGGAAATTCCGTCTCGCTTTCCCTCGAGAAGTGCGGCTTAGAGAAGGGGAAAAGCTCTATGCTCAAATGCAGGAGATCTTTGCCCAAAATCTCTATGAAACGGGCTATTTCTTTGAAAAGACCAAAAAGACGCCCGCCTCCATCATCTATTACAACAAGGTGATTGCCAAATATCCGAAGACCGAAGCTGCAGCGGCTGCCCTTGAAAAGCTTAAAAGTATTCAGCCTGATCCTACTCGCTAGTTGCGGCTATCGCTGGCAACCCGATTTTCCAGATGTTGGACGTCCTACCGTTTCTATCCCCTTTGTAGTTGGAGATGAGGAGGGGATGTTGACGGCAGAAATCATTCGGGCCGTTAGCTCTTCGGGGCTTGCCGATGTTCGCTCTCAGGGGGGAGATTATACCTTACAGATATCCATCGTTGGAGAGGAGACAGAAAAAGTGGGGTTTCGCATCGATCCACAAAAAGTGGATGGGAAAGTGAGAAAGAATCTCTTGGCAACTGAAGGAAGGCGCATCTTAACCCTGGAAGCGTCTCTTTGTCTAAATGGCGAAATCATCCATGGACCTTACCGCATTTCTGCAGACGCCGATTACGATTATGTGGATGGAGATTCGATCCAGGATTTGACTTTTCTAAATCCAGAGGGACAAATGGTTACGGTCCTTCCCTTTTCTTTGGGGCAATTGGAGCCCGCGGAGTCGGCCATGCAGGCTTCTTCTAAGCCCCTTTATAGAAGACTTGCACAAAAAGTGGTCGATGCGATTTCCTCAGAATGGTGAGAATGGAATTTATAGCCAGCATCGATCGGCTTCACGAGATCTTGGATTGGATTCGAAAAGAGCTCGAACCCATGCAGTTTGAGTCATCCACTCTCCATCGGGTGACGCTTGCCTCAGAAGAGGCCCTTGTCAACATCATTCATCATGCCTACCAAGGGCGTCCTGAGAAGGTGGAAATAGAGGTTCGTTGTTTAAAAACCCACGCAGAAATCACTTTTGAAGATGGAGGTCCTCCTTTCAACCCTTTGAAGGCCAAAGCTGTGGATTCCACTTTGCCCATAGAAGAAAGAGAGGCAGGAGGTCTCGGCATTCACTTCATTCGTCAATGCATCGACGAAGTGCGCTATATGCGCCAAAAGGAAAAAAACATCCTGATCTTTGTTATACCATCTATCAAAAATAACCTCGACTGGGAACAGCCATCATAGCAGCTCAGCTTTTAACAAACGCTCGTCGCCCATATTGATGCAATATGGACCTCCTCGCGTTTGTCAAAATCTAAACCACTCTGAGACTGTTCGCAGTCAAGCTTTTTTCTGATAAATGGTATTATTCGTTCTTCTCAAAAGAGGTGAGCGTCTCTTCCGTTTCGAGCATGTCTACGAGAAAATGTTGCAACACTTTCAAGACATAGCGGGGAGTATTGTAGACTCCGCAGGTTGAAAAAACGATTTCGAGATTGGCTTTCTCTGGATGGTTGAGAGCAATCATGACATAGGTAAAGGGCTGCTCTCCCTCTGCTTTGGGAATGATCCAGACGATGAATTGCTCGTTGAAGAGAGTCACTTTCTCAACGCTTTCAATGACATGGAAATACTGTGTCAGATCGTCGGGGTCGCTGTGATCTTCTTGTAAACTTTGCAAAAGTCCTTGATCGTGAAGGAATTTGAGATCTATGGTCATAATGCCATCATGGGCAACAGTGGGAAGGTTTGTGATGAATTGTTTGTATACTTCTTCAATCTGTACAGGGTTTAACATGCCTTCCTCCTGATTCCTCGCCCGTAGCCTCAGATTAGCTGAAAAACCAAACTTTGTCAAGTCTGGTATTTTATTGATCCTTGCATTACTATTTGCCTTTTGGTGATGCGATGCGACTGATTCTATTCCTCTTATGTATTTCCACCCCTCTACTGGCAAAACCGCTGGAAATGGACATTCATTCTCCTTCTGCGATTTTGATGAATGCCGATACGGGGGCCATTCTCTTTGAAAAACATGCCCACCTTCCTTTAAGTCCTGCCAGCACCACAAAAATTGGGGTAGTTCTCTATGTCTTAGAGCAGGGGATCGATTCCAATCGGGTGATGACCGTAAGTCGTGAGTCATTAAAGGCAAAACCCACAACGGGAAAAGGGAGTATAGCTCCTTGGTGGCACGAACCAGAAGGCACGATGATGGGGCTCAAGCTGGGAGAAATGCTCAGCTTGGAATCTCTTTTGCATGGACTCATGCTCGTTTCTGGCAATGATGCAGCCAATGTCATTGCTGAAAATATCGGAGGCTCGATCCCTCTATTCGTAGAGAAGGTCAATGAATATTTAGCGAAAATTGGCTGTAAAAATACCCAATTTAGAAATCCTCATGGCCTCACAGATCCCGAACATTGGACAACGGCCTACGATCTCGCAGTGATGACCTCCAGAGCGCTCAAATTGCCAAAATTTAGAAAACTGGTCTCAACCCTTACCTATAACCAGCCTGAAACCAACAAACAGCGCCCCAAAGAGATCAAGCTGACCAATCCGATGTTAAGGCCGAAAAGTCGCCACTATTATTCTAAAGCCATCGGGGGCAAGACCGGTTATACGGCAGCGGCCAAACAAACGCTCGTGATGGCCGCAGAGCATGAGGGGAGGACGCTCGTTGCGGTTCTTCTCGGTTGCGAGGTCAAAGGGGGCCGTTTTGAAGATGCAAAGCGGCTTTTCGAAGCGGCTTTTGCCGAAAAAAAGATGGTGAGGCGTCTCATGGGGCCAGAGAATATCTTTACGAAGGAAGTTCCTGGTTCTAAAAGGTCTTTAAAAGCTTCGCTCGTCACACCTCTTTCCATTTCTTTCTTTCCTTCGGAAGAGCCCAGTTGTAAGGCTGTTTTGCACTGGAAATTCGATCAGCTTCCCATTCGCAAGGGGCAAAAAGTTGGAGAGGTTCATATTCTTGGAGAAAAAGAGCGTCTTCTTGAAAAAGCCGATCTGATCGCGCTGGAAGAGGTGAAGGGGAACTTTTTCTTTGTTTTAAAGGAAAAGGTAAGCCGGTGGTTTCATTAAAAAGGGTTTAAAATTCGGAAGGAACAGGATTTGCAGGATCACAAGTGGCAGGATTCGCAGGAAAAAATTTGGAATTCAAGAGAGTGCATTATCCTTCTTATCCTGCCGTTTACGATCCTGCGGATCCTGTTCTCTCTGAGTTTTCAAATACTTCGTTAATTCTAGCCATTTGTCTAGAGGGAGCATTTCGGGCCTTGCGTCGGGCCTTATGTTGATGGTTAAAAGGGCTTTTTGGATCTCTTCTTTCGGATAGGGAAGCGTGCTCGTCAACATCTTGCGGCGGTGCTGGAAAGCCGTGTGAATGAGAGGAAAAGGATCTGTTGCGGGCCGATCTTTCGCATCGAGCCGAATCACCATGGAATCTACTTTGGGCTTTGGATAAAAACATCCAGCAGGGACTGTGAAAGATCCTTGGACGTTTGTATGGAACTGCACAAAGAGCGAAAGGGACCCAAAATCCTTGGTTCCTGCCTTTGCCTGCATCCGCTCTCCCACCTCTTTTTGCACCATGATCGTGATCGAGGAAAAGTCATAGGTAAAGAGCTTTTCTAAGATCGGAGTGGTGATGTGATAGGGCAGGTTCGCTACGACTTTCAGCTGCTTTGGCAAAAGGGACAGCGGAAATTTTAAAAAATCACCCTCAAAAATAGAGAGCTGTCCATTTTGGAGACGGTGCAAGGCGCTGGCAAAAGGGGGATCCATTTCAACGGCATAGACTTTGGCTCCTTTTTCGAGGAGGGCTGCTGTGAGAGCTCCGGGCCCGGGCCCTATTTCCAAAATAGAATCGGCCGGCTTCACTTCAGCCAGGGCTATGAGTTTAGAGAGGATATTGGGATCGATGAGAAAGTTTTGCGACAACCTTTTTTTAGGGTTGGCCTCGATCTGTTTTAGAAATGGGATCAGTTCAGAGAGAATCATTGCAGTGAAAAGGGCTGCAAATCATCGGGAATGGCCTGGTCGTTGTCATAGCCATAAAATTTGCGCAATTTGCCCAAATAATTCTCCGATTCCTTCGCCATCGCCTGTCCAATGAGATCATTCCGAATTTGCGCAGAAAGTGTTTCAAAAGCAGGCGCTGGATGATCCGTTTTTTCTGCCAGATAAAAAATGCGGTAGAGCGCTTTTTGATCTTTCCCTTTTTGGAAAGAGGGCTTGCTATAGGTGTTAAAGGTCAAATTTTCTAGGGCTGTTTTGTGAGCCTCGGAAAGGTCTTGCGTTTTGGCAACGAATTCCTTGGAAATAGAAGCTTGGACCGTTTCAAAAGATTTTAGGATTTCTTCAAGCTCAGAGGGCGATTTGCCGGAAGTTTCGATCGTTTCAAAAATTTGTCCGACTAGCTCGTTATTGGGCGTATCCAAACGAAGAGAGATCACCTGGTATTTCCACTCTGAATAGGGGGGATTGGTCTGTAAGTAAGTGCGGTAGGCTTGCCGAATGTCTTGAGGCGTTACAATGCTCATTGCCTTACTCTGGATAAACCACCAGTTCATCCGCTGCGCGATCAATTCGTTTTTGATCATTTTCCAGGCTTCATCGTAGGTGAAACCAATTTTGTCGAGCGTCTGCATGACGTTGGGACCAAAACGCTCTTCCATGGCCTCTCGCACATCCCCATCGGACAATTTGATCTCTTTGTCGAGCGCATCGGCAATGATGAGCTCTTGATCGATCATATCGCGCAAGACCCGGCGCCAGCTCGCTTCGTAAAACTGAAATTTACCCACATTGGAATCGCTCAGTTCGGGGTAATGTTGGTGAAGAACCAGATCCATCTTCTTTTTCAGATCGATCACCGAAATCGTCTTCCCATTCACTTTGGCAAGGATGGAGTTTTGCACGGCGATCTTTTGATTTGCGCCGTAGTTGGTAAAGGGGTTGGCAAAAAGGCCAAAAGTCACTAATAAAAATACAATTTTCATAATGGGGATGAGTTTATCAAATCTTGCTTTTTGAATACAGCAGCAAAAAATCCATCTTTACCTCCCTCTTCGGGAAGGAAGAAAAGCTGCTTTTCGAGTACGAGGGGAAAAGATTGGAGAAAATGGGCTACCTGGGACTCATTTTCCTCGGGAAGCAGACTACAAGTGGCATAGACGAGCTTGCCCCCTGGTTTTAAGAATTTTAAACACTCTTTGACGATCTTTCTTTGCTCTTCAATCAACCGTTTCACCATTTCTACATCGATTTTCCACTTGGCATCGGGGTTTCTGCGGAGCGTGCCCGTTCCACTGCAAGGAACATCGGCGAGGAGCCAATCAACCGGTTTTTTGGGAAGGAGGAATTGGACGTTTTGTACGCCTGCCCTTCTGAGCCTTTTTCGAGCCTCCTGAAGGGCGATTGCCCGAGTATCGTAGAGATAGATTTGCCCTTTTCCCTCCATTTTCGGAGCAATGGCGAGAGTTTTTCCCCCGGAGCCGCTGCAGTAATCGAGAAAATGTTCTCCCGGTTTGACCTCTACGAGATCTGCAACGAGCTGGCTTCCCTCATCCTGCACTTCAAAGAGCCCTTCTTTGAATTCGGGGAGGCTAAACAGGGGTTCCCGTTTCTTCAATTGAATCCCCGCTTTTGCCTCTTTGCATCGAAGGCTCTCAAATTTTCCCGCCCAACGCTCCAAAAGGGTCTCTGGGGTTGTCTTGAGGAGATTCACCCGGAGGGTTGTGGGGGCTTGCGTGTTGAGAATATGAGCGAGAAGGCGCGCCTTTTCCACGCCAAACGCCTCACAAAAACGCTCAAAGAGATAAGGGGGCAGCCCGAGCCGGATGGGTTCAGGAATATTTGGGTTTTGTCTACATTCTTCTAAAGATATTTTTTGAAAACAGCGAAGCTGATCCAACGGATTGGTGGAAGGACAGAGGTGGTCGACCAAACTCTTCCATCGAACCATTTGGTAAAGAGTTTCTCCAATGACTCTCCGATCGTGCGCACCCAAACTCTTATGTTCTTTAAAATAGGTGCTTAAAGTTAAGTCGAGCGGCCTATTCTGGGTGGCAGCTCTTTTCAAGATCAACGAAATGTGGTGGTCGCAAAACCCGAGTCTCATATAACATCAAAGTTTATCACGATCCAGGCGTTTTTATGAAAATCATTCGCTCGTTTTTCGCCCTTGTTGCGAGATTTCTGATCAGTCTGATCTTTCTCGCTGGCGCCCTCAATAAAATTCTTCATTGGCACGAGTCGGAAAGGACGCTGCACGCGACTTTGTGTGAATGGCAGTTCAACATCGGCTATTACGATCAGGCCCATGAATGCCTCTCTGCTCTCATTCCCTTAACTCCTATCCTCCTTCTCGTAGCGACCCTCATGGAGTTTTTTGGCGCCCTTTCGGTCCTTCTCGGAGTCAAAGAAAAATTAGGGGCCACGCTCCTCGTTCTCTTCCTCATTCCGGCAAGCATCGTCATGCACCCCTTTTGGTTCATGGATGGGGGATTGAAAGATCCACAGCTTGCCCACTTTCTAAAAAATATGGCAATTGTGGGAGGGCTCATTGTCGTGATCTTACAGGGTACTGAATCCAAATCTTTTAGACCTAATTTCTGATGCATTACGGACTCCTCTTTTTCAGTCTTGTCTTAACGGCCTTTGGTCAGCCAGCCTGGATTCCCGGATTCGGCTCTCTCGCAGCTGCCTTTGGGTTTGCTTTTTTTTGGAAAGCGGTTGAGAAATTTCCCAAGCGTTTTCTCGTTTCCACTCTTTGGTTTACCCTTGTGCAAGGCGTGCAACTCTCGTGGCTCGCTACTCCTGACTACATGGGACCTCTCATCCTCCCTTTCTATCTCTTATTGATTTTCGGGGTGGGATTGCAATTTGGCATGCTCTCTTTTTTTGTAGAAAAAGATCTCAGCTGGCCGAAAATCTTTGCCTTATCAGGTGCTTGGGTGATCTGTGAATGGCTACGCCTCTTTTTCCTCTGCGGATTTACGTGGAATCCAACAGGACTTGCCCTTGCAGATTCGCCGTATTCCCTACAGTTTGCCTCTATTTGGGGGATTTATGGTCTTTCTTTCTGGGTCATTTTGGTCAATCTAACTCTTTTGAAGGCTTGGAATGAAAAGTCTCTCAAACAGGGAGGAGTTTGGGCGTGTCTGGCTCTTTTTCCCTATCTCTTTGGTCTTGCCCAAGAGTCTTGGGTCGAAACCCATGTTCCCATCTCCAAATCTCTCAAAGTCGCTCTTGTCCAAACGAATTTGGCTCCTGAAGAAAAGGAATTCGACTCCAAATATCCTGAAAAATATATAGATCCTGTCCTTCAATGGAAAGAAATTCTGAGCACGTTTAAAGGAGAAACTTCTTTCGATCTGATCGTCCTTCCAGAAGCGGCTCTTCCCTTGGGAGCTCATTCGGCGATCTACGATTTTGAAGCTGTCAAAGATCTCTTCCCAGAAGAAGCTCTTCCTGCACTCAAGAGGCCCTTTGCTCTCTTTTATCAGGGCTCTTGGAGGGTATGCAATGCCTTCTTGGCGCAAGCTCTTGCCAATCAATATCGAGCTCATGTGATTATTGGACTTGACGATCGGGATCTGATGGGCAAGTACAACGCGGCCTTTCAGTTTAGCCCAACCGCTCAACCCCATCTGCGCTACGAAAAGCAAATTTTAGCGCCTATTGGAGAATACATCCCTCTTCGGAATTGGATCCGTTTTTCCCGTTTTATCGGCGATCAATTCGGAATTTTTGGCTCTTTTGATGCGGGAAAAGAGGGAAAAGTTTTTCCCGCTCCCATTCCCATTGGGATATCGATTTGCTTAGAAGAGACATTCACCTCTCTCATTCGAGATCTCCGGTTGAAAGGGGCCGAGCTCTTTGTGAGCGTTTCCAATGACGCCTATTTCCCTCGGACCAAATTGGGAAGACAGCATTTCGATCACGGCAGAGTGCGGGCAGCGGAAAATGGGACCCCGCTTTTGCGCTCTTGCAATTCGGGCATGAGCTCTGGCATTGATTGTTTTGGAAGACCCTTTAAAATCCTAAATCCTCAAAAAAAGACAGAAGGCCTCTTTTTTTCTTTTCCTGTTCGAATTCATTCCACTCTTTACACGTTTTGGGGAGATACGGCGATTTTAGGACAGAGTGTGTTCTGGATCGCTACCTATCTTTTTTTTAAACGGAAGAAAAAGTTGCCGTAAAAGCCTTGATTTAGTTAACTTTTTACCTAAGTCGTCCATCGATTTAGAGGTACTCAGTTGGCCATTTCTCGATCTGCTGCCAAAGCAGAGATGCAAAAAACGATCAAAAATGAAGTGCTCGCTTCGGGCGTTGGGCTTTTTACAGGAGAAAAAGTCTCCTTGAAGATTTTGCCTGCGCCTGCTGGTACAGGAGTGGTATTTAAGCGAACCGACTTGCCAGGCCATCCAGAAATTCCCGCACGCCTTTCATTTGTTCGCGAAGCGCCCCGTTGCACGAGACTTGCCGTAGCATCGGCGAGCATTCACATGGTGGAGCATTTACTATCGGCTCTCGGAGGAATGGGAATTGATAACGCCCTCATCGAGGTTGAAGGACCCGAAATTTTAGCGGCCGATGGAAGCGCTAAACTCTTTATCGATCTTCTGGAAAAAGCGGGTATAAAAGAGCAGGAAGTGCCCCAAAAGATTTTGAAAATCTCCAGCCCTATTTATTGGTCTGAAAAAGAGGTGCATCTCATCGCTCTTCCAGCCGATGAATTCAGGGTCAGTTATACATTGCATTATCCCCAATCGACTCTCCTCCGCTCCCAATTTTACACAGTTTCCCTGACACCTAAGCGTTTTAAAGAAGAAATTGCTCCTTGCCGCACTTTTTCTCTCTATGAGGAAATCCTTCCCTTTATCGAGAAGGGGATCATCAAAGGGGGGGGCTTAGAAAATGCCCTCGTCATTCAGGGGGATCGCATCATGAATCCCGAAGGGGCTAGGTTTACAGATGAAATGGTGCGTCATAAAATTTTAGATCTGATCGGAGATCTAAAATTGATCGGCATGCCCATTTTAGGACATATCATTTCCGTTCGTTCCGGGCATTCGAGCAATATTGCTTTTGCAAAAATGTTGGAGAGGTTTTAAATGGGAGAACAACAAGGACGCCCCTTTATTTTCAACACGAAAGACATTGAGAAAATTTTACCTCATCGCTATCCCTTTTTACTCGTGGATCGCATTCTCGAGATCAATTTGGAAGAAAATGAGATTCTGGGCTTAAAAAATGTCACGGTCAATGAGCCTTTTTTTCAAGGACATTTTCCAGGAGTCCCCATCATGCCAGGTGTTTTGATTTTGGAGGCATTGGCGCAGACAGGGGGCATTTTAGTGCACCAAAAAGGATACGATAAAAAAATTGCTGTTCTTTTGAACGTGGCGAATGCAAAATTCAGAAAACCTGTTTTGCCGGGTGATGCGCTCCTCTTGCATGTAAAAGGGCTCCACGTGAGCGGAAATGGTGGAAAAATTCGAGCGAGGGCCATGATTGGGCAGGTCCTTGCTGTAGAAGCGGAATTGAGTTTTGCCCTTGTAGATAAAGACCAACTGTAAAAACTGGATTTACATGTCTAATATACACCCTCAAGCAGTCGTTGAGCCGGGAGCAAAGATCGGCAAAAATGTCACCATCGAACCCTTTGCTGTCGTCAAGAAAACGGTGACGCTTGAAGATCACGTCGTGATCAAATCTCATGCCTACATCGATGGCAATACGACGATCGGTGAAGGAACGGTGATTTGGCCTTCTGCGAGTATTGGGACAAAAACGCAAGATCTCAAATTCCGCGGAGAAAAGACCTATGTAGTGATCGGAAAGAGATGCGAAATCCGAGAATTTGTCACCATCAACTCTTCTTGCCAAGAGAATTCGACTGTTCGAATTGGGGATGAATGTCTCATCATGGCCTATTGCCATGTAGCCCACAATTGTGAAATCGGGAATCGAGTGGTCATGTCGAATAGTGCCATGCTGGCAGGTCATGTGGTTGTGGAAGATTGCGCCATCATTGGGGGAATGACACCTATTCATCAATTTTCCCGCATTGGCTGCTACGCAATGGTCGGCGGATTTAGCCGTGTTCCTCGAGACGTCCCGCCCTATACGGTTGGAGGGGGATTTCCCTATAAATTTGGGGGGATCAATATCATTGGCCTCAAAAGGCACAAATTCCCTCTCGAAGTGCGGAGCGCTTTGAGTAAAGCCTTTAAACTGACCTACCGTTCGGGACTCCATCTCGAAGAGGCGATTGGTCAGATTGAAAAGCAGCTCGAACCTTTTAAAGAGATCCAGCACTGGATTGATTTTTGTAAAAATTCAAAACGGGGGCTTTTGGGACTCGAAGGGGTGACGAAGTTCGCTCAAAATGAAAGCGAAGAACAATATTTCGAAGATTAAGACAGTCTTTTTTGGGACCCCAGATTTCGCTGCCAATTGCCTCGAGTATCTCCTCGATCATGGGGTAGAAGTGGTGGCTGTTGTCACGCAGCCCGATCGACCTCAGGGACGCAATCTGCAAACGCTTCCTTCCGCCGTCAAATCGCTCATTTTGAAAAAAGCGCTAAAAATTCCCATCTTTCAGCCCGAAAAAGCATCCAATCCCGAATTTTTAGAAGAGATAGCCAAATTATCAGCCGATCTCTATATCGTCGTCGTTTTTGGTCAGATTTTGCCCCAAAAACTCCTCGATATTCCTTCTCTTGGCTGCATCAACGTCCATCCGAGCCTTTTGCCAAAATTTCGGGGAGCTGCTCCCATCCGAAGGGCTCTCATGGAAGGGGAAGTAGAGACCGGGGTATCCATTCAAAAAATGGTGCGCCAAATGGATGCGGGAGATGTGCTCGCCGTTTCAAAACTGCCGATAGAAGCCGATATGACGCATGGAGAATTGGAAGATAAACTCCTCAACCTCTCCAAACCCCTTCTCTTGGGAGTCATTCACCAATTTGAGAAAGGCGTGCCGAGGAGAGAGGCGCAAGACCCCGAGAAAGTCACCTACGCCGCTAAATTGACTCCTGAGGAAAGCGAGATCGATTGGACATTACCCGCTCAAAAAATTCATAACAAAATCAGGGGCCTTTCTCCCAAACCGGGAGCTTGGTCTTTTTTTCAAAATGGAAAAGAGAAAAAAAGAGTCAAAATCCTCCGCTCCACTTTGGCCTCTGGAAAGGGCCATCCGGGAGAGCTCCTCTCACCGAATGGAGTGATTGCCTGCGGGGAAGGGGCTCTTCAACTCCTTGAAGTGCAGCCTGAAGGGAAAAAGGCGATGAATGCCGCCGATTGGATCCGAGGGCTTTCTAAATCTAGTCAATTATTTATCATTAATTAGAAATTTATTCTGTTATTCCGTTTAATTTCCTCAATTTGTATTATGTTAGTTGAGGTGTTGATGGTTATAGCAATTGATCAGAACTGGTTAGATAAAAATCAAAATAGCAAAGCAGATCAGGCTTTTTTCACGCGGCTGATCGAGTATCCGGGTAGGGCGATTGGAGCGTTGCGCTCTTTGAGCCTGATTCGAACCATTTCTCGTATCTACAACGAAGTCGTAGCTGTTCCGTCGCCTGCTCTCCGACTACTTGAGAAGAATCTGGGTACAGCCATGTCGGGGATTGGACTGGTCAATTTGCCCTCCGCGACCAAAGAAGCCTATCTCTCCCTTTCGAAATTGGGTCAAAATGACGGTGTTTCTCCTGAAAAAAAGACCTCTTTGGCCGTCCGTTCGGTATTGGACGCCGTATCTTCTTGGGGTCTCAGCTGGGCATTTTTGTTCGGAACTCCTTTGGCTCGGCAGACAGCAGCGCTTGCCGAATTTGGTTTTGATGCGACCGATCTCGGGGTTTCTATTGCCGAACACAACCAAGCGCTTCACTATGAAGAAGTCTCAACAGGGCAGGTCAAAGAGGCCTTTGCCCATACCCGCAAATACCAAATGCTCCGGATTGCCAAGGCGATCCTGTCCATTGCGACTGGTGTCTTAGCTCTTCTCTCGCTCTTTTTTGGAATGACGATCCTTCCCGCCATCTTGAGTCTTCTCCTCGCAGCGACAGCGACGATGGTTGCCGCGCGGCGTGATCTTCTCAAAGAAGAGGGCAAGTATCAAGTCATCGATCTCAGTCAATCGATCCGCGTCTAAAAATTTTTAGAGTTCGCTTTACAATAAATAGGGTGATTTCTATGATGATTGCCTTCAAAAAAGAAGGAGAAATATCATGGCTGTCGCTGTTCCGCAAATTGTCGTTATCAAAAACCACGCTGGTGTTGATCAAACCTATAGTTCCGGGCACACCAACCCGAATGCAGATCGCACTTGGGGAGAACATCTTGTTAAAGCGGAAGAAAAGACCAGTATTGCCTTTCGCACTTTGCAAGGGCTCCAAAAAGTTATTTATGCCGCCGCCACGGTTCTCAAAGAGATGGGCGATGCGATGTATGCCTTTTTTGAAAAGCTCTCTGGCAAACTCCTCACAGCTTGGACTTGGCTGATTGTTTCACGGCTGCCAGCGGCGACTCAGGACGGCATGAAGGCAATTTCTGAATGGGGAACGGTAGAGGGTCCTGAAGGGTATTCGGGACGTGGGCATATTCAGAGAGTTCACAATTTGGCAGATTTCGGTGCTACGTGGCTCTATTTTCTGTCTCTTTTCTTCAATAGCACCCCAGCGAAAGATATGGCGGATATGTGCTGTTTGGGCGCTGATGCTACGGATGCGGCTATGGCTAGAGAAGACATGCAGATGGCTGACCATCACCTCCAGCAAATCGAATCCACAAAAATGGACGCTTTGAAACAGAGATTCCAAGAGACCAAAACGGAGGCCTTTTGGCGACTCGCTAAGGCTGTGGCTTCTGTGGTCAGTGGAGTTTTGGGACTACTCACTCTCACTTATGGCATGGTCTTTTCGGCGCCGATCCTCATTCCACTCGGTCTCGCTACCACCACTTTAGCCTTGGTAGCCTACTTCTACAAAGAAAATATGACCTATAAACCGGTCAAATTCTTTGAATGGATCGACAAGGGCGCCTCCGTAACGGGCGGTATCAACTAAACACCCTTCTGCCCGCAGCTTTAGAGGCTGCGGGCAAGGCTTCTCTTATGAAATCTTTGAGTTCTTCCGAATGGACTCTTCTCGGTCTCTTCCTCGTAATTCTCGTCTCTCTCGTTGTGATTTCCAAGATCAATAGTTCTAGGGCAGCTGACACGCTCGGCAAAATCAAAGAAAACCAAGCCCAAATTTTAGTTACCGTGGAAGGAGCGGTCAAAAAGAGCGGGGAATATTGGGTCCCTGAGGGAACGCCCGTGGAGGCGGTTCTTCGAAAAGCGGGGGTCAAACCCAACGCCTATCTCAAAACTCTCCCCTTAAAAAAAGTCGTCGATGCGCCCCTGCACCTTCAGGTAGAGGAGTTAAAAGAGATTCGGGTAAGCGTTGGAGGCGCGATCGCAGGGCCGCTCGAGCTCGTATTGCCGGTGGGCTCTCGGATTTGCGATCTCAAATCAAAAGTCGGGTTCACTTCCGAGACAGACAAGACCTTTTTTCGAAGGAAAAAACTCCTCCGAAATGGAGATAAAATCGAGGTCCCAAAGAAAACAGTTGAGGGAAATTCAGGACTTTGACTATGCTGGTCTACCGATATTTAATGAGATCGCAAAGAGTCGATCGAATCAAGTTCACGCATGCCACCCTCCTCTTTAGGGAGTTTGGGTTAAGCGCGTAGGTCAAAAAAAGGGATTTCCTCCCTTTTCTCGTCACACGCTCCCGGTATGTTAAACAAGAAGGAAAACCTATGCCGCTGACATTTATTGGCCAGAAAAAAGGGATGATGCAAGTGTTCGACAAAGACGGCAAAGTCGTCGTCTGCACAGTCATACTTGCAGAACCAAACACGGTATTACAGATTAAGCGCAAGGAAACGCACGGATACAATGGCATTCAGCTAGGCGGCGTTCCAATGACTAAATCTCAAGGAGACAGAACCTCAAAACCCCTCAAAGGACATTTTGGAAAAGTGGGGGCTCAACCTTGCCGCGTGATTCATGAATCGCGTCTCGACGAGGTCGATCAGTACCAGGTTGGGCAAAAGCTCGACGCGAGTATTTTCGAAGGGGTGCAATTTGTCGACGTTGAGGGAGTGAGCAAAGGAAAAGGTTTTCAGGGCGTCATAAAGCTGTTCAATATGGCAGGCGGACCGGCAGCTCACGGTTCTGGTTTCCATCGTCATATGGGATCAACGGGAATGCGCTCCACTCCAGGTCGATGCTTTCCAAATGGCAAGAGAGCTTCTCGGATGGGTGGCGATCGGAAAACCGTTCAGAACTTAAGAGTGGTTGCCGTAAAGGGCAATCTCCTTCTCGTGGAAGGGGCTGTTCCAGGCGCTCCAAGTGGCATTGTCTACATTAGAAAAGCGAAGAAGAGAGGGTAAGACATGGCAACACTCAAGAAATACGATTTGCATGGCAAAGAAGTGGGCACTGTTCAGGTCGATGAGGCCCTTCTCAAGGATGCCGTAGCGCATCCCCAGTCGATCAAAGACTACATCGTGGCGCTGAGAAACAACGCGCGTCAGTGGTCTGCAAGCACAAAGGTGCGTAAAGAGATCAATCGAACCGGTAGAAAGCCCCACCCGCAAAAAGGGCAGGGACGCTCTAGACAGGGGGATCTTGCAGCTCCTCAATATAAAGGGGGGGGGATTGTATTTGGTCCAAAACCCAAATTTGATGTCCACGTGCGGATCAACCAAAAAGAAAAGCGGGCTGCCATTCGGACCCTGATTGCCGAGAAGATCAAAGGCGGGCAAGTCCACATTCTCCAGAAAGGGGAACTCAAAGAGCCCAAGACGAAGAGAATGGCTGAATTTTTTGATGCCGTTCCAGGGCTAAACAAGAGAGTTTTGCTTCTTTGCGAGCTCGGAGCGGGAAAAAAGGGACACCACACCAATTTGTTGAAGAGCCTTCGCAATATTCCCAAAAAAGAGTATGCGTGGCTGTCACAAATCAATGGATATGAGCTCATCCGTTCGAATGTGTTGGTAGTTCTCGACTCAGCAGTGGATGAATTTTTAGCGATATTAGGAGCATCATGAACCCATATCAAATCATTAAGGCAAAGAGGGTCACTGAAAAGGGCCGCGTTCTTGAGAATTTGGTGAATGCGAAGAGCAATAAGTCTGTCAGCCGCTGCCAAACGCCAAAAATTGTTTTTGATGTCCATCCCAAGGCGAATAAGAGACAAATTGCGGATGCAGTTGAAGAGATTTACAAAGAAAAAAAAGTGAAAGTCGTAAAAGTCAACACCCTCACTATCAAGCCAAAAGCAAGAAGAGTGAGAGGGTTTGAGGGAATGACAGCTTCTTACAAAAAAGCCGTTGTCAGTTTGCGCCCGGGCGACTCAATTGAGGCTGGAGGATAAAGATGCCCAAGAATTTTAGACCGACAACTCCGGGTCAAAGAAAGCTGGTTTTACCCGTCTTTTTAGAACTGGATCCAGCAGAAAAGAAGGCTCCGAAGTCATTGATGAAACGGCTGCCGCGCACGAATGGCCGCAATCACAGCGGACACATCACCTGCCGCCATAAAGGGGGCGCTGCGCACAAGAAAAAGCTCCGTCTGATCGACTTCAAGCGAGATAAAGAAAATATTCCGGCAACAGTCGCGTCGGTCGAGTACGATCCGAACCGCTCTGCACTGATTGCTCTCCTCCACTATCGGGACGGAGAAAAGCGCTATATTGTGGCTCCTCAGGGCATCAAAGTGGGAACTGTCGTAGAAACACGCGATGAGCCCCCTTTCCAAGTGGGATGCTGCATGAAACTCAAATTCATGCCGCTTGGCTCTGTCATCCACAATATTGAAATGAAACCCGGCAAGGGAGCACAACTCGTCCGCTCGGCAGGTTTATCGGCGCAGCTACTTGCGAGGAGCAACGGATATGCAACGATCCGTATGCCTTCTGGAGAAGTGCGTATGATCAATGAGCATTGCAGAGCCACTTTTGGTGCAGTTTCCAATGCGGAGCACAATCTGCGCGTCATTGGAAAAGCGGGGCGGTCTCGCTGGTTGGGAATTCGTCCCACTGTGCGCGGTATTGCGATGAACCCTGTCGACCACCCACACGGGGGGGGCGAGGGGCGCGGAAAAGGGAATCACCCCCAATCTCCTTGGGCCCAGTTCGCAAAGGGATTTAGAACCCGTTCCAATAGAAAAACCAGAAAATGGATTGTAAAAGAGCGAAGGTAATTGCATGGGAAGATCGCTAAAAAAAGGACCCTTTGTCGACCACCACTTGATGGCTAAAATCAATAGGATGGGTGGAGAAGGGTCAAAAAAGGTCATAAAGACATGGTCTCGCCGTTCGATGATTGTTCCCGAAATGGTGGGACATACATTTGATGTCCATAACGGGAAAAAATTTATTTCTGTTTATGTCTCCGAAAACATGGTAGGCCACAGACTGGGAGAATTTTCCCCGACGCGTCAATTCAAAGGTCACCCGAAGAAAACGGCGGCAGCCACCACAGCGGCGGCAGCCCCTGCGGCAGGAGGAGGATAACCTATGCAATTTGCTAGAGCAAAGACCCGATTTGTTCGGATTTCTCCGCGAAAAGCGCGCTACGCTGCAGGCCTCATTCGAGGGCTTTCTGTAGATCAAGCGGGCTTGCAGCTGATCGCTTCTAAGCTAAAAGGGGGACGATTGATTAAGAAGACCCTGGATAGTGCAGTGGCCAATGCGCTCACGCAGCTCGATGCGCGTAGAGAACAGCTCAAAGTACATGAGGTGCGCATCGATCCAGGACCCATCTTGAGACGGGCAAAGCCCCGCAGTCGTGGATCATCTGTTCCTGTGAATAAGAGAACGAGCCATTTTACGATCGTTCTTTCAACTGAGATGGGAGGGTAAAAATGGGACAAAAAGTATCGCCAATTGGATTCCGCCTTGTCACGAGGAAACGATGGCTCTCGAACTGGTTTGCAGGCAAACAGGAGTTTGGCAATCAAATCGGTGAAGATAAGAAAATCCGCGCCCTTCTATTGACAAAGCCCGCTTGCCAAGGAGCTTCGAGATTTCAAATCAAGCGAATGAGCGGCAAAATCGAAGTGACGATTTTTACTTCGAGACCAGGGTTAGTGATCGGTAAAAAGGGTGCAGAGATCGATATTCTGAAAAATGAACTGAGAAAACTCACCGGTAAAGAAGTTTGGATCGAAGTCGAAGAGATCAAGCGTCCCGATCTCGATGCAAAGCTCGTCGCAGATGGAATTGCAAAACAGCTAGAGCGAAGGATTCCTTTCCGTAGAATTTTGAAAAAGGCCATGCAGACAACAATGGATGCGGGCGCCGCGGGAATCAAAGTCCAGGTTTCAGGTCGTATCGGGGGGGCAGAGATTGCCCGCGTCGAGTGGTATAAAGAGGGAAGAACGCCTCTGCATACACTCCGTTCCGATATCGATTATGCGCAAGGAAGAGCAGAGACGACTTATGGATCCATTGGCGTGAAAGTCTGGATCAATAAAGGCGAAGAAATCGTGACGGCTCCAAAGCCACAAACAGCAATGGGGGCTTAAATCTATGGCATTGATGCCCAAGAGAACAAAGTTTAGAAAGCAACAGAAAGGGAAGATGACAGGTCTTTCGAAGGGAGGATCGTATGTCGAATTCGGAGAATTTGGCATGCAGTCGCTCGATCGTTGCTGGATCACTGCGCAGCAGATTGAAGCTTGTCGTGTCACCATTTCTCGAACCTTCAGCCGTAAGGGGCAGGTTTGGATACGTATATTCCCAGATAAGCCCGTTTCTAAAAAACCCGCTGAAACGCGAATGGGTAAAGGAAAAGGGGCGCCAGATCACTATGTGGCTGTGGTGCGCCCAGGAAGAATCTTGTTTGAAGTTGGTGGAGTGAGCCGTGAAGAGGCTCAAGAAGCGCTGCGTCTTGCTGCAGCCAAACTTCCAGTCCGAACCAAATTCGTCGATAGATTGGAGAGGGTATAAAATGGCAAAGAAGAAAAAAGAAGAGTCGAAAGACAAATCGGTCAAAGAATTAATGGGTGCAGTTCGAGATCTCGATCGGGAACTTTTTGGCTTGCGCACGGAACTGGCAACCCAGCGTAAATTGGGAAAGCCGCACCTCTTGAAAGAGAAGAAAAAGCAAAAGGCCCGAATTCTCACGATTTTGACTCAGAAACAAAAAGAGGCGGCAGTATGAGCGCGGAACGAGGAAGACGCAAAACGACAGAAGGAGTGGTCATCTCCAATAAAATGGACAAGACAGTCACTGTCAAAGTGACTTGTAAGATGAGACACGAGAAATATGGAAAAGTCATTGAGCGCTCTAAAAAGTATTACGCGCATGATGAGAGCGATGCCCTAGAAATTGGACAGAAAGTCCGCATTATGGAAACCCGGCCTCTTTCGAAATTGAAGAGATGGCGCGTAGTTGAGGTAGTATGATTCAACAAGAAACCGATTTAGAAGTCGCCGATAATACCGGTGCGAAGCGCGTTCGCTGTTTTAAGGTGCTCGGGGGAACGCGCAAACGTTATGCGAGAGTCGGCGATATCATCGTCTGCTCCATCAAAGAAGCAGACCCCAAAGGGGCTGTGAAGAAAGGAGAAGTGGTCAAAGCAGTCGTTGTTCGGACGAAGGGTTATATTCGACGTCCCGACGGTTCGATGCTCCGCTTCTATGACAATAGCTGTGTCATCATCGACGATAAAAACAATCCTCGCGGAACCCGTATCTTTGGACCCGTTGCCAGAGAGGTTCGCGATGGAGGATTCATCAAGATCAGCTCTTTAGCTCCGGAGGTCATTTAAGATGGGTAAAGCGATACGAAAAGGAGACCGAGTCCTCGTCATTGCAGGAAACGATCGTGGACAGTCTGGAGAAGTGCTTGGACGAAGTGAAGACCGAGTGCTCGTGCAGGGTGTGAACATTCGAAAAAAACACATGAAGAGAACCCAGCAGACTCAAGGCGGCAGAGTTGTAGAGATGGAAGCGCCGATCCATATATCGAATGTATGTCTTTGCGATAAAGATGGAAAGCGTCTGAAATCGAAAAAAATGGCAGCGGAGCCCGTGTTGGAAAAACCGGCGAAGAAGAAGGTGAAAAATGTCTAGATTATACAAGAGGTTCAAAGAAGAAATTGCACCTGAGCATAAATCACGACACCCAAACAGATGTGCGATGGAGATGCCTGTTCTCAAGAAGATTGTGATCAGTATGGGACTTGGCGACGCTCTGAAAGATAAAAACGCTCTTTCTGAGCACAGCGAAGAGCTCGCGCTCCTTTCTGGGCAAAAACCGATTGTGACAAAGACGAAGAAAGCGATTTCCAACTTTAAACTCAGAGAAGATCAGCCCGTTGGGCTCGTGGTCACTTTGCGTGGAAAAAGGATGTATGACTTTTTAGATCGCTTCTGTAATATTGTGTCTCCACGTATTCGTGACTTTCGCGGCTTTAACAAAAAGGGCGATGGAAGAGGAAATTATAATTTCGGTATCACCGATCAGCAAATTTTCCCCGAAATCAACCTCGATAAAGTCAAACGGACGCAAGGGATGAATGTAACCCTTGTGACCACTGCAAAGAACGATGAAGATTGTATAGAATTACTGACCCTTATGGGCTTTCCATTTAAGTAAGAGAGAGAAATATGGCATTTAATGATCCCATTGCTGAATTATTGACTAAAATCCGAAATGCTCGACATCCACAGCATCGCTATGTCGATTTGGGCCACAGCCGCATCAAGGTCAAAATTCTGGAAATTCTCAAGAATCATGGATTTATTGAGAACTTCTTAGTCAATGAAGAAAAACACAAAATCCGCATCTTTTTGCGGTATACGAAAACCCGCGAATCGGTCATTCATGGATTGGAGCGCATTTCGAAATGCGGTCTTAGGCAATACATCGGGTATGCCGATATCCCCAAAATATTCAATGGAATGGGCGTGGCGATCCTGTCGACTCCAAAGGGAGTTTTGGATGGAGAAACGGCCAGAAACTTAAAAGTGGGCGGCGAGCTGCTCTGTAAAGTTTGGTAAAAGGAAAGTAAGACATGTCAAGACTTGGAAAGACACCTATCCCC
Source organism: uncultured bacterium (assembly GCA_964424735.1). Classification (GTDB taxonomy): domain Bacteria; phylum Chlamydiota; class Chlamydiia; order Chlamydiales; family SM23-39; genus REEB52. Next base: position 86,988 of record CAYRJU010000005.1, read on the forward strand.
ATCCCGAAAGGCGTAGAAATCAAAGCCGGAGCAGATGGAGCCGTTTCGATCAAGGGACCGAAAGGGCAACTAGACCTCAAACTCCCCACGGGGCTTACCTTAAAAGTGGAAGGGCAGGAAGCAAACCTTGCGTGCGATGAAGCGCTTCTCACTCAAAAATCCCTCTATGGATTGTACCGCTCTCTTTTGAAGAACAATGTAGTGGGAGTTCAAGAAGGGTATGAGATTCGACTGTCTTTGGTTGGTGTGGGTTATCGCGCCAATGTTCAAGGACATAAATTGGACCTACAGCTCGGATTTTCCCATCCAACTTGGCTCATGATCCCCAAAGGAATCGTGGTTGAAGTGGATAAAGGGACAGCGATCCTGATCAAAGGGGCTGATAAGCATTTGGTAGGACAATTTGCGGCCCAAGTTCGGGGAATGAAACCTCCAGAACCCTATAAAGGCAAAGGGATCCGCTATGAAAATGAATTTGTCCGCAAAAAAGAGGGCAAGGCAGCTAAAGGGAAAGCATAATGGATAAGTCGCAAAGAAAACGAAGAGAAGCTCGCCGTAAACGCGTGATGCGAGTGCGCAAGAAATTGTGTGGTAGTGCAGAGTGCCCAAGGCTTTCTGTTTCAAAAACCAATAGCCACATCTATGCCCAGTTGATCGACGACGAGGCGGGGGTTACCTTGGCTGGATTTGGAACGCTCTCCAAGACTTCCAAAATTAAGCGCAAGTCAAAAGAGGCCGCAGTTGCTGTGGGTCAGCAAATCGCTCACCTCGCAAAACAGAAGAATATCCAGACGGTCATTTTTGATCGGGGGCGCTATAAATTCCACGGGCTTATCGCGGAGCTTGCCAATAGTGCACGTGAAGCTGGATTGCAGTTTTAATAGAGGGAATATTCATCTATGAAGAAAAAGTTTGAAAAGAAACGGCAGGAAGATTTCGGAACTGAGTTCGAAGAAAAGGTTCTCTATATTAACCGCTGCTCAAAAGTCGTGAGTGGGGGGCGGAAATTCAGTTTTTCTGCGCTCATTCTCGTGGGAGATGGACAGGGTCATGTCGGCTACGGATTTGCGAAGGCCAATGAGGTATCTGATGCCATTCGCAAGGGGTCTGAATCTGCGCGTAAAAATATCTACACTATCGAAATGGAGGGAACGACTATCCCCCATGAAGTATATGTCGAGTGGGATGGCGCTAAGATCCTCTTGAAGCCAGCAGCAGAAGGGGTAGGAGTCGTTGCGGGATCGAAAGTACGATCTGTGCTCGAGTTGGGTGGAGTGAAAAATATCGTAGCGAAAAATCTCGGCTCGAACAATCCGCTCAATCAGGTAAAAGCAGTCTTCAAAGCGCTGCATCAATTGAAAAACCGAGAAAAAAATCTCGCTGCAAGAAGAGGAGCCTGACGCTCATGTTGAATTTATCACAATTGCAAAACACATCTCGTCCTCCTAAGAAATCGCGCCGTATCGGCCGAGGAATTGGCTCTAAAAGAGGGGGCCACGCAGGTCGCGGAGGAAAAGGGGATAGCCATCGTCAGGGATATAGCAAGAGATTTGGATATGAAGGGGGTCAAGTCCCACTGTATCGCAAATTGCCAATCCGTGGATTTACGAGGGGAAGATTCGTCAAGCCGGTTACCGAAGTCACGCTTGCCAAAATCGAGGCCTATTTCAAGGCGGGTGAAACGGTCAATGTGGAGACGCTTCGAGAAAAAGGGCTCATCCCACGAAGAACTCCGGGTGGAATCAAAATCCTCGGGAAAGGCGATCTGACTAAAAAAGTGAAGATCGAAGCGCACCGCGTCTCTCAAGGTGCAGAAGCCAAGTTGAACGAGAAGAAGATCCCTTTTACCAAGGTTTCTTTTACAAAGGTTTAAACCATGATCGAGGCGATTCGTCGCATCTTTAGTATCCCTGAACTCAGGGTCAAGATCACCTATACTTTGCTCCTTTTGGCCGTTTGCCGAATTGGAGCTTATGTTTCTGTTCCAGGTGTGAATGCGGAAGCGGCGATCAGCCTCTTTAAATTTGCAACTGGTGGCGGCCAGAATCTCTTTCAGCTGGTCGATATTTTTTCAGGCGGCGCTTTTGCCAAGATGACGGTACTGGCTCTCGGAGTCATGCCCTACATTACCGCCTCTATCATCATGCAGCTCCTCATTGCGCTCGTTCCCTCTTTACAAAGAGAGATCCGCGAGAGTCCCGATCAAGGAAGACGGAAACTCTCTAAATGGACGCGGCTAGCCACACTCGTGATTTCTCTTTTTCAGTCGGGACTTTTTGCCGGCTATGTGATGAGAGTCAATCGGACAAGCCCTGGAATCATCATTCCTGAAATGCTGGATGTGCAGATTTTCGGCGCCTCTTTTCTCTTTTATCTCACGGTGATGATTACGATGACGGCGGGAACCCTTTTTCTCATGTGGGTTGGCGAGCAGATCAGCGAGAAAGGGGTCGGTAACGGCATCAGCTTGATCATCGCTCTCGGGATCTTGGCCTCTTTTCCAAGTACCATCGGATCGATCATCAATCAGCTCAATTTGGAGTCTCAAGAAGCGGGCCAACTTACCTTCCCGATGTTGATTGTCCTATGCGCACTCTTTGTGCTCATCACGGTGGGGACCATCCTCGTCATTCAGGGACAAAGACGAATCCCTCTTCAATATGCCCGGCGTATTGTCGGACGACATGAGGTACAAGGAGGGAATTCCCATATTCCGCTCAAGATCAATTATGCTGGGGTCATTCCGGTCATTTTTGCCTCTTCTCTTCTCATGTTCCCAGCAAGCATTGGGCAATTTTTGGGTAGAGGAACCTGGTTTGGTCAGCTCACCAGCTATCTCACCCCTGGAACTTGGGTCTATGTCATCTTTTATGTGACGTTGATTCTATTTTTTACTTACTTTTGGACAGCGACCCAATTTAAGCCGGAACAGATCGCCTCTGACATGAAGAAAAATGGAGCCTTTATTCCCGGCATTCGGCAAGGAAAACCTACGCAAGATTATCTCGAGCAAACCATGAGCCGGATCACGCTCGCCGGGGCAGTCTTTCTCGCCATCATCGCCATTTTACCCATGCTTGTAGGCCGGTTGATGGGAGTAGATGCCAATATCAGCCAATTTTTTGGTGGAACCTCCCTTCTCATCTTAGTAGGAGTGATTTTAGATACGACGAAACAGATTGAGTCTCACCTACTTATGAAAAGGTATGAAGGGTTTATGACGAGGGGGCGTCTGAGAGGACGTTAACCCTTCTGCTCTACTGCCGAACGGGTCAGTGGAACAGGTTGTGTTTTAACAAGGTAGCATGTTATTTTATTTGGAAGGAAAAAGATATGCCTAGAGTGATTGGAATCGACATTCCAG